>NZ_QGDO01000001.1:1547754-1857305 GCF_003149185.1 Sediminitomix flava | reverse complement strand
AAGAACTTTAAAAGATAATGGTGATGATAGCGTAGGTGTTCACCTCTTCCCATTCCGCACAGAGCAGTTAAGCCCTACCGCGCCGATGGTACTGCCGTAACAGGTGGGAGAGTAGGTCATTGCCAACCTTATTAATGTAACAAGAGTTACAAACAAAAGCTCAGTTAGCACAGGATGTTAGCTGAGCTTTTTTGTTTTATATGAGTCTGATTTATTCTAATCGAACTTAGGCTGATTTTCTATGAATTGGATATGAGAAGTGTAAAGACTTAGGTTTTACAAGTTTATTAAAATCTTCATATTTCATTAGAATCATTTCGTGATGATTACCAGCATTAAAAGCGATTCTTTCTTTGTGAATGAGTGATTCGGCAACATAAACATCCATGTTATGGATATTTCCGAAGGGTGACATAGCTCCTGTTTCAACATTACCTTTGAAAAGATCTTTAAAGAGGTTCTCACCAATAAGATGGCAATCATTCACACCTAAGGCTTCTGACAGCTGATTGAAGTTAATTAAGTAAGATGCAGGTAGAACGACCATACATATTCTATCATCAGCTTTTACCATTACTGTTTTAGCAACTTTATGCCCTGAAATATGAGAGGATGCAGCTGCTTGCATATTGGTATGTGTCTCACTGTGAGAAATAATTTGATAGTCAATGTTATTAGAGTCTAGGAATTCTTTGAGTAGTTGATTTATCATGGCTAAAAGAGATTTTAACCTAGAACATTAAAATCATATCAAATAATTTCCATATTCAAATGTGTGTGTAACAATGTGCAATTAGACAAAAAAGGTAAGAATATGCATATTGTAAGGAAGAAAGCAGACTATTAGTAAGAAATCTAGGAGTCTTTTCAAGAAAGAGTAATATTAGAATTACAATAAAACGATTACCTCTACTATTATAAAGAGTCTTTACTCATTTGATCTAAATTAACCCATTAAAAACCTTTGAGCTTTAGAGCTAATTCTCATGAAAAATACGATCTATTCGAAATTTGTAAAGATTTATGTGAAATCGGAGTTGTACATTTACAACTCCGATTTTTTTTATTCAGAGTTTATATAAGTAGAAACATTTTAAATGCTAATTCGTATTCTGAGTTTTTTCATAAAAGTATAATGAAGACATTAGATAAATTTGATTTTTTGTGTTTAAGCTAATTTTTTTAAAAAATAGACAAATTATAAAGTGTTCTTAGGACAATACAAAAGAACATTTTAGCTGTCTGAGATTGTTAATTAAGCTTGATTAGAAGCCTTTTTCCTTAATATTAACTACTTGATTGTTAAAGTGATTAAACATTTAGTTTTTAAGAAAAATCGAGTCCATATCTTTATACTGTGATTCAAATCACACAAACCTAATTTAATCATTATCACACTTTATTTGGCTTGTAGTCAAATAATGACCTAACAATCAAATGAATACTTTTATTAACCTAATTAAGCGAAGTATGCCTATACTTTTCGCTTTGTTAACCTTTGCACATTTTGCACATGCTGCAAATTATACAGACAATTCAGGACTTGATGGGACCGCAAATGCTATGGTTTGGATTGTGATGTGTATAGTACCGATGGCAGGACTGTATGTCTTTTGGATGGTACACATTTATCCAGAAAAAGTAGCGGAAGAAAGAGATCATCCTCAAAAAGATGCAATTAAAATATTGTGTCTTCTGTCTCTTGTTTTTGGCGGACTACTTTGGCCTTTTGCTTTGGTATGGGCTTATATGAAGTCTCCTAAAATCCGTGTTCATAAAGAGGCTAATCTACAGTTAGATGAGTCGCATGAACTTATTATTGAATAACTATTTCCCATTATTGACCTAGAATTATTCCTATGGAAGCATTATTCCTATTAACCTATTCGTCCATTATTTGGCTGATTTATTTTAAGTTTAAATTGTTGCCTTGGAACAATTTGAATAAAGTGATTGTGTTCACTATTCCAGTTGTAAATATGGCTGCTCTTATTCTGTTTTTGAATGTTTTAGCACCTTCTACACAAGATGTTAGAATTATGAACAGACATATTGAAGTTATTCCTGCTGTAAGTGGACGTGTAATAGATGTACCTGTACAAGAAAATACATTGGTACAAAAAGGAGATACATTGTTGGTAATTGATCCAACTCCTTATAAAATCAGAATCAAGAAAATTAGTGCAGCGATAGAACAAGCTGAAGCAAGCTTGATTTCACAGAATTACCAATTGAAGGCTGTAAGAAAGCAATCTGAGTCAATTATAGCCAATTTACAGCTTGCTAAAAAGCGTGTAGAAGAGTTTAGAGTATTGGTAGAAGCTAAGGCTGGAAACAAGTTTGATTTAGAAAGTGCAGAAACAAAAGTGAATGACTTGGAAGCAAAATTAAATGCTTCGAGAGCACAAGAGAATCAGATTCTAACCCAAATAACAACTGAGTTTGAGGGAGAGCAGGTTTCTATAGCAAATCTAAAAACTGATTTAGCGAAAGCAAATTGGGACCTTGATAACAGTGTTTACACAGCTCCATCGAATGGCTATGTAACAAACCTTCAACTTCGTGTAGGGTCTTGGTTGACTACAATGCCGTTCAAACCCGCAATGACATTTATTGAAGAAGAAAGATATATAGGGGCTACTTTTGATCAGAATGAATTACATCAAGTAGAAGAAGGGAATGAAGTAGAGTTGACTTTAAGAGCTGTGCCAGGTAAAATCTTTAAATGTAGAGTTGAAAGTATTATTTGGCAGCAAGGTTTAGGAAGAGGGCAAATGACGACTACAGGTCTAATGCCAGATACCAAGCCACTTCCTCCAGGAAGGTACGCAGTTCGTTTTACACTTCCTGAAGATGAGGAATTCTTACGAAATGGGTCGGTTGGAGAGGCCGCAGTATATGCCACAGAAATTCATCCAGTGAATATTGTACGAAAAGTAATGATTCGTATGAGTTCTAAGATCAATTATCTGGTATTGAAACTTCACTAAATCAACTCTGATCTACATGATGAAAAGTATGTACAAATACTACTTGTTACTAGGATTGTCAGCTTTTGGCTGTCGATCTATAGAACAAGCACAATCTTCTTCAGAAGTGTTGGAGAATGCAAAGAGTATGGAAAATGTGGAAATTCCGAATTCTTGGACAGATTTGAGAGATTCTGAAAATGAGGATTTGGCTGTGTTTTTCGATTGGATGAAAGATATTGAAAATCCACAGTTAAAGTATCTGATTAGAGAAGCATGGGAATATAATGCTGACCTGAATGCTGTCGATACACGTATTCAGCAAGCTGAGAAGTATATGACTATAGCAAAATCTAAAATGCTGCCTGTAGTAGGAGCTTCTGCAAGTGGAACACTAGCGGTTTCAAATCCATATAATGCAGCAACCAACGATCGAGTTGGTTGGGGACTTACTACACCTTATACATTGGCCGTTGGAGCTAGTTGGGAAGCAGATATTTGGGGTAAGAATCGATATGGAATTGAAAGTGCAGAAGCTACGAGGTTTTCGGCAGAATATTCTAAGGAGATGTTTAAACAGATTGTAGCTACTCAGATTATCTCGAATTGGTTATCTGCTGTAGCAGTTGAACAACAACTGGGAGTGATTGATGGACTTTTGGCTAAGCAATTAGAGCTGAGAGAACTCTTTAATGTACAATATAATGTTGGGGTTTTAGATGAAAAACACATCATTCAAATCAGTTCTGAAATTGCAGATTTACAAGAAAAACGAGAAAGTGTACTTCTAGCAAATGTTCAAGCAAAGAGAGCGATTGAAACATTAGTGGGACGTTATCCTTCTGGGAAATTGGAAATTTCTACATCATTACCTGAAGTAAATTCCAAGTTACCAACAGAGTTTCCGCTGCAACTTATTGAAAAGCGACCTGACGTATTGGTAGCGCAATATCAAGTGGAAAAAGCATTCTACAATACGAAACAAGCAGATGCAGCAAGACTTCCATCTTTATCAATTCCTTTGGCTACAGGAATTGGGACAGACCCAACACTAAATGGAGTGAAAAATACGCCGTTTTTAGGCTTAGCACCACAATTAGTAGGGGTGATTTTTGCAGGAGGAGCTTTAAAAGCTAATGTAGATATGAAGGATGCGCAACATAAGGAAGCAATTGCAATGTATGCAAAGTCTGTGTTGAATTCTTTTAAAGATGTAGAAGATGCGCTAGCGATCATTGAGACAAATGAGAATAAAATTGCAAAGCGTCTTTCAATCATCGAAATGATGAAAGAGAAGTATGCACTTTCAAAAATTCAGTATGAAGTAGGAAATGAAAATGAAGTAACCCTTAAGTTACAAGAACTTCAGCTTCTTATTGAAGAATCTAAAATGGTACAATTGAAGACAGAAAAAGCGTTGGCAAGAGTTCAGTTATTCAATGCACTAGGAGGTGTGTATCATTTAGAAAAGACAAAAGAAAATAAAGAAGGATAAATATTCTCTTGATATTTTACTTTTAAAACAATAAAAGGTCTCCCTCTATTGAGTGGAGACCTTTTTGTTTGCAGGTTGTACTATAATTATAGAGCAGCAGTCAATGCTACTTCCAAATCAAAGTTATCGTAGATCATCTTGTCACCTAAACCGTCGAAGAAGCTACCAGAACCGTATTTGATGTCATATTGAGTACGGTCTACTGAGATTTTAGCTTCAGCAGTCAATGTGTTTCCTTCGATAGATACTTTTGCTGGGAAAGCAATTGGCTTAGTGATTCCTTTGATCGTCAAGTTTCCTTCAACTTCTACTTCAGAACCTTTACCTTTTACGTTAGTGATTTCCAATGTAGCAGTGTTGAATTTCTCAACTGAGAAGAAGTCATCAGATTTCAAGTGACCTAGTAATTTGTCAGCCCACTCTCCTTGGATGTCGTCTACAGTGATTGTGTTCATGTCGATCACGAAAGTACCACCTTTGATTTGTCCTTTTTTAACGTCTAATGAACCTTCTTTTACAGAGATCATCCCGAAGTGCTCACCACTTACTTTTTTACCGATCCATTTTACAGTAGATTCAGCTGATTTTACAGCATAAGTTCCTTTCTCGTTAGCAGGTTTGAATGCGAAAAATACTGTAGCCAATGCTAATAGAAGTACTGTTAACTTTTTCATATCTTAATTACAATTTTTGTTTCCGTTTCAATTATTTACATGACAAATATATGAGGCTTTATTTTACGAAGCAATAATTTTACTTAAAAATATATTACATGTAAATTAAATAATTAATCATTATTAGTTAATTACCTGTTAATCAAGTGTATGTGTTTTAAGTGAAAAATAAAAAAACTCATACTTAATTAGAGTATGAGTTTGTGAGTAAATAAAGTAAGGGGGATTATGAGTCTCTTTTTTCTTCCTTTTTATTATAAATAGCACTCAGACCTAGGTAAACGAGCAGAGTACCAAAACCTAAAAGGACATAATTATATATATGCTGTTTATGAGCTATGAAGTAGATGCCTTGTACAAGGAGTAAAACTCCTATTAAGAGATTGAGGTATGGGAATTTCATAGTGTTAGTAGTAAATAGCGTGAAGTAACAGACACATACTATATACTAAAAGCAAAGGATTAGAATCTCATTTATGGGTATTTTCTATAGAAGAGCCTATAAAAAGGGATGATTAGTCTTTGAAAAAGGATATGTAAGAAAAGAATGGAAAATGCAGAAAACAAAAAAGCCTTTACATCTATAATGTAAAGGCTGAATTTTTTGCTCCTCCTCTTGGGCTCGAACCAAGGACCTACTGATTAACAGTCAGCCGCTCTAACCAACTGAGCTAAGGAGGAATGATATATATCCTTACTTTAATAAGTTGCTCCTCCTCTTGGGCTCGAACCAAGGACCTATTGATTAACAGTCAACCGCTCTAACCAACTGAGCTAAGGAGGAATGATATATATCCTATTTTAAATAAGTTGCTCCTCCTCTTGGGCTCGAACCAAGGACCTACTGATTAACAGTCAGCCGCTCTAACCAACTGAGCTAAGGAGGAATGATATATATCCTTATTTTAATAAGTTGCTCCTCCTCTTGGGCTCGAACCAAGGACCTACTGATTAACAGTCAGCCGCTCTAACCAACTGAGCTAAGGAGGAATGATATATATCCTTATTTTAATTAAGTGCTCCTCCTCTTGGGCTCGAACCAAGGACCTACTGATTAACAGTCAGCCGCTCTAACCAACTGAGCTAAGGAGGAATACTATTGCCTATCGTTTTCCCGAAAGGCGATGCAAATGTAATAGCTCTCTTTGAATCTACAAAACTTTTTTAGGGAAAAATTACAATTTCTTAGAGATGATCTGATAATCAGAATGAAAATTTTTCCTTTCTCAAAAGCTTAGGCATTCGCACTTTTACTAACTTGATCAATAAAGGTTAATAATTCCTCTAAACCTTCCTTTTTTTCAGAGGAGGTAACAAAATACTGAGGAAGCTCTTCCCAGCTTTCTTGTAGTTTCTTGAGGTAATTATTGATCTTACTTTCTTTCTCAGTTTTCTTTAGCTTATCAGCCTTTGTAAAAATAATACAAAATGGAAGTCCATTTGTAGCCATCCATTCCATAAAATCTAAATCAATCTTTTGAGGATTGTGACGGCTGTCTACAAGAACAAAGGTACAATATAAGTTTTCTCTGTTCAGTAAATAGCCATCAATTAGTTTCTGGAATTTTTCTCTGATGGTTTTACTTACCTGTGCATAACCATAACCTGGAAGATCGACTAAGTACCAATTATCATTAATGATAAAATGATTGATCAATTGTGTTTTTCCGGGTGTACCCGAAGTTTTGGCTAATCCTTTATGATTAGTCATGGCGTTGATCAGAGATGACTTTCCCACATTTGATCTACCAATGAAAGCATATTCTGCTTTATCTGCCGGTGGACATTTGCGGTAGTCCTGATTACTCATGACAAACTCTGCCTTTTTGATTTTCATATGAAGTATCTTGACTTTGGAATCAATAGAAAAACACAAAGATATACAATTATTGTCTTTATATTTGTCAGTAATTGTAAGCAAAAGGAGATCAGCTCTTTTTGTAAAACCAAGTTTTTTGAAATAGAAATTAGTAGCATCATGAACGCATACGTATTTCCAGGTCAAGGAGCCCAATTCCCAGGAATGGGTAAAGACCTTTATGAGGGCAATGAAAAAGCAAAGGAACTATTCGAAAAAGCAAACGAAATTCTAGGTTTCCGTATCACAGATATTATGTTTGAGGGTACTGCTGAAGAGTTGAAGCAAACAAACGTAACTCAGCCTGCTGTATTTCTTCATTCTGTAATTTTGGCACTTACTTCAGATATCAATCCAGATATGGTAGCGGGTCACTCTTTGGGTGAGTTCTCTGCTTTGGTAGTAAGTGGTGCTCTTAACTTTGAAGATGCCCTTCGTTTGGTTTCTAAGCGTGCTGAAGCAATGCAAAAGGCTTGTGAGATCAATCCTTCTACAATGGCTGCAGTTTTAGGTTTAGAAGATGCTAAAGTTGAAGAAATTTGTGCAAGTATCGAAGATGAGTTGGTAGTAGCTGCAAATTATAACTGCCCAGGTCAGTTGGTAATTTCTGGTTCTAACAAAGGTATCGAGATTGCTTGTGAGAAAATGAAAGAAGCAGGTGCGAAAAGAGCGCTTCCACTTCCTGTAGGTGGTGCATTCCATTCACCATTGATGGAGCCTGCAAGAGAAGAGTTAGCTGCGGCAATTGAGGGAACAACTTTCTCAACACCATCATGCCCTATCTATCAAAATGTAAATGCACAACCATTTACAGCTCCTGAAGATATTAAAGCAAACTTAATTGCTCAATTGACTTCTCCTGTACGTTGGACACAATCTGTACAAGCTATGATTGCTGACGGTGCGGTGAAATTCACAGAATGTGGTCCTGGTAAAGTACTGCAAGGATTAGTGAAGAAAATCAATAGACCAACTGAAGTAGCAGGTCTATAATTTAATTTCCCATTAAATTTAAAAGCTCAAATGCCTCTTTTAAGGTATTTGAGCTTTTTTTATCTAAAATCTACTATCTTTATTCTACTATTCAAGCAATTCTTTTTTGCCCTTCATTTTTATCAACAAACAAATTTAGATCTGATTTTGGTCAAAGGGCTTACTGACTTTATATAAACTAGAACACAAAGCTTCATATTTTATGATCGTTAGCATTATAGATCAACTAACCAACCGTTTTTCAGATGAGGTGAAATTAGATGCCATTTTAGTATTTTTTATTCTATTCTTATCCAGTTCTTGTTCAGCATTATATGCGGGATATTACTTCTTTGTGGGATTAAGAATGGTGTCTTTGGCATTTATCTACCTATCTTTTTTTGCTGGTGTTATCTTTTATCTGTACTACGAACGGATAGACATTTTGATCAGTGCCCGATTGTATGGATTGGTAACTCTTACAGGATTTAGCTTCATAACAACGTTTACAGGAGGTGTGCACTCTCCTTTGATCGCATTTCAGCTAATTACACCCATAGGAGTGACTTTGATTGCTAAAAGAAAAGAATCTTTTTATTGGAGTGGTTTATTAATGCTGTGGGGAGGAATCTTAATTCTAGAGGAAAGTACCGAAATTCTTCATTTTTCTAGAGATTTACCTAATGTGTCTTATCTCGGTATTTCATGTTTCATTGGTCTATTTATCTATATAATTAGTATTATCTGGGGGTATGAAATTGCTACAGAAAAATATCAAGGACAGATCAATGATAAAAACCATGAGTTGTACCATCAGAATGTTGAGATTGAGCTACAAAATCAACAATTAGATGTGCAGAATAATCGAATTATATCAAGTATAAACTACGCGAAAAAAATCCAAGATGCAGTTCTTCATTATGGCAATAAGATTGAAGATAGTTTTAAAGATGCATTTATCTTTTATCGTCCGAGAGATATTGTGAGTGGAGACTTTTTCTGTATTGAACATGAAGAAAATAAAAAAATAGTAGTTGCAGCTGATTGTACTGGTCATGGTGTTCCTGGTGCCATATTATCTCTGGTGGGAATGAATCTTATTCGTTCAATTATTCATGAGAAAAAAGTATTGAGTCCTGATCAGATTCTTTTTCACCTTAGAGAATCCTTGTATCATTTTTTGAATCAAGAAAAATCTCAAAGTAGGGATGGAATGGATATTTCAATATGTGTGGTGGATGATGAGTATGTAGAAATAGCTTCAGCAAAAAGTACCGTATATACTATTCAAAATAATACAATTCTTTCTCATAAAGGGGATAATATCTCTATTGGAGGACTAGGAGAAGAATATGTACAAAAAGCGTATCAATTGGAAAGAATCGAGAGAAGAAAGATTGATTTTATATACATGTGTTCTGATGGTTTTCAAGACCAGTTTGGAGGACCTAAGGATATGAAGTTTATGAAGAAAAACTTTAGGAATCTACTCCTAACAATGTATACACGAAAGGGTGAGGAGCAATTAAGTGATTTAGAGCAAACCTTTAAAAATTGGAAAGGAGCTGAGGAGCAAACAGATGATATATTGGTTTTAGGTTTTGCCCCAAATTAAAGATCATATCTTTCAATGAAAAAGAGGTTATCAACAGTTGATAACCTCTTTTTCATTATTCTGATTTTTTCTTCATTACTGGTCTCGGTCTTTTCGGCTTAGCGTCTTGCTCTGAATTGTCGTTTTCAGTAGTAGTATTTTGCGCTTTTTTGATTACTGGTCTCGGTCTTTTCGGCTTAGCGTCTTGCTCTGAATTGTCGTTTTCAGTAGTAGTATTTTGCGCTTTTTTGATTACTGGTCTCGGTCTTTTCGGCTTAGCGTCTTGCTCTGAATTGTCGTTTTCAGTAGTAGTATTTTGCGCTTTTTTGATTACTGGTCTCGGTCTTTTCGGCTTAGCGTCTTGCTCTGAATTGTCGTTTTCAGTAGTAATATTTTGCGCTTTTTTGATGACTGGTTTTGGACGTTTTACAACAGGCTTTGCTTCAGAATTTTCAGAAGTCTCTTTTTTAATGACAGGTCTGCTGCGTTTAGGTTTTGTATTTGAGGCTTCCTCTGAAGTAGTCGTTGCTTTTTTGATCACAGCTTTAGGTCTTACTACTTTTTTAGGTGTAGCTGTCTCCGCTGTATTCTCATCAGTACTTTTCTTTACCGCCGCAGGTCTAGCAACTTTAGGTCTTGTAGGTTTTGGTTTAGCTACAGGTTTACCACTTTCTTCTTGTGAAGGAGTAGTAGCTGAAGCTGCTTTTCTGATGACTGGTTTCGCTTTTGTAGACTTAGTTTTCTTCGCTGTAGATAAATCCTCTTTTAATGGAAATTCATGACGAAGTTTATTTAAAATAAAAAGCTTTTGCATACGAAAACTATTCGGATGCATTTGCTCAAATTCGTCTGAGAAAGATGTCCATTGTTCGGGAGATTTGGCCTGAAATGCCAAGGAATCGATTTTCTTAGAAGCTAGAAATTCTGCGAAGTCCATTGTAAAAAGTTGATGAGTAAATTGCTTTTATTTCAAGTCTGTTGTACAAAGATAAGAAAACTGAGATTATCTCATTTTGTTTAGGATAATAATGACTTGAAGTAGAAACGAATCAATGAAAATAAAAAACCAAGACAGAGGTTTCTGCCTTGGTTTTAATATATCTAGAAAGAGATTTTTAATCTCGATTAAGTCGAATTAGTTGTTTTCTGTAAACACCAAAGATTGTTGATTTAGAAACAAAGCCTAAGTACAAGCCATCTTCATCTACAACAGGGAGGTTCCAATTGTCTGATTTTTCAAACTTTCGCATTACATTATCCATACGTTCGCCGTAGTAAACGAAATGTTTTGGCATAATCATGACATTTGAAATTTTGACATTATGTTTTTCTGTATCAAACATGATATCTCTCACATGATCAAGAGTTACTACCCCTACCAATTTATGGTCGGCATCAACTACAGGGAAAATATTTCTTTTACTTACTGATATAAGTTTAATGAGATCTTTTAGCTGTGCCTGATCATTAATCTCTAATAAATCTGTTTCTATCAGTTTATTGATATTCAGACGGTCAAGAACTTTGGTGTCATGGTCTGTCGCATAATCACCAATTTCTTTCAATTCTTTTACGTAAGGAGAATCGGGTTCAAAGTAAGAAACCGTAATATAGGTAATCGCAGAAACGAGCATGAGTGGAATAAATAACGTATATCCACCTGTGATTTCTGCAATCAAGAATATGGCAGTTAGTGGCGCATACTGAATTCCACAAAGTACACCACACATTCCTACTAGCGCAAAGTTTGATTCAGAAAGGTGCGCAATACCCATTAGGTTAATCATTCGGGCAAAAGCAAAGCCTGTTACGCCACCCAAGAACATAGATGGTGCAAATGTACCGCCAGCACCTCCAGAACCAATTGTAACAGCTGTAGCTAAGGCTTTCACTAGAATCACAAGGATAAGGTAACCTAGGAATATTCCTGAATTGGTATTGGTAATCCAGCTGAATGATTCACTTCTGTTCAAAAACAATTCTTCATTACCGTTGAGTAATGCCATGATGTATGGATAACCTTCACCAAAAACTGGAGGGGTAAAGAAGATGAGGGCAGAAAGAATAGAACCACCTACAAGTGCTTTTACGTATGGATTGAATTTTTTCTGATGAATATAAGTCTCTGTTCTGTGAAGTGCATAATTGAAATATAATGAAGTGAAACCACAGACAATTCCGAGACCAATAAAGTAAATCACGTCATCAGCAACAAAGTCTTCTACAAGGCGGAAAGAGAAAAGTACATCATCTCCGAGTGTAAGAATAGAAACAAGTGTTGCACTCACTGATGCAATAAGAAGCGGAGTGAAATTAGAGATTGTGATACCCGTGAGAATGATTTCGGTACTGAAAATCATACCTGCGATTGGGGCGTTAAAGATTGCCGAGATAACCCCAGCAGTACCACAACCAATCATTAGTGTTCTCTTTTTGGTATCCATATGGAACCATCGGGCAATATTAGAACCGATAGCAGAACCCGTTAGTACAATCGGAGACTCAAGTCCGACAGATCCTCCAAAACCAACGGTAAAGGCGCTGGTAACCATGTAAGTATACATTTTACTTTTACCAATCACACTTTTCTGTCGGGCAATGGCATAAAGGATATGTGAAATCGCATGCTTTACAGGCCCTCGGTATAAAAGCTTGGCAATAGCCACCGTAGCTAAAATACCTATAATGGGGTAAGTTAGTTGAAAGTAGTTCTCATCATAAGAATCTGTTGTAAGATAAGTGTGTATCATGTGAACCGTTTCCTTCAAAATTACGGCGGCTAAGCCTGAAAGAATACCGATGATAGCACTTGTAAATAATGTAAAGCTGTTGTCTGATAAATGACGTCGACGCCAATTTAGTACCCTATCTAATGCGGATAAGTACGATCCCATTTTCTAACCTCTGATAATTTTCACAAAAATTGAACGAATTAGACAAAGTTGATGGAAGATAAAAATCGAAGTTTTGACTGACATATGATAATATATTCCTTCAGTGAACGAAGAAGCATCTCTTCGAAATGACTTTCTATGAGAAAAAATTGTTTGTGATAGTAAAGAATTGCTTTGCCCAATTGCACTAGGCAAATGTAAACAATTTAAAGACTACTCAAAAAGTAATATCCCGTACAATAATTTGAAAATGGATGACAGGGGTGAAAAACTATATGAATTATCAATCTATCGTAATTTTCATTTGTATTCTCTTAACTGTATACGCTTGTGGAGGACAGCAAGATTCTACTAATTCTTTCAATGGAAACCCTGCTGTAGTTTGTGTTTCTGCAACGACAGATACTTCTTGGTACAATACAAATAAGAAAGCTCCATTATTACTGCAAAAGGATTTGGTGAGTTTTCCTGTTTCAACAACAAATGAAGATTGTCAGAAATATATTAATCAAGGTCTAGCATTGACTTTTGGTTTTAATCATGCTGAGGCTGCTAGGTCATTTTATTACGCAACGAAGCTAGATTCGACTTGTGCAATGGCGTATTGGGGTTTTGCCTATGTTTTAGGGCCCAATTATAATGCGAAGATGGATTATGATAATTACCCTCGAGCTTATGAAGCCCTTCAAAAAGCTGTAGAGCTAAAGGAAAAATGTTCTTCACAAGAAAAAGCACTCATTGAAGCTTTAGAAAAAAGGTATGTAAATAAGCCTTTAAAAGATAGGACGCATTTGGATGTGGCTTACGCAAATGCAATGAAGATGCTTTATGAAGAATATCCTTTCAATACGAATATTGGGACACTTTACGCTGAAGCTTTATTGAATTTACATCCTTGGGACTTATGGGAGAAAGATGGAGAGCCTAAGGCATGGACTCCAGAAATTTTAAGTATTTTGAAAAATGTACTGGAGCTAGATTCTACTCATATAGGTGCACATCATTTTTATATTCATGCCATAGAAGGTTCAAAAACACCAGAGAAAGGACTTTCGAGTGCTACATTTTTTGATAAAGGAGGAGCTTCAAAATTAGGGCATCTAGTACACATGCCAGCTCATATTTATATCCGAACAGGAGATTACCACAAAGCTTCATTAGCGAATGCAAAAGCAGTAAAAGTAGATAGTGTTTATACAGCAACCTGCCATGCACAAGGGGCATACCCTTTGGCTTACTATCCGCATAATTATCATTTTTTGGTCGCAACGGCCATTCTAGAAGGAAATAGTGAGTGGGCAATTGAAGCAGCACGTAGACTTTCTTTGCATTCGGATACCGTTGTGATGAAGGAAGAAGGTTGGGAAACGCTGCAACATTTTCGAGCGGTTAAATATTGGGTGTATGTTAAGTTTGGCAAATGGGCTGAAATATTGGCGATGCCCAAAGAAGATTTAGCTTTAAAATACCCTAATGCTATTCGTCATTTTGCTAGAGGTATGGCTTATGTGGGGCATAAAGATCCTGCAAATGCAAAAAGAGCATTAAAAGCTTTAACAACTGACAGTAAGGATAAGAGTCTGGAGAATATGAGTATTTGGGGGATAAATGCAATCACTCCAATTTTAGAGATTGCTCAAAAGGTATTGGAAGCCCATATTTTAGCATCTCAAGGTCAATATGACGATAGTATTAAACTTCTTAAAGAAGCTGTAGAAATTGAAGATGAGTTGAATTATAATGAACCACCAGATTGGTTACTTTCTGTCAGACACTACCTTGCAGCTATTCAGATTGAATCAAAGGAGTACATAGATGCAATAACCACATTGGGGGAAGACCTTGCCCGATACCCCAAAAATGGATGGGCATTACATGGAATTAAGTATGCTGCAGAACAGTTGAATGAATACGAATTAGTAAGTTTAATGGAAGAGGAATTAGAGACAGCTTGGAAATATGCAGATACCCCTTTGACGACTTCTAGTGTTTGGTTTTCTAAATAGTTTATCTGTATAAAATTCGAATAGGTTTTGATGGTCTTAACGTCAATGTGTTTTTAGGCTTAGGAAGTTCTTCATCTAGAGCTAGCATATTGAATTTTTGTAGATAAACGGCTAAAACAGTCAGCATTTCAAACTGAGCAAAATGATTCCCGATACACATACGAGGGCCAAGACCAAAAGGAATGTATTGGAATTTGTTCATGTTTTTCTTGAAATCTGAGGTAAATCGATCAACTTGGAATTCTTCCGCTTTTTTCCAGAAACGATCACTTCGGTGCATGGCAAAAATATTAATAAGAAATACACTGTCTTTTGGGAAGATCGTATTTCCTACCTTGACACTTTCTTTTGCCTTTCGACCAACAACCCAAGCAGAAGGATAAAGACGAAGTGCTTCATCTATGATTTGTTGGAGTAATTGAAGTTTCGGAAGGTCTTCAAAATCGGGATGTCTGCCATCTAGTACTTGTTTCAACTCTTCTTGTACTTTTTTGTAGAGTTTAGGATCGTGAACAAGGTGTGCAAATATAAAGCTCAATGCAGATGCTATAGTTTCATGACCAGCCATCATAAAAGTCATAATTTCATCTCTGACCTGTCTCAAAGGCATAGCTTTTCCGGTATCCTCCATTCTAGAATCCAGTAACATTTGTAGCAAATCTCTATGAGGATGTTGAGTTCGCTGACGTTCTTCAATAATTTTGTACACCAAATTATCTAAATACTTGATGTGTTGTGTCGATTTATATTTTTGATAGGAAATTGGGTATAACAATCTGAAAAATGGATTACGGATACGAGATGTTCCGTATTTAAGTAAATCGGTTACGGTATCATGGATTTTGTCAGAATCAGGAGTCATTTGGCTTCCAAGAATAGAGCGTGTTACAACATTTAGTGTCAATCGCATCATTTCTTGGTTTATTTCAATGCTTCGTTCAGGCTTTTGAGAAAGCGTATCAGCTGCTTTCACAATCTCATCGAGCATGAGTGCATAAATTTTCTGAAGGTATGATTTGTGAAATGAAGGCTGAATAAGTTTACGTTGGTGTTGCCAATGATCTCCTTCGCTGGTGAGTAAACCCTTTCCTAATAAATCACTTAGTACTTCATATTCGGGCGACTTAATAAAAGATTTATGCTGATGTTGTAGGACATCTTTCACGAGTTCTGGCTCTGAAAGTATGACAAGTTTGCTGAAACCAAGTTCAATTTCATAGAATCCACCATACTTCCGCTCATTTTCTTGTAAGAAGGGGAGAGAATCTCGAATAAAGCGGAATAAGTTTAGAAAGCGATTATTTGGGTTCTTTTGCAAAGGAATTTGCTTATCGAATGTAGAAGTTTGGGTTTCAGTATTCATTAGGCTGAAAAACAGTAAGGTTAAGAATAGGAAGTTATCTATGAGATTATTCTAATCTATTAAAATTAAACCAAATATGCATGAAAGAATCTAATTTTCAGTTAATCAAGTGAATAGGTTCTGTTTTCTTCTCTAAAAATCTTTCTTACTTAAGAATTTTTTAACTCATATTATCTTGTGATTCTTATATAAAATCAAGATATAGTAACTTTTCAAACGAGTATATCCATGAATATTTTTAATATCAGATCTTTAGATCAAATTGAGGCCGTAGCTAAGCTTGGTGCTGAAATTTGGGAAGATCATTACACACCTATCATCGGTAAGGAACAAGTGAGTTATATGTTGGATAAATTCCAATCGGTTCATGCGGTTCAAACTCAGATAGAAAGTGAAAACTATCATTACTTCGGACTTGAGGAAAGTGGTCTAGTGGGCTATTTGGCAGTACAAAAAAGAGCCGAAGCTATGTTCTTGAGTAAGTTTTATATCCATAAGTCAGAGAGAGGAAAAGGTTTTGCAAAGCTTGCATTGAAGTTTGTGGAGGACTTTGCGCTTAAAAATGAGTGTACAGAAATTTCGTTGACCGTAAATAAGTACAATTCGGGGAGTATAAAAGCCTATGAGAAAATGGGTTTTAAAAGTGTAGATGAGGTCGTGGCAGATATTGGGCAGGGCTATGTCATGGATGATTACATTATGAAGAAATTGATTAAATAAAATTTATAACCAACCAAAAGTTTGGACAGATGACTGAAGTATTAGCTAAAAACCTATTTTTTATCAAAGAACACGTAGGGATGTTCAAGGCATCTAATAACTATGATATCTACGACCCAGAAACCAATGAAATGTTTATGACTTGTCGTGAAGAGAATCTTGGTTTCTTCACAAAGTTGTTACGTTTTACGGATTACAAAAGAATGACGCCATTCAATATTGAAATCCGTACAGCAAGTGGCGAGAAAGTTTTGACAGTGAAAAGAGGGATTTCAATTTTTCTTTCAACAGTAGAAGTTTTCGATGCCAATGATCAATTGATTGGTATGTTCAAACAAAAGTTTTTCTCAATCGGAGGGAAATTTTCAGTATTGGATGCTCAAGAAAATGAGCTTTGTAAACTGAAAGGTAAATGGACAAGCTGGGATTTTAAGTTTGTGAAAGACGATGTGCAGTTTGCTCATGTGAGTAAAGAATGGGCAGGGTTAGGAAAAGAGTTATTCACTACGGCAGATAATTATATGTTGGAAATTGATGCGAATATTCCAGCAGACCACCCAATCAGACAGTTGATTTTGGCTGCTGTCATGTGTATTGATATGGTCTTGAAAGAATAGTATATATTTGCATAGGAAACCTTAGTTTTTGAGACTAAGGTTTTCTTTTTCCAAAGAAAAAAATCAGATTATTCCATGAAATCTATACCAGCACTAATACTGATAGACCTTCAAGAAGGCTTTAAAAATGAAGAGCATTGGGGAGGTAACCGAAACAATTTATTTGCAGAAGAAAATGCTGCTAAGTTACTAGCATATTGGAGAGCGAATGAAATGCCTCTTTTCCATGTAAAGCATGACTCTACAGAAGAAAATTCGCCTCTAAATCCGAAAAATGAAGGCAATAAAATTTTGGAAATTGTAGCGCCAAAAGATGGAGAAGTTGTAATTGGAAAAAATGTGAATAGTGCTTTCATCGGGACGGATTTGAAAGAACGTTTGGATGCTGTAAATATCGAAACTTTGGTGATTGTGGGTTTGACAACAAATCACTGTATTTCGACAACCACTCGTATGGCAGGGAATTTAGGTTACGAGACTTTCTTGATTGCAGATGCTACAGCAACTTTCGACAGAAAGGGAATAGATGGAATGGATTACAGCAGCGAATTGATGCATGAAACAGCTTTGGCATCCTTGAATGAAGAATTTGCAACTGTATTGAATACAAGTCAGATTTTAGAAAAATTAGAGGTGTCTACCCCTAGTTAATCATTTGTAATAAAGGGAATGAACCTTTCACCGACAGCTTTTATATTTAGGTAAAGATATAAAGGCTGTTTTTTTATGCCTTATTTTATTCGATTCAGCTTTAGAAAGCTACGTCTCAGAATAGAATAACTGCTTTGTATAGATAAATAGTCTTAAATTGAATTTATTTTAGTTGAAAAGAAATGTGATTAGATGTTATTGATGGACGTAAATAATTTTGACCCTTGCAAGGTCAAAAATGAAAATATGTACACCAAAAGATCCTTCTTATTCCGTTGGATTGCCTCAGGCTTAATTGCGGTGATACATGTATTGTCTGTACGGGAAATGAATGGGCACACAAATCCTGTAGAAGGTTTAGACAAATGGATTCTTTTAGAACTCATGGTTGTCTATGGACTTTTCAGCGAAGGGAATGTCTTTATCGATCATATGTTGGACAAGAAAATGCCTTGGTTCAACCATTGGAAGAAAAGACCTTTCAAGCAATTTTTACTGAGTTATATATGGTGTCATTCTTTATTTATTTTCTACATCTTTCTTTTCAGAAAGGAAGAGCTGTGGGAAAATAGAATGGTAGATGGGTCTGCTCAATATTTCACAATTGTATTAGATACGATTTCTGGAGTATTCTTAGTACTCTTTTTCAATTCAGCCTTATTTGTTCGAAAGTCAATCTTACATATTCAGAAAGCCACCTCTGAAATTGAGACTTTAAAACAAGAAAAGTTAAAGGCCGATTATCAATCACTTCAAGATCAACTAAATCCTCATTTTCTTTTCAATAGCCTTAATGTTTTGATCTCCGAAATTTATGAAGATCAAGATAAGGCGGTTCAGTTTACTCAGCACCTTTCAGATGTTTATCGTTATGTTTTGCAAAGCAGCAAGAAGATGACGGTTTCTGTAAGTAGCGAAATGAAATTTATAGAGAAGTTTGCTTACCTTCAGAAAACTCGTTTGGGAGAAGGTTTACAAATTTGTTGTAAGCTAGATAAGGAGTTGTTGGAATGTCAGATACCACCACTATCCATACAAGTACTGATAGAAAATGCGATCAAACATAACGTAGTAAGTGAAAAAGAGCCTCTCTTGATCGACATCAAGACAAAAGGAGATAGGCTTTATGTGATCAATAATTTACAACCAAAGACATCAACTTATTCCACCGAAACAGGGTTAAAGAATATCTTTGGACGTTATGAAATTATATCAGATCGAAAAGTAATAATCGAAAAGACAGAACAAGAATATATAGTAAGTATCCCCTTGTTAGACAAAGAGGATTAAGTATTCTTATTTAAACGCATCAGAAGAATGAAAGAGGTTTTTAATGTTGTAGTTGTCGAAGACGAGTTGCCTTCACAACGATTATTGGTCAATCTTATCAAAAGAGTACGCCCAAATTGGGTGATTTTGGAAAAGTTTACGGGCGTAAAAGATACGACAGAATGGCTTCAAGATAACATAGATAATGTAGACTTACTTTTTTTAGATATTCAGCTTTCTGATGGTCTGAGTTTCGAAATTGTAGAAAAAATAGACCAACCTGTTCCTGTGATATTTACCACAGCATACGATGAATATGCTATCCAAGCTTTTGAGGTGTATAGCATGGGATATCTATTAAAACCGATCAATCCGCAAGATTTAGAAAGTGTAATTAAAAAAGTTGAGTTCGGTTTCTCTAAAGCAGAAGAATACTTTGGAGGAGGAGCTACAGAGGAAGTAGATTACAAAGAATTGGTTGAGAGTATTCAGAAGAAAGAAATCAAATACAGAGATCGATTCTTGGTGAATTATGGTAGCGGATTTCTGAAATTGAATGTAGAAGATATTGCACTTTTCCATTCAATCAACAAAACGACTTTAGCAGTCACTTATGATAAGAAAGAATATGTAGTTGATCTTACCCTAGAACGTTTGGAAGAGCAGCTTAATCCTGATAAGTATTTTAGAGTGAATCGTCAGATGATCATGAATATTGATGCGATTCAGAGTATCGAACAATATTTCAATGGGAAATTGCTAGTAAAGCCTACAATGAGTTTCAATGAGGAAATCATGGTGAGTAGGGAAAAAGCAAGACTTTTTAAAAATTGGATCAATCAATAAACTGAAATAAATCCTGTATTTTCGTTTCAAACCTCAAAGACTTATGAAATTAAGAGAACTCGGAAATACAGGATTACAAGTGAGTCCGATAGGCTTGGGTACAGCCGCATTGGGACGTCCAGGTTATATCAATTTAGGACATGGAGCTGATTTGGCAGAACAGAATTCTGTTCAAGCTATGGAACAACGAATGCACCAAATGTTAGCGATTGCTTACCAAAAAGGAATACGATACTTTGATGCAGCCCGATCTTATGGAAAAGCCGAAGAATTTCTTCATTCTTGGTTTCAAAAAAATCCATCCTCAAAAGATTTAGTAATAGGCTCTAAATGGGGCTACACATATACCGCCGATTGGTCGATTTCTGCCGAAAAACACGAAGTAAAAGAACATTCTTTAGTAAACCTTCAGAAACAATGGGCAGAATCACAGTCTCTTCTTAAGAACTACCTCGATATTTATCAAATACATTCTGCCACTATTGATAGTGGTGTGTTAGATAATCAAGAAGTCTTAGATCAGCTTTGGAAATACAAAGAGGAAGGAGTAAAAATAGGGCTTAGTTTGAGTGGAATTAAGCAGAATGAAACACTCGATAAAGCATTAGAAATTCAATATAATTCAGAACTTTTATTTGATACGGTTCAAGTAACTTGGAATATCTTGGAGTCGGTATTATCTCCATATTTAGAGAAGGCAGCCCAACAAGGAATGGGAGTGATTGTGAAAGAAGGCGTAGCAAATGGACGATTGACTTCAAGAAATGTAGAAGCTGATTTTGTAGAGAAAAAACAAGTTTTAGCCGAAATAGCTGCAAATCACAATGTGGAAATTGATGCTGTAGCTTTAGCGGTTATTCTTCATCAGAAATGGTGTGGTGTTGCATTGAGTGGGGCAAGTACAGAAGAGCAATTGCAGTCTAATTTGAATGCAGTTGATTTAAAATTTTCAACAAAAGAATTATCTACACTTTTATCTTTGGCAGAATCTTCAGAAGATTATTGGGCAAAACGATCTGCCTTAGCTTGGAATTAGAGTTGATAGACTTCGAATATAAAGGGAGCTTTTCAGTTGAATTTTTAAGAACTGAAAAGCTTTTTTCACATCAGACCTTATCTTATGTAAAGTATATGACGTGCATTTTTTAATATATTGTGTTTTAATCATATCAAGTAAAAACTAACTATAATAAACACAATATCATGCACAAGAACAGAGGACCCGTATATTATGCAGACTATCTACAGCTCGATAAATTATTGGATGCTCAATTGCCTTTGAGTAAAAAGTATGGCGAGGAATGTCACGATGAAATGCTTTTCATATTGGTACATCAGACTTACGAATTGTGGTTTAAGCAAATCATTCATGAGATTGCAGATGTACAACGAATCTTTTCACAAGAAGAGATTGATGAAAAAGAAATTCATTTGGCAGTGACTCGCTTACAGCGAATTCAGAAAGTTCAGGAAGTTATTCAAGGACATCTGGGCGTATTGGAAACGATGACTCCAATGGATTTTCTTGAGTTTCGTGATCTTTTGGTGCCTGCGTCAGGTTTTCAGTCGGTACAATTTAGAGAGATTGAAATCAGATTAGGACTGAAAACAGATCAAAGAGAAGGGGTAGACAGAGAATTTTTTACAGGAAGACTAAATGATCAAGATAAATCGAGAATTGATGAGACAGAGAAAGTAACATCCGTTTTTGATAGTATGGAAGCGTGGCTGGAACGTTTGCCTTTTACGCAGCAGAAAATCTTTGATTTTTGGGAGCAGTATGCTGCTGCAGTAGATCAAATGTTGGAAGAAGATCACAAATTAATTGTGGAGAATCCTACCTTAAATGACAAAATGCGTGAGATTCAACTGACGCATCTTGAGATGACTCGTTCAACTTTCAATGCCTTATTGAATGAAGAAAACTATGAAGCTTGGCAAGCTGAAGGGAATATCCGATTATCTCGCAAAGCTTTGTTCAATGCTTTATTTATTTTCTTGTATAGAGAAGAACCAGTACTTCAGCAGCCATTCCAGTTTTTAAATATGCTCATTGATATTGATGAAGGATTTACCTCTTGGAGGTACAGACATGCGCTTATGGCACAACGAATGCTTGGTACTAAAATAGGGACAGGAGGTTCATCAGGTCATAAGTATTTGAAGAAAGCGACACAGAATAATCGTATTTTCTTAGATCTTTTCAACTTATCAACATTCTTAATTCCGAAAGCTTATTTGCCAGAACTACCTCATGATGTTAAAAAGCAATTGGATTTCTTTTTCTCAAGAGTAGGCGTATAGATTTTTAGAATTTATAGAAAATAAAAAAGGCTGGATTGGGTTCCAGCCTTTATTGTAATAGTTAGTAATAGAGTAATAGTTTTTGAGTTACGAACGGACTTTTCGTCCACGACAAATTTCTTTGCCCTTAGTATGAATTAGTTTTTGAATTCCTTTCTTATAATCAAATATAACAATATGTATATTGTTAACAAATATTAATTCCATATTTTTTTGATATCTCTCTTTTTTAGGATTTCACTGAATATCAGAAAGTAAAATAAATAGGAAAGATTCTTAGTCCTTACCGATAAATACCTTTTGATAATTCTTTAATTCTTAGAATAGTCATTTTTTAATTCTATTGAGAAGAAAGTACAACAAAGAATTAAATTTTATGAATTTCGTTTCTAATTATAGAGATCGTCTAGCTTTCTCAATCTTATAGTTGCGCTAGCTATAATACAAAGAACTAAATATGTATATGAAGCTCTCTTTTATCGTTTCAATTTTAGCTCTATTTCTAAACTATTCTTGTACAAGCCCACAAACTCAAGTTCATTCTGTAGAGTCAGATACTACTCAGATTTATAATCTTATCCGAAATTCTATTCATCCCAATATTCATGATAATTATTCTGTAGCATTTGGAACAACTACATTCTTAGATAGTGTAGAAAGACGCGATCTGTCCAATTTTTTAGCTTACCGCATTCATAAGTTCTCGAATTCAGAACTTGTGTTACTAAATGCTTTCTTAATGAAGAATACGATAGGGAAAGTGATGAAAAAGGATGATCTTCTTAAAGATTTTTTATTGTTTCGGAATCCTCGTTCAACAAACTTATTTATCAAAGAGGTGAAAAGTATAGAGATTGACTCGGCTAAAAGTAAGGCAATCGCTATTGTTGGAACATATTTTTCTACCTTAGGAGACGGAGCAATTAGTGGTTGGGATGAAATATTGATCTTAAATAAAGATGAAAATCAATGGGAAGAGAGACAGAAAATTAAGTTCGTAGAATACTAATCTTTTAGCTCACAGAATTTTTTTTCAATTTTTTTCGAAGAATCTGTAACCATTTCCAAATAGCCCGATACTTATATGTGAAAGGCTAAAACACGAAACCAAAAAATGAATGACTGACGAGGCGTTAATGCAAGCCGTTAGTCAAGGCGATTTACAAAAGGCAGCAGTGCTTTTTGAGCGTTACAAGCAAAAAGTGTATCAGTATTTTTTATACACAACTCAGAATAGAACAGAGAGTGATGATCTCACTCAGAATGTTTTTCTACGGATGTTGAAGTACCGATCGAGTTATAACGCTGACTACGCTTTTAAACCTTGGCTTTTTGGTATAGCTCGTAATCTTCGGGCTAGGCATTTTGAAAAAAGTAATCAAGCACCTTTACCCCTACAAGAAGAGAAAATTCAGGAGGTAGAACAAAGTGCAGAGGTTCGGTTAGAGCAACTGGAAGTAAGTGCACAGCTTCAATTTGCTTTAGCTGATTTGGATGAAACCGATCGAGAATTGATTGTGATGTCAAAAATCTTGAAGGTAAAACAAGCAGAAATTGCTGAAATGCTAGGTTTGAGTACTACTCATGTAAAAGTGAAAGTACACCGAGCATTGGGCAAACTGCGTGAAATCTATTTTCAGTATGAAAAACATTAACTCAGATGGAGAAAGAACCACTTGATGATAAACTCATCCGTTACCTCGAAGGTGATTTGTCAAAACAAGAAGCAGAAGAGCTAGAAACTTCTCTGAAACAAGATGATGAAACAAAGCAAGATTTAGAAGACTTTGAAACCTTGTTTAAAGATCTTGATTCATTGAACGTGACAGAGACTCCTACTTCTGTAGATAAAGTTTTTTACGAAGCTTTAGAGACAGAAGAACAAAAAGCTAAAGGGAAGACGATTTCTTTTAAAGCTTATTGGAAAATAGGAGGGCAAGTTGCCGCAGCTATCATTCTTTTTGTATTCGGAATGCAATTCAATTCATCAACGTCAGATTCACCAACAGGTGATTGGGAGCAGAATTTTGTACAGCTTTCTGAAGAAATGAAGGAAACCAAAAAGCTATTAATTCTGAATATGCTCAAGGCTCCTTCAGCAAGTGATCGAATTCAAGCTGTGAGTTATGCAAATGAGTTACCCGAAGAAGTGAGTGAAATTGTAATGGCCTTAATTTCATCGGTCAGATATGATCAAAACCCAAATGTTCGTCAGAATTCAGCTTATGCCTTGCAACGTTTTGGCTACGATAGTAGAGTCCAAAAAGCACTGACAGAAGCTTTGGATGAAGAACATGATGTTTCTGTACAGTTTGCCCTTATCGAAATCCTTTCGCAGTGGAAGGTGAAAACAGCTTTGCCTAGAATGCGAGAGTTGATGCAAGACAAAGAAGGTCATCCTCTACTTATTGATAAGGCTGCTGAAGGAGTTGGTTTAATGCTTTAAAAAATGAATTCAAAAATCTAAAAGAGATGAAAAAGATACTATTGTTTGTACTTGGTGTACTTCTTACTCAAAGTTTGTTTGCTTCTGAAAAAGAGTATAAAATAAAGCTGAAAAATTCAGCAGAGAATAAAATCAGACTAGATATTGATCAGACTGATTTAACCATAGAAGGATATAAAGGGAATGAAGTGTTGATCAAAGTTCAAGGAGAATTTAGGGAGTTGCCGGAAAGAGCACAAGGTCTAAAACCTCTGACTAGGCTTAGAGATAATACAGGCGTAGGGCTAGCAATGCAGCAAGAAGGAAATACACTTTTTTTAGCCAAGGCTATGCAGGGGAAAATCAAAATAGAAATGAAAGTGCCAGAAAATGTGGCCTTGAATATCCAAGAGTCTAGTTTCTTTGATGATAATACTTTTAGCCTAAAATCTTTGAAAGGAGAAATTGAGGTGAAAGGAAAAAATGCTACTATCCGATTAGAAGATGTATATGGTCCCGTTATAGCGAATACTACGAGTGGAGATATTTATTGTGCTTATGCAGAATTGATCGATCGACCACATCAACTCTCGTGTACATCGGGTGTGTTGGAAGTTGTTTTACCAAAGAATTCAAAAGTTGATTTGAGCTTGAAAACCTATCAAGGAGAGGTGTATACCGATTTTGATATTGTATCTGCATCTAATAAAAAAAGTAGTTCTCCAGTAGCCATGTATAGCCTAAATAACTTCAAGGGGACGATAAATGGCGGAGGAACTTCTGTACACCTTCAAGCAACGAGTAACGATATTTATCTCAGACAAAGCAAATAATCCGATTCATCAGACTCAGAAAGTAATAGTAGAAATTGCTTTCTGAGTTTCTTTTACCTTCAAATCTTTACCCACCATGTTTCGCATATTATTATTAATCTCCGCATTCCTTTTCGGAATAGCAGGCAGGGAACAAACAGCCCAAACATTTCAGCAAGAAGTGAAAGTTACTAAAGATCAGTCCATCGAATTAGAGTTGAAATTTGCAGAGTTTATTCAAGTAAAGGGCTGGAAAGAAGACAAATTAAAGATTGTCGCAGTAGTAGAGTTAGATACAGATTATCCTTATGAAGAGGTTTATCAGTTGATTGTTGATAAAAATGGACAAGGTTGTTCTGTACGTTCTGAATATGATTTTGATAAGATGAATAAATATGAAGTTCCTCACAAGAATGGAGCGATTCGAACCTCAAGTCATTTTAAGGTGAAGTATCAGATTTTTTTACCTAAAAATCAGCAATTCAGCTTAGAGAGTATCAATGGAGATATAGAACTAAGGGAAGTAAAGTCTAAAGCCAATGTAAAGACCATCAATGGTTTTATAGATTTGGAATGGGATACTAAAGAAGGAGCTGACTTTAGTTTATCAACACTTCATGGAGATATCTATTCTGACCTTGACTTTCCAGAGTTGACTAAACGCCATGTTGGAGCAAAACTTAGCCATAATTATGAGGGTGGCGGCGAAGAAATAAACTTAAAAGTAATCAATGGAGATATTTATTTAAGAAAGTCAAAATAGGATGATAAAAGACTTGTGAGTCAGTGATCTATGTCACTTAAAGTCTTACTATTTCTAACAAATTTTGCTATGCTTTGGTACTACAACTATTGTAGTTGAAAAGGGAATCCTGTGAAACTCAGGAACTGTACCCGCAGCTGTAAACTCCGAAAAATCGGTTTATATTTTTCGCCATTGTTTTCATTAAAAAACGAGAAGGCATAAATCCGAGGAGTGAGTCAGAAGACCTGCCAAATGAATAGATACTTGTACTTCGGGAGTTAAGTAAAAGGTATGATGTTTCACGGCTATAAACTAGTTGTGTCTATGGGTATATTTATTCAATAGCCTATCGAGTTATACCATTCATTTCCCTAAAGTTTTCAAGAATCTACCATCAACTCAATTTGAGGATGATGAAAAGTATCCTCTGATTTTTTTCAGAAGGAGAATATAAAGCTTGACTAAGAAATAACTCCATATTAGGTTGATTATGTTGAATAAAAGTGCGCCCTCCTTCTCTCAACGGGCGCCTTTTTTGTACTTTTTCTCAAAAAGAAATTCATCAAAAAAAGAGTCATTCCGAATTTAATTTCAGAATGACTCTTTATCTATGATCTGTTTTTTATTCCTTATACAAGAATTCTTACAGGATCTTCAAGCAATGACTTGAATGTTTGTAGGAATTGAGCACCTACAGCACCATCTACCACTCTGTGGTCACAAGACATTGTTACTTTCATTACGTTTCCAGGAACAACTTGTCCGTTTTTCACTACTGGTACTTGCTTGATCGCAGAAACTGCCATGATACAAGCGTTTGGAGGATTGATGATTCCAGTGAATGACTCAATACCAAACATACCTAAGTTAGAGATAGTGAAAGTACTTCCTTCCCAATCAGATGGTTGTAGTTTCTTATCTTTTGCTTTACCAGCCAAATCTTTTACTTCAGCAGAGATAGCTGAAAGAGGCTTAGTATCTGCAAAACGAACAACTGGTACAAGAAGACCGTCAGGAACAGCAACAGCTACACCCATGTGTACATGATCGTGGTGTACGATCTTATCTCCTTGCCAAGAAGCATTGATGTATGGATGTTGTTTCAAAGCAACAGAAGCAGCTTTGATTACCATATCGTTGAATGAAACTTTTGTTGGAGCTGCAAATTCGTTGATACTCTTACGAGAAGCGATTGCTTGATCCATATCAATTTCTACCGTTAAGTAGAAGTGAGGCGCAGTAAATTTAGCTTCTGAAAGACGGTTTGCAATCGTCTTACGCATTTGAGAAACTTTCTCATCTCTGAAGCCTTCAACACCAGCAGCTACAGCCGCAGAAGCTGTTGCTTGTACAGCAGGAGCTTCAGTTGGTTGAGGAACGAATGCTTCAACATCTCTTTTTACTACACGTCCGTGCTCTCCAGAACCAGGAATCATTGCGATATTGAACCCTTTGTCTGCAGCCAATTTCTTAGCCAATGGAGAAGCGAATACTCTTTTACCGTCAGACTCTGGAGCAGGAGCTGCTTCACGAGAAACTGGAGCACTGCTAGTAGCAGCAGGAGCTGGTTTTGGAGCAGGAGCAGCTGCCTTAGGAGCTTCAGCTTTTACTTCAGGAGCTGGAGCAGCAGGTGCCGATGGAGTAGTTGCAGCAGGAGCCGCAGCAGCGTCCAATAATGGTTGGAAGTCAGTTCCAGCTTCACCAATGATAGCGATTACGCCATCAATAGCAACAGCTTGACCAGCTTCTGCACCGATATATAATAGAGTTCCGTCATCATAAGATTCTAACTCCATTGTAGCTTTATCAGTCTCAACTTCTGCAATTACATCACCAGAAGCGATTTCGTCACCAACTTTCACAAGCCAAGCAGCAATAACACCTTCTTTCATAGTGTCACTCATTTTTGGCATACGAACTACAGCAGCAGGGATTGATGATGTATCAATTGCAGGTGCAGCAGGAGCAGCGGCTTCCTCTTGAACTTCTACAGGAGCAGCTTCAGCAGCAGGTGCACTAGGAGCAGCAGCACCAGAAAGAAGCGATTGGTAATCTTCACCCTCTTCTCCGATTACTGCGATAATGCCGTCTATTTCTACAGCTTCACCAGCCTCAACACCGATATAAAGAATTGTACCGTCTTCATAAGACTCCAATTCCATTGTTGCTTTGTCAGTTTCAACTTCAGCTAAGATATCACCTGAGGATACTTGGTCACCAACTTTCACAAGCCAAGAAGCAATAACACCTTCTTTCATGGTGTCACTCATCTTGGGCATTCTAATAACTTCTGCCATTTTTATGAGAATTTGTAAATGTTAACTCTTATATATTTTCGTTTTCAAATTCAAAAATAATAGTATTCTCCTATCTACACAACGAAGAACATAAAAAGTAAAACCTAAGTAGTCTCTTATTGTTCAAGAAGTTCTTATAAAGAGTCTATATTAAGCTGTTAACGTGTGTTATTTTAAGTCGAACTAAAGTTTTTGAAGGAACATATTAATTCAATCTGAGGTTCGCTAGGTCTCAAATCCAATTTCACATGAAATTAATAAACTAAATTGAAATGAAACCTCTAGGAATATTCTAATAACTTTCATTCAAAATAAAATAGAATCAGTTATTCGTATGGGAATTTCACAATTGTTGAAATTATACAATTGTTAAGTGCTGATTAAAAAATATGTCATCGTATTTTAATATTGTTTTTCTAATACATTATTTTGATTTACCTTTGATATTCTCTGATGTGAGATACAAAGAAATAGAATAGAGATCCACTCCTAACTATTTAGTCACATTATTCATAACAGAGTGTAATGAATTAAAAGTAAATTAAAAGCTTGGATTAATTTAATTTATTGATTGTTAGTCTGTTATATTTTTTAGCTAATAAAGATAACCTAAGTCTTTTTTACATGTTATAGCTTCTAATAATACTATTGACCATTACAAGCAATAAAGAAAGATCAGGAATGATTTTTCATGTTTCACCTTATTGATAAACAAATCTTAAACCCTATTCTGAAAATGGAATATAGATTTACGTTAACTGAAGAATTCTTAGACAAGTACAAAAATGTTAGACCTCCCTTTGGCTTTAATGGACTAGGGGAATTGGTGTATATTCGTACGTACTCTCGTCTGAAAGAGGACGGAGTGAATGAAGAATGGTGGGAAACTGTCAGGCGTGTTGTTGAGGGTACATATACAATTCAAAAAAATCACATCTTAAAATACCATTTGGGTTGGGATGATGATAAAGCACAACAGTCCGCTCAGGAAATGTATGATCGTATGTTCCAAATGAAATTCTTACCTCCGGGTAGAGGATTGTGGGCTATGGGTACAGATTTGACGATCAAAAGAAACCTATTTGCAGCTTTGAATAACTGTGCTTTTGTAAGTACAGATGAGATTGATCAAGACGCAACAAAGCCTTTCGAGTTCTTGATGGATATGTCAATGCTTGGTGTCGGAGTTGGTTTTGATGTAAAAGGCGCTGGTTTGATTGGCGTTTTCCAACCAGATTGGAATGAGGCAATCAACTTTGAAATTCCAGATACAAGAGAAGGTTGGGTTCAGAGTGTCGGAATGCTTCTAGATGCTTATTTCCATAAAGGAAGAGTGGGTGTGAACTTCGATTATTCTAAAATCCGTAAGGCAGGTGAGCCTATAAAAGGATTTGGTGGAGTAAGTTCTGGACCTGGTCCATTGATTAAACTTCATAAGCAGATCAATGATATCTTTAGTGGTAGAGAAAGTGGCAGTCCACTTTCGACAACTGATATTGTGGATGTGATGAATATGATCGGTTGCTGTGTCGTAGCTGGTAATGTTCGTAGAAGTGCAGAAATTGTATTCGGTGATCCTTCGGATGAAGAATACTTGAAATTGAAAGATTATACTTGGAACCAAGAAACTGGAGAAATGGAAGGTTCAAACGTGCGTAGAGCAGAGTTTGGATGGTCTTCTAATAACTCAGTTTTTGCAGGTCTGGGTATGGATTATACAAAAGTAGCGGCACAGACTGCTGTGAATGGAGAGCCAGGTTATATTTGGTTGGACAACATTCAGAAGTTTGGTCGTTTGGTAGATGGAGAGGATAACAAAGATAGACGTGCAGCGGGTACAAACCCATGCGCAGAGCAGTCTTTGGAAAGCTACGAAATGTGTTGTTTGGTAGAGACTTTCCCTACTAGAGCTGAAAGTAAAGAAGACTTCTTACGTACCTTGAAGTTTGCTTACTTGTACGCAAAAACAGTGACATTAGGAAATACGCACTGTGCAGAAACAAACAGAGTATTGTTGAGAAACAGACGTATCGGTACCTCTATGAGTGGTATCGCTCAGTTTGTAGAATCTCATGGTTTGGATGAGTTCAAAACTTGGTGTGACGAAGGCTATCACACTATTCAAGATTGGGATACGATCTATTCTGAATGGTTATGTGTACCTCGTTCTGTAAAGACAACTTCGATTAAGCCAAGTGGTACAGTTTCATTGCTTCCGGGAGTGACTCCAGGTATTCACTACCCAGAAAGTAACCATTACATCCGTCGTATCCGTATTGCAGAAGATTCTCCTTTGATCAAAAAGTGTATTGATGCAGGTTACGATGTAGAGCCTTCGGTATCTGAGGCAAATACAATGGTTGTTTCAGTTCCTGTACATATTCCGAATGTGAGAACCTTGAATGAGGTGAGTATCTGGGAGCAAGTGAGTTTGGCTGCATTCTTACAAAAGTATTGGGCAGATAACCAAGTTTCGGTTACAGTGACGTTTAAGAAAGATGAAGCTTCTCAAATCAATCCGATTTTGAACTACTATCAGTACCAACTGAAGTCTGTGAGTTTCTTGCCAAAATTGGAAAAAGGAGCTGTTTTCCCTCAAATGCCATATGAGGAAATTACAAGAGAAAAATATCTAGAGTTGGAAGGAAAGTTGAAAAACCTAGATTTCAGAAATATGAAAGGTGAAGATGCAGAAAGTGAAAGATTCTGTGATGGTGATTCTTGTGTGATCAAGTAATTCTTTTCTTTCTCTATTCTAAACCTCTTTTGTCTTCGGATGAAAGAGGTTTTTCTTTTTGATGAAAAAATAAAAAACTGCTCCTCTAAAGAGAAGCAGCTTTAAGCAAGCTATAAAATTGTCGATTAATAAGGTTACACCCTGTTGTGTTATTTTAAATATTGATTGACGGCCTCTGTTCGCTCTGATACGTGTTGAACTAACTCATTGATTGCTCCTTCAAAATTCCAAGATTCACTTTGTGCATATTCTTGAATGAGCATAGAATGATTCATATAGATATTTTGCATGTTTTCGTGAGTGAAATAATTTTCACTAAAGTCTTTTACATATGCCTGATACTGTTCTTCATAACTAGGCACATCTATGATATAGCGGATAAGAGGCCAAAAATCTTCAACTTCAGTTAAACCAAGGCTTAGGGCTCCTTGCATTTTTCCTTCTTGAAAGGCTTCATTATTATCCCAAGGTATCCATACCAATTTTCCATTATGATTGTAGAGATAGAAATTGTGTGTCATGTTTCCATAGGTGTCCCAGTTCTGAATGACGGTATTTACGGCTAAGTATTTGAGAAAATGATCGACATCAAAAATGTTTTCGAGTTCTTCTTGCCAACCTTCATCTCTCGTAGTCGCATTGATAATCTCATAGAGAGCTCTTACGTCTGAATAGTCACTACTTTCTTCATTAGTTTTGATTTCCATTTCAGATTGATTGTAAGTACCCGATGCAAAAGTGGCCGCATCTCCATCTGGCTTGTACAAATTACCTTCGCCATTTTCAAACTGAGCATCTAAAACAGTGTCATCCACTTCTTCTACTATCGTGTAAAGACCGAGGTACTCAGAGCCATTTCCTTTATCGATGTACACTTGGCAGAAAGTAGTTCGAGCTGAAGGAACTCCAAAAGAACGGAACAGGTCTGATGCCGTTTTTTCTCTTACAAATGAATCGTCATCATAGTTGTTGTTTAGGTTTAACTGTTTAAAACCAAAAAAACGCTGATTTTTAATATCTGGATATTCATCTTCAAACTCATCGAAATCTAGTTTGAAAGAATACTTATCAGAGTTTGAAGAGTAAGTGCCTTTCAATGAAGAATTCCCTTTGTATCTTATTCCGACTTTATACCATTCTGTTCCTTCATATACAAGACTAGCCGCTACCCAAATGGGGTCGAAGTCTATGTCGGTTCTTCCACCGGGGAAGTGATTTCCACCTAAATTACTGGCAAGATCATTTTGCATTTTGCTCCAGTCACCATCGTCCAAAGTTATGTATAGTTGGAGGACTTGATCCTCTGGAAAAACAACTTCATAGTTTGGCTCAACAGCATTGCTATGTGTGTTTTCAGTCCAGTCTGGTGTATCAATTTCTTTTTCAATAATTATATCATTTTCATCAATTGTAGATTCTCTACAGGCAAAGGTGGCTCCTAAGAAAAGGTGAAGAATAATAAATATTTTTAGTTTTTTCATTTGATCTTGATTTTATAGTTGAGGCTAATGATATGCCTGTTTTTGTATTTGAGTAGGTAGTAATCAAGTGAGTATCGGAACCCGATATAATTATGTTTGAATAATTTGTAGCTGGCTCCAGTACTGTATCTGACTTTTGAAAACTGCTGAGCTTCTAGATCTTGGAAAAGTTCTGCCGAGATATAGGGTTTGAGACTTGTTTTTGGAAGATTATAAGCCATTTTTGCTCGGTATCTGAGGTTTAATCCATCGTTGTCTTCTTCTTCAAAGTCAGTGATTGTACTCATCCGTAATCTCAGGCTTCCTTCCCATCTATTCCATTCTCTCTCGCCTTTTAAGTCTAAGGCAAACCGATGGCTGATTTCATTGGTCTCTGTTTTATTTTCTAGCCCAAAGCGATAAATAGCTTTTGTTTTGATGAAATTATTCCATTTGTATTGAAGACCAGCATCAAATAGACCTTTGTCTATTTCAGTATTTTCAAATCTTAATTGAGGTTTGATATCAAGAGAAAGACCCTTTCCAAGTTTTTTCTGAAGTGTAAATGAAGTCCAAGTCTGAAATTCTTGTTCTGTTTCTACTTCTTGAGCAAGGGAGAGTTGAATACTTATGAAAAAGGCTGCACAGAGTAATATATATTTCTGAAAAAATCTCATGATTATTTTGGTTTTAGCGCTATACTGGATTTCTGAAAACTACCTTCAATGCCGATTTTCGATCATTTACTCGTTCTACTTCTTTCTGTGAGGCATCTTCTCTTAGGTAGAAAACTTGAATGTGTGCGGCATCTCTCAAAAAGTCTACATCTTTGATTTCGTAACGAGTGATCAATAAGCCTGTGCGTTCAAAAAGATCATGAAGAAGTTGGTTTGAGTTTTCGGGTTTAATGTTTTCTATTTTTTCATAGAAAATCAGAAGACCTTGTTCTTTATTGAGAAAAAGACTTGATTCTACAGCCCATAGCCCTAAGATCATAATTGAATTGACCAGAAATAAATAGTATTCAGATATATGATTTCCTGCCAATGCATTGATGATGGATATACCAATCACGACAAACAGATAAGTCATTGATTTGATTGGAATAGGATCTGTTCGGTATCTGATAATTCCGAAAACCGCAAAAAGCCCAAGAGCAAAACCTAATTCTAGTTCTACATTTTGGAGCATATAGCAGATCAAGAATACAGTAAAACCGATGCCGTAATAGGTGAAAAAGAAGTCTCTATTTCTATTGTTTCGGGCGTAAAGCACACGAACGAGTGCAGTAATAGAGAGGAGATTAATGAGCATTCGGATAAGAAATACCCCGATTTGGAAGACACTTACTGATGAGGTCTGTGTGTTTAGTTGTTCTGTAATGAAGTTAAGATCCATATTAATTTTGGTTTTGAATTAGTTTATAAAAGCGTATTCAGCTTGAGTATTCTTCGTTTAAATCGGTTGGCTTTTAAGTGTGGTTCTAATAAAGCTCTGCCTATACAATATTTGCTGAATCGGGAAGGGCGAATACCTAATTTTTTAAGGGCATTCAGAATAATCGCCTTTTGGTTTTGTTGGTCTGTTTTTACCTCTACAATACTCAGCCCACCCAAAGACTCTGTCCCTAATGTGTTTGTAAAGTTTAGTTCTACGTCTATGGTGCAGCGTTCCGTAAAATCTTTGTTGGCAAGCGTAATGCGTTGGAAGTTATTTTTCAGTTTCAGACTTAGTTCGTGAGCTTTATAAGGAGAATGATTGGCCAAATAATAACTTTCTTTTTTAGAGAAATCACCATGAGCGGTGGCCGATGGGATTCGGATTTTCTCAGTTCTCCCTTTATTGTTTTTAAACTTTAGTTCCAAAAATGCGACTTCAGAGTCCACATAAGTACGATGCCGAATTTTGAATCGGTTCAGTTTCCCTCTCTGATGGTTTTGGTACATGGCATCTTCTTTAGTGTCGAAGTAATGTGTCTGATATTGGAGCAAGCGTTTGTTCTCAATTTCCATGACATAATAATCTTCCGACAAAAGACGAAGAAGTTCTGTTAGTTGCCTTGCAGTAAGCAAGAACTTTTGATCAACTCTATTCATGAGTTTCACGGCCTGTATTTCTTCTAGACTTATGGACTCATATTGGTTGATTAGATGTGAATAAGTAGGTAAAACCATATTGCATATTTGTTTTTAGTTGTTGTGAATCTATGGCTTACCTTATCTGAACAGAAAAGCAATCAATGAATCGAGGGATTTTATCTACGAATTGGTGTGTGTATGATCAATAATTATTTTTCAAATATTTAAAAATCAACAAAAAACAATGACTTTATACTTAGGGAATGTTTTTATTTCTGGTGACTTCAGGCATTGGAATTAAAGTCGTAGATGGAAGGTGTTTTTTGGTAGATGAAAAAGCTCTTTTGGTAGAAAAATTAAAGGTAACATTGTGCAAACATCTAAATTGGTGCGAAAGAGAGAAAAGTATTTTCTCTTCTTAAAGCAAACGAACTGATTGTGCACATACTTCATTATGAGAGTGATGTGTATGGTCATTAAAACAACTAAACATGACTAATAAGAAATTAACTACTCAAAATGGAGCTCCAATTTCAGATGATAATAACAGTATCTCTGCAGGAGAAAGAGGCCCACTAACTTTTGACAATTGGCAATTGATGGAGAAATTGGCTCACTTTAATAGAGAGCGTATTCCTGAGCGAGTTGTACATGCACGTGGATATGGTGCGTACGGAACATTTAAACTGACCAAAGACCTTTCTGAGTACACTTGTGCTAACTTTTTGAATGGAGAAGGAAAAGAAACAGAACTCTTTTTACGTTTCTCAACAGTGGCAGGAGGACAAGATTCGGGTGACTATGTGAGAGATGTAAGAGGTTTCTCCGTAAAATTTTATACAGAAGAAGGAAACTATGACATCGTAGGTAATAATACACCTGTCTTCTTTCTCAGAGACCCTCAGAAATTTCCTGATTTTATTCATTCTCAGAACAAAAATCCTCAGACGAATCTTCCAAACCCTTTCGCTCACTTTGAATTCTGGGCAAGCAATCCACAATCACTTCATCAGATCACAATTTTGATGTCTGATCGTGGTATTCCTTATTCATTGCGTCACATCAATGGTTATGGCTCGCACACTTTGAGTCTTTGGAATAAAAGTGGAGAACGCTATTGGGTGAAATGGCATTTCAAAACTGATCAAGGAATTAAAACTCTTACAAACGAAGAAGCTGCTCAAAAGGAGCCTTTCGGACATCAGAAAGATTTGGTGGAAGCAATTGAAAGAGGTGATTTCCCATCTTGGACTGTAAAGCTTCAGATTATGCCAGAAAAGGATGCAGAGACTTACGAAATTAATCCGTTTGATTTGACAAAAGTATGGTCTCATAAAGACTATCCATTGATCGAAGTAGGTAAACTGACATTAAATAGAAATGTGAAGAATTACTTTGCAGAAACGGAACAAGCAACATTTACACCAGCCAATTTGGTTCCAGGAACAGGAGCTTCTCCAGATAAAATGTTACAAGCAAGATTGTTTGCCTATGGCGATGCTCACCGCTACCGTGTAGGGGCAAATCATAATCAGTTGCCTGTAAATGCACCAAAGTGCCCTGTAAATCATTACCAAAAAGATGGAGCTATGGCACATGGTTGTCCGTTCCATACAGGAAGTGATAGCCCACAGACAGAAAAGGTGAATTATTATCCGAACGATCAGAAAGAAATGCCTCAGCAAGACCCTTCAGTGGCTGAACCGCCAATGCGATTAACGGCAGGAACAATAGATCGTTTTGATACACGCGATGAAGACAATTTCACTCAAGCAGGAGATTTGTTCCGAATTATGTCTGATGATCAGAAAGACCAATTGACGAGTAATATAGTTGGAGGACTTTCACAGGCATCTGAAAGTGCACAAGAAAGAATGCTTGAATATTTTACGAAGGCTGACCCTGCTTATGGACAGATGGTAAAAGATAAATTGAAAAAATAAATAAACGAAGATTGATAATGTTTTACCCCAACTCAAAGCGTTGAGCTAGCGAGTTGGGGTTTTAATTTTTTAGCCCAATGAGTTTTTATCTAAGAAAGCTTGAAAGTCATTTTTGTATTGATCACTGACAGGAATGTACACATCTTCATCAAAAATGATACGACTGCGGTTTATAACCTCTATCTTGTTTAAGTTCACGATATAAGAACGGTGTACACGCATGAAGTGCTCAGAAGGTAAAAACTCGTCTATTTTCTTCATACTCATTAGTGCCATTACTGGTTTTTGATCTTCCAAATGGATTCTGACATATTCACGCATCCCTTCTATGTATTTGATTTTAGAAGTGTTGATACGTAGCATTTTATGCTCTGATTTTACAAATAGAAATTCAGAATTTCCTTCAATATTTTTTTCAACTTCTTTGCTTGTTATGGGCGTTATACGGTCTCTCGCTTTTTCGGCTGCTTTAAAGAAGTCGGGGTAGCCTATGGGTTTCAACAGGTAATCGACAGCATCAACCTTGAAGCCTTCTACAGCATACTCACTGTAAGCTGTAGTGAAGATAATTCGAGGAGGATTCTTGAGCATTTTCACAAAATCCATCCCACTGATATCTGGCATCTGAATATCCACAAACATCAAATCTACCTCATTTTCTTTCAGAAAAGTGAGTGCCTCAAGTGCATTTTCAAATTGTCCTACACATTCTAAAAAAGGTGTTTTTTCTATATAATTGACAATTTGTCTTAAAGCCAAAGGCTCGTCGTCTATGGTGATGCATCTAATCATACGGGTATTTTTAATTCTACAGTATAGCTTTCTTTTATATCGCTTATGTTTAGCTCAAAATTCTTACCATACAAAAGCTCTAAACGCTTTTGGGAGTTCACAAGACCCACACCAGAAGGCCCTTCTTTCTGAATGCTTTTCGGGTTGCTATTTTCAACCTTGAAATATAATTCGTGTTCAGCAAAAGCAAACATGATGTGGATAAAGCTTTCTTGTTGATAACTGATGCCATGTTTGAAGGCATTCTCAACATAAGAAGTAAACAACAAAGGCGGAATAGTGATATTCGGCAGTTCTGAAGAGATGTCGAAAGTGATTTTTACTTTGTCAGAAAAACGAAGCTTCATGAGATCTATGTAGTTTCCAACAAATTGGACTTCTTTTTCTATCGGAATTTCTTTGACTTCTGAATCATAAAGTAAATGACGCATCAATTTCGACAGCCTAATAATGGATTCTTTGGCTTCTTCTGTGTCAATATCCATGAGCGAATGAATGTTGTTGAGAGTATTCATAAAGAAATGTGGACTTACTTGATTCCGAAGAAATGCAAGTTGAGATTCTACCATTTCTTTCTCTGTATTTACACGGTCTTGTTCTGAAGCGACCCATTTTACCGACAGGCTTAGGCCCGTATCGAAACCAATGATCAGTATCGATAATAAGACAAAACCCAATTCTGGAGGAAGTTGACGTAAGGGAGATTGTTGGGGAAGCGGATGTCTTTGCCTTGGGTCTGGCATTCTATGCGGAGGTAAACCTTCTCTTGGAGGTCTATTTCGCCTTGGCATTTCCATTTGCTCTCTTGTAAATGGACGACCACTATCTTTGAAAACGAAACGTGTGGATACAGTCAGTCCAATTATCAATAACAGATTGGCAATTAGGAAGTATATTTTTTTATTTCTGAAAAAGAAATAGGGAAGTAAGACAAAATGATTGAGCGAAAAAAGGAGGAGAAAAGGAATGTAAGCTTTCCAAATATTGAAAACCCTATCCCAGTCCATTGAATAAGAATCGTATTCATAGAATATCGGAAGTACAAATAGTAGTACACCAATAAACCCCAATATGATATATTCAAAGCCTTTAAATAGTTTTTCTTGTTTCATTCCTCCAATTCAAAATTTGATATAAACTTAGTGTAATGAATTCGAAGTCTGAAAAAGAATCAATAGAAAGGAGTTTTTTATCTATGAAACTAAAATGTTTACAAATACAAAAAGTCTAGTCAATTGAGGTTATTCCTTAAAGGAAAAACTTCAGTTGACTAGACTCTTTTTGGGCAGGAAAGGTTGAATTAATGATTTAAGATGCCTTCAATATCTTTTCATCAATTAGTACTTGGAATGAATCTTCCAAAGTTTCTTTCATCGGTTTGAAGGAGATTCCAAGCTCATCTTTGATTTTTGAATTATCTGCTTTCCAAGGAATATTTACATTGTTTCTGATAAACTGACGTGTGAATAACTTGTTGGTAAGTGGACCTACAAGCATCAATAACCATTTTGGAAGAGGCTTTTTAGGCAGAGGGAATTGCTTACCATATTTAGGAAGCAGTATTGTGCCCATTTCCAAGAAGTTAGTATTATGTGCTGAGGTGATATATCTCCCTTTTGCAGATGGTGTGAATCCTGCTTTGAAATGTGCTTCAGCCACATCCCTAACGTCTACTAAACCTAATCCCATTTTAGGCGCACCCATTTTCATATCTCCTCCACCAAGCATTTTCATGATATTCACACTTTCCGAAGTCGTATTTTTTGGGTTTAATGCAGGGCCCAATACCAATGATGGATTAATTGTGACTAAATCCCATTGGCTTTGGCTATCTGCAATTTCCCAAGCTTTTTTCTCAGCCAATGTTTTTGAATACGAATAAGGTTGATAGTCTAAAGAGGCTGTAGTATTCCAGATGTCTTCAGTGAGTTGACCATTTGGTGCATTTACAGAATCAATAGCATCAGTATAAATAGCCGCACAGCTACTTGTAACAACAACTCTTTTTACAGATGGAGTCTCTTTTGCTGTGTTTAAAACATTTGCAGTTCCTTTTTCTGCAGGCTCTATTAATTCTTTCTGAGGGTCTTTAACTTCAGTTGTAAATGGAGATGCCGTATGATAAACGAGTTCACAACCTTCCATAGCTTCTTTATATGCACCTTCTGTCAGAAGATCAGCTTTAAAGAATTTGATTTCTCCAGTTGTATTTGCGGCAGCTTCTTTTAAGTGACCAATTTTCTCTTCATTATTTGGGTTTCTAACTGCAGCATGTACCGTAATTCCTTCGTCTAATAGTCTTTTTACTAACCAACTCGCTACATAACCATTAGCACCAGTGACCATTACGGGTTTTGATTTATCTATCTGTGTCATTTTGATATTGTTTTTTAGATGAGATTAAGATTACAATACAAATATCAAGATTCTACTTTTTAAGAAAGAACACAGATCACGGGAAGATTTACACAAAAAGCAGATTGAGAGTAGGATATAAAAAAAACATTCATCTAACGCTAGATGAATGCTTTATATTTTTGAGAAAAGATGCCTTTAGGCAAGCTCTTTCTTTAGTCTTTTAATTTTGATATTGAAAATTATAAAGATCATAGTCATGATCGGGCTGATCAAGTTGAAGAAACAGTATCCGATAAATGCCATAGGGTTTACACTAAGAACTGTAGAATGATAGACACTACATGAGTTCCATGGAATAAGCGGAGAAGTTACTGTACCACAATCTTCTAATGTTCTACTCAAGTTCACAGGATCAAGTCCCCTTTCTTCAAAAGCTTCTTGATACATTTTACCAGGAAGAACTACTGAAAGGTATTGATCAGAAGTAGCGAAGTTGATGAAAATACTACTGAAGCCTGTACACCCAACCAAAGAAGCATCAGTCTTGATTGCTCTCATGATTGTAGAAGTGAGTTTGTGAAGTAAACCTGTTGCTTCCATCATACCACCAAAACACATAGCTGTCAGAATAAGCCAAATCGTATTTAGCATTCCTGCCATTCCTCCAGAAGAAAGAAGTTCATTCACTATTTCATTTTCTGTAGTTAGTGAAATACTTCCGAAACCAGCCATCATCACGGCTTTCAGAGAAGCTAAACCAAAGCTTAGTTCATGCCCTGCAACTTCACGAATAGCTTCTGGTTGGAAGAAAATCGCTAAAATTGCCGCTGAAATTGCTCCCACTAAAAGGGCAGGGATTGCAGGAACTCTCTTCGCAATCATGAAGAATACACCTACAGGAACAATGAAGAGAATAGGATTTAGGTTGAATTTATTTTCTAAAGCAACCATAACGCTATCTACATTTACAGTACCACTTCCATCGTGAGCTGTGAAACCAAGAATGATGAAAATAACGAGTGTGATACTAATTGTAGGAACTGTAGTAAACAGCATATATCTGATATGAGATATTAAATCTGTACCAGCTACGGCAGGGGCTAAGTTTGTAGTCTCAGAAAGCGGTGAGATTTTATCTCCGAAATAAGCTCCTGAAATAATAGCTCCAGCTACCATTCCTTGTTCAAAACCTAAAGTTGTACCAATCCCCAATAATGCAATTCCGACAGTACCCACTGTTGACCATGAACTACCCGAAGCTACAGATACAATCGCACAGATGATACAAGACGCAAATAAGAAAATGGTAGGGTTTAATATTTTTAATCCATAATAGATCATGGAAGGAACAATGCCACTAATCAGCCAAGTACCCGATAAAGCACCAATAAACAGGAGAATTAAAATAGATGGCATTGCACTTGAAATAGTGTTTACCATTCCTTCAATCATCTGATCCCACTTAATACCCAAACGTGCACCGACCAATCCAGTAATAGCTGTGGCCAGAATCAAAATAGTTTGAATAGAACCATCAAGTCCGGCATCTCCAAATAGTGAAAAATTTAGAATAAGCGCTCCGATCAAAAACAAGATAGGAACCAAAGCCTCCCAAATAGTAGGCATTTTATGTTTGTTAGAGCTCATAATTGTATAACGCTATATAGATTGTTGTTGCTCACTGAAACTAGGTTTCAAGTGTTTTTTATGGAAGCGTATAACTTCCAGAACACAATTTTAAAAACAAAGAAGCATTTTATTGTCTTATTTAAAGAAAATAAGGCATAATGATGAAGAATTAATTATGAGGAAGAGTTCTCTAACGAATCTGTACGATGCGTGATATTTGTCTTTTCATCGGCTATAGTAGCCGCGATACTTTGTGCTATTTTTTCTAAAAACTCAATCTGATACTCATCAAATACTTTGAATGAAGCTATTTCTATAAGCCCTACAACTTCGTTGAAAGATATCAGAGGGAGAATCAATAAGTTTGATGGTGTAGCATCGCCTAAGCCCGAAGTGATGCTTGTGTAGTTATTAGGGACATCCGTAAGATGGAGTGTATGTTTTTCTTTAAAAGCTTGACCAATGAGTCCTTCATCTACACTTACTTGGTGTAGTTGATTTCTTTTATATTGGAAGGCAAAAAAGGATTGGGCAATAAGATATTTCGGCGCTTTAGGATTATCCGTAATGTAGAAAACCATTTGATTGGCTCCGATAAAATGTGATAATTCTCGAGTGAGGACATCGAATATATTTTCCTCTTGGTGCTTTTCACGAAGTAAAGCCAAGAATTTATTCATTCCTTCAGTAATCCAATGTCTGAGTTGTTTCTCATGTTGGAAATGAATGATTCGCTCTTCTATTTGAGCAAGGTGTTCAGGTAGTTCTCCTTGTTTGTAAGCTGTTGGATATTCATAGTTTCGTTCTTCAAACCGAATCTTTTTGGCATAAGTAGATACATTTTCTATCCACTTACTGAGTAAAAATATTTCTTTAGATAGAAAGTGAAGTTCATCTTTTCCATGCTTAAGATACTTTTCATCTAGAAAATGCCCTGCTCGTAAATCTTTGAATGCGGTACTCAGTGTATCTATTCGGTTTTTGAATTGCTGTATTATAACTCCTCCTCCAATCAGAACAAGAAAACATTGGACACAAAGAAAGATGAGTAAGAGCATTTCAGACATCATCACATCCGACTGATTTTCTGCTGCAACCTTCTCTTTCAAGCGCTCTAATTCTGATCGAATATCTGTATAAAGGTGGTCTGATTCAGCTCTTATTCCTGTAGAATTATCTAATCCTATTTTCTGACTAAGTTTAATCAGTTTCTTGAACGTAAGCTGATACTGACTCACTTTTTTGAGCAAATCTGTATAATTCTTTTTTTCCTCTAAGCTATTTCCCGACTGTATTTGATAACTCAGTAAAATATGTTGCGAGAGAGAGGTGATTGCATCATCGAAAAGAACTTCATATTTCAAATCTTTTGAAAGAAGGAATGCTTTTTCATAATGCAGGCAGTTTTTTAAGTATTTTCTATCGAAGCTCATGCTCGAAGACTCAATATTGATAGACCTTCTGTTTAATTCTCCGATGAGCCCCCAATTTTCATTTCCATTCTGTAGACACAGGCTAGAAAGCTGATAGATTTGCTTTCTTTTTTTATATAGAAAATCATTCAGTTGATGAAAGAAAATAAAGTAGGAGTAATCAATTTCTTGATCATATTCACTAGAAAAGTCATTCAAGATAAACTCTACTGAGTCAATGAGCATTTCTGTATGCTGTAACCCATTACTTTTTCTATCCTTGAAAAAATCATTTTCATGAGATTCATCAAGTAGAAAAACTGTTTCATGATACTGTGCCTTGTCTATCAATTGTGAGCAATGATCTAATATTTGGATTTCATCCATGAGAATAGATGTATGCTCCATGTATTTATAGGTCAGTACGCCTATTACAATGGCAAATAAAAGAGGGAAACCGAAGGCAAAAAAAAGCTTCTGTCTTAAGGTCATGATGAGATAACAGTCTATGTGTTTTGGGTATGTAGTAAGTTAGAAGGAAACTTAGAAAGGAAGGTAGCTTGATACAAGATCTGTTTGAATATGAAAATGAAATACTGAAAAAATACGAATCCCTCTTCAGTAAGTGTTACCGAAGAGGGATTTGAAAGATATATGAAAGAGAATTTTTTATCTATTATTGAAGTCTGTGAAAACTTTTTGCATATAAGCTTTCGCATTTTCTTGATCATAGTTTTTACCGTCTTTGGAAATAAAGTAATCTCCATTCAGGTCATAAATGACTTTGGCCTTTGAAGTAAGGTACCCGAAACCATTGTTGAAGGTAAAGAATGAGAAGCCTTGATCGTTGAATTGTAACAAATCTTTCCCGAAGACAAAGTCATAGTCTACATTCAATTGTCTGATGAAGGTCTCTGCTAAATCTGTCTGATTACCGAAAGTATCAACTTTTAAGTTTGTATTCTGTAAGGCTCCACCAGTCCAAATCATAGGGATATGAAATTTTCCAGCATCACTATTTCTATGCTTTTTGATGTGAGGAATACCGTGGTCTGCTACCAACATAATTAAGGTATTATCCCAAATCTTTTCTTCTTTCAAACGATCAATAAAAACACCTAAAGATCGATCAGTGTAATGAGCCGAATTCATGAACAAAGACTTTTTATCATCCCCTTCAAAGACAGTTTCCATCGGTACATCAAATGGTTCATGACTACTAGATGTCAGAATCGTTTGGAAGAATGGTTTACTTGGATCTTTTGCCTTCAGAATATCAATCGCTTTATCAAAAACATAATGATCATGTACTCCCCATTTGGACGTTGATAATTCACTAGGGAAAATATTTTTTGAAAGGATTTCTTGGAATTCACTATTGTGAAGGTAGCTGTTGATGTTCGCAAAATTCACATCTCCTCCATAAAAGAATGAAGTATGATAACCTTCGTTGTTAAGGACATTTGGCAGAGAAGGCAATTCTTGTGTTTTCTGGCTCCATTTGGTCATTGATGTTTTTGGTTGAGCAGGGTAACTGCTTAAAACCGCTACCAATCCTTTGTCTGTACGATCACCATTTGCATAGACATTGGTGAATAAAACACCCTCATCGATAAGCTTTTCTAAGTTTGGAGTAACTCCTTTTTCTCCTCCTAAGGATTCTACAAGGTCAGCTGTAAAGCTTTCAAGGATAATAAGAATTACATTTGGCTTATCTGTTTTTAAGAGTTTTGTAGGAAGATTACGTGTTTTTGCAGGCTCGTAAAGTTCTGCAAAGTGTTCTTCTGTCAAAGTTTTATCATAGAAGTTTTCAGGGTACTTGCTCTTATTTACTTTTCCTAAAGAATAAAGAACATTCCAGAAAACATTAATTGCAACATGGTTAGGGTAAGGCTTTTCATGAAAGTAAACAAAGCCAACATTCATAGGTGCTACATCGAAGCTTCCTCTGATAGGGATAATCAATAAGCCCGCAAAAACTAGGGTAGCAGGAGATGACCAGTATACACGTTCCAGATTGTCAAAGGAAGATGCTGTTAACCAATTGTAGGCTTTACTTCCTGCAAGAATCATTAAGGCAAATAAGAAAACTTGCTTAACAGCAGCCAAAGGTGATGCAGATTGTATTACTTCAGTGAAGCCTGTACTTAAATACAGCAAAGGTGTGGCGTCCATTCTGTAGTTCCAATAAGAATATAATTCCATGTCGGAAACTATCGTGAGGGACGACAGAATCATAAAAATGAATGTATGGATGTAAATCGCTGTTTTTACCCATTTCTGAGGTTTGAACAATGCTGAAATTGTCAACATTAATGCAGGAATTATACTCATGTAACCTGCTACAGACATATCCATTCTTGCTCCATAAAACATTGATTTCAGTAAAGTACTAAAGTCAAAGTTGATGGATAGCTCAAGTTGGTAGATGATAAATAGGAATCTTCCAATTTGGAAAAAGACCAACCAAAAGAAAAAGTTCTTTAGAAGTAAGGTTAATCTAGTTTGCATAAAGCCGTAATTGTTAGTGAAATCTCTTAATCTAGTTTGTTACACAGTTCACCTTTTTTCTAGGCCTAATGTTAGCGCAGAACTTGGGTGTAAGTTATGGACAAGTTCCGATCTTTTTTTCTTAGTTAAAAACTTAAAATTGCTGAGGCGTTAATTAGGTCTACTGAATGGTGTTTTTCAGTTAATTTGATTCTAAAAGGATATCAAGTGTATTTTGGTTCTGCGAACGTATAATTCGAAAAAAGAATATGAGATAAGGACAAATTAAAACGAGTTCTGTACCTTTATTACCCTTGGTAAATCATAGAAACATCACAAAATCCCAAAAACAATACTTATGTGGAAAGAAGAAAATAATCAACTTCAAAAAGTTTTCACTTTTAAAGATTTTCAAGAAGCATTTGCTTTCATGACACGTGTAGCATTTTTGGCCGAGCAACATGAACATCACCCGAATTGGTCGAATGTATGGAATAAGGTTGAGATTGCTCTTACGACTCATGATGCAGGAAATGTAGTAACTGAAAAAGATCGCAAATTGGCTGAAGCGATTGATCAGATATTGGCATAGTCAATTAAAATATGGAACTAAAAGGAAAGGTAGTTTGGATAACAGGAGCCTCTTCAGGAATAGGAGAGGCTTTGGTATTTGCTTTAGCGACTTATGAATGCAAGTTTATTCTTTCGGGAAGAAATGCTGAAAAACTAGAACGTATTGCTAAAAGTGTAGATGCAGAAAGTTTAGTTCTACCGTTTGATATGGAAGATACCCCAACTTTTCCTGAGGTAGTAGAAAAAGTAGATCAACATTTCGGGAGATTAGACCTACTTATTTTGAGTAGTGGTATAAGCCAAAGAGCATCTTTTGAAGAGATGACTGAACAAGCATTTCGAAAAATTATGGAGATTAACCTCTTTGGACATGTATTTCTCACTAAAGCCGTATTGCCTTTTTTACTCAATCAACTCGATCCTATGATTGTAGAGATTAGCTCGGTGCAAGGAAAAATAGGTTTACCCGAAAGAGCGGCTTACTCTACATCAAAACATGCTGTCCAAGGTTTTTTTGATTCTCTGCGAGCAGAATATGCATATAAAGGGTTGAAGGTTCAAGTAATAACACCGGGTTATGTAGCAACTAACTTGTCAGCAAATGCCTTGAATGCCGATGGTAAAGCTATTGGGAAGTTGGAGCAGAAAGGAATTTCTCCTCAAGAGTGTGCTCAAAAAATAGTCAGAGCTATTGAAGCAGAAAAAGAGGAAGTTTACGTAGGGGCTTTTAAAGAGCAGTTTGGTTTGTGGCTGAAACGCTTCTTCCCAAGTATCCTCAGAAAGCTTATCGCGAAGAAGTAGTTTGCGTTTTTTACCATCAAATTTTCGAATAAGAAAAAACATTTTTTCAAATTTGCTACTATGCAAAAGGTCACAATCATCACAATCTCGTTCAATTGTCGAGAAGAAATAGAAACAACCATAAAGAGTGTTTTAGCACAGACTTATCAGAATATTGAGTATTTGGTGATCGATGGAGCCTCAAATGATGGAACCGTTGATATCATTCAGAAATACAGCGATAAAATTGATACTTGGGTCAGTGAAAAAGATGAAGGGATTTATGATGCCATGAACAAAGGAGTGAAAATGGCAACTGGTGATTGGATTCTTTTTATGAACGCTGGAGATTGGTTTGCAGCAGATGATGCCGTTGAAAAAATATTTAGCCAAGATATGAGTGGTTTTGGTTTGGTTTACGGAGATCATGAAGTGGTTTATGATAAACTCACAAAAGTGAAAAAAGCATTACCCGTAGAGGATTTATGGAAAGGAATGATCTTTAGTCACCAAGCGCTTTTTACCAAAACACAATTACTCTTAGACCATCCTTTTGAAGGGAAGAGATGGAAACGTTGTGCTGATTTCCATTTTATCTATAACCGATGGAAAGATGGGGTAAAGTTTCATCATATTCCTATCCATATAGCTTGTTTTAGGTCAGGTGGTCTTTCTGATATTCAGGCTGTTCAAGCTAAGGAAGAGACTTGGGCTATTGTGAAAGAAAGAGATGACAGATCTGAAGTAGATGAGCATTATAAGAAATTGATTAGCTATGAAAAGAAGGTTACAGCTATCCGAAAGAAGTTGCCACCTTCTGCATTTGAATACTTGATGAAACTAAAAAATTTGATAGCAGGAAAAAATACTCGATAAAATAGATCTGTAAAAAGTGATATTTAAGAAAGTCTTCAAGCTTAAGGTTTGAAGACTTTTTTTATGTACTATTTCACACATTGTTATGGTATTAAATCAAGAATAAAACTGATATATTTTGCATTTTTTGACTTAATCCATCAGATTTACACCTCTTTAAATAGAGATAAATTTGTGATTTTCTTATATTTCTGCACAAATATTTACAAGAAGATTAAAGTGATTTAAGATTTGAGTAAGTAGCTAGAAACTATACAACACATAAAGTACTGTAGGACTATTACCAACTAGGGTGTAGAGCATACTATTTCCACTATTTTTACCTTACTACTCTCAACACAAAAGTGAAATAGCATCTTTCTCTACTCAATACATAAGCCGTCATATTTTTTATGAAAAATCTCAATATTGTTTTCATTACCTCAACAGACTTAGCTGAAGGAACTAACTATTTAGAACGATTTCGAAATCTTTCTGCAAGATTAAAGGAAGTCGGACATGATGTTCAAGCTTTATTGGAACATTCAAATACCAAAAAAATACCAAGCCAGTTGGCTGATAAGCATTCTACGTTTTTTGGTGTACCAGTCGAATTGGTTACAGGACCTGAGGAAAGACCAAGTGGATTTTCTTTTTATACGAATAAACTTGGGGCTGTAAGGCAGCTTATAAAGCGTATCAAAGAACTTCATGCAGAAAAACCAATTGATTTACTTTGGATAAACCAATCGGCAGCGCACTTGATGTATCCGCTTACGCGTTTGGCAACCAAGTTGAAGGTGAAAACAGTGCAGTCTTATGTAGAAGAGAGAACAAAAGGGAAAGGCCTACATGAACATTTGAAATATACAGATGATCAGTTGACGGATAAAAAATTGGCAAAAAAGGCTGATCAGATTGTCGTAACATCTTATTATTTGAGAGGCAAGTATAGTATTCTTACTCAAGGGAAAGTTCCTATCACTTTATTACCTCGATCTATTGAGGTACGCAAATGGGATTGTTCTAATATTCTTAACTATAATGAAATTCCAATTCTTACTTTCTTGGGAGAATTAAATGATCGGAATTTCTTGAATAATATCCTTGAAGTTTTGACTGAATTGAATGCAGAAGGACAGAAAATTCGTTTTTCAGCAATCACACAATCAAATCAATCAAAAGAAACGGAGGAATGGTTTTTAAATGAGGCTCACTCAAGAGGTGTGAACAGACAAGTTGAGGTGGTTAATAATGTGAATCTTTCAGAGCTGAAGCACTATTTTTCAAAGTCAGATTTACTGATTACCTCTCGTACCGAAGATATGTATCGTTCAGGAATTTCATCTGGACTACTCAAGCTTTTAGCCACAGGACGTCCTGTGTTGTGTCAAGATAGTACAGAGGTGAGAAACTGGTTTACAGATGAAAAGGAAGTTTTTTATCTGAATCAAAGTAATGATACAGCTGTCATCAAAGAAAAAGTGACAAAAGCACTGGCTGATCGAGAGTTCAGAACTCAAATTGGGAAAAATGCACAACGAGTAGTAGAGAATTACATGGAAAGAAGAGTTGTGCAAGATCACGTGGAAGTGCTTTTAAGTGAATTATTTGTGGATAAGGTAAAAGAAACGACAGCTTCTCAATAGAATTCTTTTCTTTCTCTGAAGGGCTTCCGATATTTGCAGTAGAATCATAACATTTTGATATAAATTATGAAAATTGCAATCGGAGGCGATCACGCAGGTTATGCCTATAAAGAAGTGATTAAAGCACATTTGGAAGCACAAGGACATGAAGTGAAAGATTTTGGTCCTTACAGTGAAGAATCTTGTGATTATCCTGATTATGTGCACCCACTAGCTGATAGTATTGAAGCAGGTGACAACGAATTGGGAGTTATAATCTGTGGTAGTGGTGAAGGTGTTTCTATGGTAGCAAACAAGCACCAAGGAATCAGAGCTGGTCTTTGCTGGAACTCTGAAGTAGCCGCACTTACTCGTCAGCACAACAATGCAAACGTAATTGCGCTTCCTGCAAGATTTATTGCAGTAGAATACGCAGTTTCATTGGTAGACATCTTCGTTTCTACAGAATTTGAAGGTGGAAGACATGAAAACAGAGTGAATAAAATCGCTTGTAAATAAGCAACTTCATAAGTTGTGATTAAATCCCTAACAGATCATTCTGTTAGGGATTTTTTAGTTTACCAGTTTATTTCAGAACGTTTCTGTAAGAACTTCCCGTTTGGGATTGCACTAGCAGTCGCAAGCCAAATAGCCGTATCAGCACCTTCTTCAACACTTCCAGGGGCAGCATCTCCACCCATCCCAGTCTTGACCCAAGTCGGGCACATTGAATTTACTTTGATATTGTGTTTTTCCAATTCAGAAGAGAGAATTGCTGTAAAACTATTGAGTGAAGTTTTGGACATACGGTATGCTCCATAACCTCCTATCGGCAGGGAACCGAAAGCTCCCATTTCGCTTGAAATATTGATAATTCTTGCATCACTACTTTTTTTAAGAAATGGAATCATTGCCTTAGTCATTTGAATAGGTCCGAAAAAGTTAGTTTCCATAACCCATCTGATTTCTTCCAAATCAAAATCAGCCAGAGCTTTTGTACCCATTACTCCGGCATTGTTGATCAGAACATCGATGTGACTTGCTTGTTTACCTAGTTCTGTAGCAAAAGCATCTACACTTGCCACGTCGGTTACATCTAGTAGAGAAGGAGTAATATCTAAATCATTGAATTCTTGGGGCGAGTTTTCAAGTTTTCGCATTCCTGCAAATACTTTAAACCCTTGTTGAGCTAATTCGAGACATATTTGTTTGCCAATACCTCTATTAGCTCCTGTGATAACAGCTATTTTTTGCATGTTTATTTTAAATGGTCATTTAAGAGAATTTCTTGAAAGAAGTTACAAACTGTACAGCTAAAAATACAGGTTTTTGAGGTGAAGGAGGAAATAAACTTATTTGGATTCATCTTGCTTTACATTGATTTACAGTTTGTACTGAAAATAATATTGGGATTTGGAGAAAAATTTCCGATATTTGCCGACGCTTTTTACGACATCCTCCGCGGGGGAGACCGTAGACTATCCAAAGATACATGTCTGGGATGGGGTCAGAAATGACCAAGTACCATAATTAAAAACATGTTATATCTTTCTAATTAATTAGAGAAATGAAAACTGTAGAAGTAGTAGGTTTCAAAAGAGAGGACCTAGGAAAATCATACGCTAAAAGATTGAGACTTGAAGGTCTTGCTCCATGTGTATTGTACGGAGGAGAGGAAACAATCCACTTTGCTGCACCAATGATTTTGTTCCGTGACATCGTTTATACTCCAGAAGTATGTTTCGTAGAGTTGAACATTGAAGGAACTATCAAGAAAGCTGTTCTTCAAGACGTACAATTCCACCCAGTATCAGACGTGTTGTTGCACGCTGACTTCTTGGAATTGAAAGATGACAAAGCTGTGAAAATGGAAGTTCCTGTGAAATTCGTAGGTTCTTCACCTGGTCTTATGGTCGGTGGTAAATTGGTTTCTAAACTTAGAAAAATCAAAGTTAAAGCTTTACCAGCGAACATGCCTGAGAACGTTGAGGTTTCTATTGAAGGTTTGGAATTGGGTAAATCAGTTCGTATCGGTGATATCGAAGCGAAAGATTACGAAATCCTTTATAACTCTTCAGTAACAGTAGCTTCAATCGCTATCCCAAGAGCGTTGAAATCTGCTCAATCAAAAGGAGAGTAATCTTACTCTTTTTTGGTTTGAAGATATTAAAAAGCCGAGCCTTAGGGTTCGGCTTTTTTATTGCCTAAATATTTCCCAAAACCAGCTTTCAATACATTTATTTTCCAATATTTTTTAATAAAATCCAAATGAGAAAATTCTATTTTTTAGAAAATCTCAAAATGTCGTTTTAGTACACTATTTCTGTTTTTTAGAGTACAATTCTGAATTGATCCAAGGAAAACCCAATTCTATCTTTGTGATGTGGAAATGATTAGTGTACAATAAACAATAAACAGATGAAACCAGCGATAAGCACATTGATGATGTTATTCCTTTTAGGAAACTTAATATCATGTAAAGCACAAAATAAAGCGGATAAGGAAAAAGAAATTTATCAGGAAAGAGTAAAAACTGCATTCAAAAAAGGATGGACAGCCTATAAAGATTATGCATGGGGAGAAGATGCGGTTAACCCAATCAAAAAAGGAAATCACAATTGGTATGCAGAGTCGTTGCTGATGACGCCAGTCGATGCCTTTAGTACAATGTATTTAATGGGCTTGGAAGAGGAAATGACAGAAAATAAAGAACTGATTTTCTCAAAGCTAGATTTCGATAAAGATTTTGAAGTACAACAGTTCGAAATAGCGATTCGTCTGCTTGGAGGCTTGCTTTCTTCTTATCAACTAGATGGTGATCCAAGATTCTTAGAATTGGCAAAAGACCTTGGAGATCGAATGATTCCTGTGTTTGATACACCAACCGGAATCCCTTACCGTTTGGTAAACCTTAGAACTGGTGAAATAAGCGGAAATGGTACAAACCCTTGTGAGGTTGGTTCTATGCTTTTGGAGTATGGAATGTTGAGTAAACTTACGGGAGACCCGAAGTATTATGAACTTTGTAAAAGAGGCGTTGTGGCCATGTATGAGCGTAGAGGAAAAACAGGACTTTTGGGGTCTTGGATCAACTGTGATACAGGAGAGTGGCAGGATACTCGCGCACATATTTCTGGCGGAATTGATGCTTACTACGAATACTTGTTGAAAGGTTATTTGCTATTTGGTGACGAAGACTTGAAGGAAATGTGGGATGTATCTCGCAAAGCAGTTGATACGCACTTGGCAGAAGAAACCGAGAACGGATACTGGATTGGTTGGGCTGATATGAATACTGGCGAACGTATCTTAAGCAGATTCGGAGCTTTGGACTGCTTCTGGAACCTATGTTATGTGTTGGATGGAGATACGGAGAGAGCTGAAAAACTGCAAGCTTCTATCTACAAAATGTGGAACCTTTACGATATCGAGCCAGAAGCAATTGACTATGAAACAATGCAGCCATTTGAGGATAGTAAGTATTACATGATCCGTCCGGAAGCTATCGAGTCAACGTATTATACTTGGAAAGCAACAGGCGATGACCAATATTATGAGCAAGGAAAACATATGTTTGAAAGCATTGAGAAATACTGTCAGGTAGAAAATGGTTACGTACAACTTAGCGATGTCACAACCAAAGAAAAGTGGGATACACTAGAGAGTTTCTTCTTTGCTGAAACCATGAAATACTGTTACTTGTTCTTTGCGCCAGAAGAAGTATTTGACTTTGAAAAGTATGTCTTAAATACTGAAGCTCACCCATTCAAAAATACTTGGGATGAAGGCTGGAAAGGAAATAAAGTAGGCTTGAAATAGACTGAAAATAAGCAATTATCAAATCATAAATGAGCATCTGTTGGCTGAGCTAACAGGTGCTTTTTTCTTTAGAAAATCTTATGATTCTTTGAGCGATATTCTAAAGGAGTAAGCCCGTATTTTTTCTTGAATATTCGGAAGAAATAACTGTGATTGCTATAACCTGCATTTGTATAAATAACCTTGAGTGGAGCGTTGGTCATCGTGAGTTGTTTTGCTGTAAAAGAGAGTCTTTCAGCATTAATTACCTCCGTGAGTGTTTTGTTAAAGTATTTCTGAAGCACCCGATTTACATGGTCAGATGAGCGTTCGCAAAGCTCTAAGAACTTAGTTTTGCCTAGCTTTAAATTTTTTGGTTTTCTGAATTGCTCAATGGCATTGCTCAACCAAAAAGGGATTCCTTGGTCAGAAGGAACCGTTTTGTTGAGTACATCAAACAAATGAAGAATGAACAAGTCTAGGTTGATGGCATTTTTAGGTTTATCAAAAAGAATATCGAATCGGGATACAATTTCATTTAAGTCGGGAGTACTTAACACACCAAAGTAAGGTTGGGCGGTATCTTCTGTCCAATATTTTTTCTGAGAAGCAAAATATCGCTCTTCATAATGACGGATTGTCTTATTTGAGATTGCAAGATTGGTGATCACTAATCCTTTCTTTGCATCGGGAATAAAACAATGCGTGTCTGATGCTCTGATAAAACAAAAACTTCCTTCATAGATCAGCACTTCATCGCCATTGATCGAGTGAATTCCTTCTCCCGATGTGATCACAAAGAATTCTGAAAAATCATGATGGGTGTGCATATACAAGTCTTCCTCATTTTCGAGATTTGTACGAGCCAAATGAAATCCATCTTCAGATTCATCTAAGAAAGTCTTTAAGCATAAGGTTTTGATAGCATCCATCGATCCAATTTTTCAAATCAAGGAATAAGGTCGGAATTGAATAAATGATTCAGAAATTCATTCACATTTGTAGTGATTTTTATTCAGTAGGTATCACTTTCAATTTTATGAAAAGAATCAATTTCAGAAGCCTTAATTCCTTGTAATAAAGCTCTTTTTGATTTTTTTAAAGATTAGGAAAAAACAGTTGATAGACGATCATGAGGTTATTGAAAGTATTCTCGATGTTTTTTGTGATTTTATGATAAATGTAATTCTTAGCATGGAATCGAAAGATATAAAAGAAGCTGTATTTCTATATTGTTTAAACTTTCTGACTTCAAAGTGGTCATTATAGAGAATAAACAACTTAGATAAGAACCATGTATAGATTTCTTTTTGTACTTACTTTCTTACTTCCTTTTATAGCAAAAGGGCAATCTACCGAAGGTAAACTAACTGTGAAGACCACAGGTTACGAACGTGTGAAAGGAGATGTTCTGATTTTATTATTTAAGGGTGAAGATGGTTTCCCTGGAGATCATGAAAAAGCTTTTCGTAAAGCAAAAGAGGAGTTGAAAGGAGCAGAACATTATTTCTACTTTGATGGTTTGCCACAAGGTAATTATGCGATCATCGTAGTTCATGATGAGAATGAGAATGGACTTGCAGATACCAACTGGATAGGAATACCCAAAGAATCGATAGGAATAAGTAACTATCCTAAAATAGGAAGGCCAGAATATGAAATGGCAAAAATCAGTTTAGAAGAAGCTGAAAGTAAAGAACTAAATATAGTGGTCGATAAAGTCTTTTAATAAAAAAAGTCCTGCTACGTTTCAGTAACAGGACTTTATTATTTTTTATACTTGAGGAGTCAATTGATCGATTTTATCCTTCTTTTGAGGAGTAGTATAAATGATTTCTTTCCAAAAATAAATAGCCATAAAAATACTCAAAGCAAAGTAGGCTAACATGATTTCTGAACCAAAGGCTACATAATTATCCAAAGTAAACCAACCCTCAAAAAGAGTGATGTAGCTTATTCCAGATACACCTCTTAAGATTTCTACCACGTTTCCTGAAATATCTTTATCCATCATAGCGGTATAACCATAGATGGAAATGAAAAGGAATGTTCCGTAAACGAAAAGTTGTGGAAATCCTATTTCAGCAAAAGTGCCAAACATAAAGAGCATCAGAACAAGTGTAGTGATAAATTGTACCCAAGACCAAAGACTGAGTCCTTTTGACAATTGAGGTTCGTATTTTTCGAAGTTATAAGGATCTTCAATATATGGAATAGGAAATTTTTCTATCACGTCGGAAGGGCGCCAGCCCAAAGGCATAAACCAAATTCTCAGTTTATCCCAATAATTATTTGTATGCCAAGCATCTTTGATCAGAATCCAAAGATGAGAAAAGTTGATTTTAAAAGGATTCCATGTATTCACTGGTCTCGTGATGCCGTAAACAGGAGGAACATCATCTAGTTCTTCTTGGAAGGTTCCAAAGATTCTATCCCACAGACAAAAGATTTGACCAAGGTTTTTATCAAGGTATTCTTTATTAATTGCATGATGAACTCGGTGTTGTGAAGGAGTAATGATGATGTATTCCAACCAACCCAATTTAGGTATATGCTTGGTGTGATACCAAAACTGAAGGAAAAGATGAATTGGTGAAATAATAGCGATAACGGTTGCTGGTACTCCTAGAAGAGCCGCAGGAATTAGAAATAATCCGTAGTAACCGAAAATATTGGAAATGGTCTGACGAAGCGCACAAGCAAGGTTAAATTCTTCACTACTGTGGTGCACTAGGTGTATATTCCAAAAGTAGTTAATCGTATGATTAAGCCTGTGTGCCCAATATCCTGCAAAATCGATACAGATGAATCCAATAATATAAACCGTTAGCGTGTCCTCAATTTGAAATATTGAGATTCTTTCAGCTACCCAATCATAAGATACGATCATGATTGTAAGCCCTAATGTACTTTTAATAATGTTACTAATACCGGCACTAAGACCCGCAATAGTATCCATAGCTCTGTAGGTTTGTTTACCCTTGAAATAGCCGTAAACAAACTCTATTAATAATAATATGACAAAGCCAGGTATCGCATAGAGTAAGGTTTTTGCGTATGTTTCCATGTGTAGAATGACATTAAAAAAATGAAGTCGTTTTTTGTGTAGCTTCTAATATATGAAAAAATATAAACGTTTAAAGTACGGTTATTTGTTTAGGGCTAAAAAAAGGGCAAGCCTTTTCAGACTTACCCTTCAATCAATCTAATATGTTTGGCTTATATTATTTTTTCTTTGGAAGAATTACTTGAGATCCTTTCAGTGCATAGAACAAAATGAATAGTTCACATGCAATAACAAGTCCCCATGTCAATTGCCAATCGCCAAGAACGTCGGCTAAAATACCTTGTACAAATGGAATCACGGCACCACCAGCAACACCAAGCATCAGAAGTCCTGAACCTTGACTTGTGTGAGGTCCTAAATCTTTAACAGCAAGAGTAAAGATACAAGGCCACATTACTGAGTGGAAAAGTCCCATTAGAATTAGTGTAATACATGACACAGAGATTGCTTGGTGAATCGAAATACCCAATAGTCCAATCTCAAGGTCCAAATTGAATGACAAGTCAGGATAGTAAGAAAGGATTACCGTACCTACAATTAGAGCTAAAGCACCGGTTGCAGCTCCAGTTAATTGACCTTTTGCTCCGATATTTTTTAATAAACCAGCAGCCGAAAGCCTTCCGATCATTAAACCTAACCAATAAAGAGAGGCAAACGAAGCAGCAACACTTTTAGCATAACCAAAATCTTGTTCCAAGAAAAGGTTGATGTTGGCTCCTACGGCAACCTCAGCTCCTACGTAACAGAAGATACCTACAACCCCTAAAATTAGGTGAGGATATTGAGTAGCAGAACCTTCAGAACCTTCTTCTTTAGTAGTACCAGGAATGTGTGGTAAGTTTACTGTCTTAAGAATTAGTGTAAGAATGATTACCGTGGCAATCAATACCAAGTAAGGGATTTTTACATCAGAAACTTGGATGTCTCCAGTACCACCAAATACTACTTGAGATACAAAAAGAGGTCCTAATACCGTACCTAAAGAGTTCATACCTCCTCCAAGGTTCATACGGAAAGATGCAGTTTCTTCAGGGCCACAGGCAATAATGTAAGGGTTAACTACAGTTTGGAGTACCGTCATTCCTGCACCAAGTACAAAAGAACCGATTAGGAATATGGTAAATGATGTAAATTCAGCTGCAGTATAGAATAAGGCGAATGATATGGTTACAATAACAAGGGAAACTAAAAGAGTACCTTTGTAACCTAGTTTTTCAACCAACTTTCCTGCAGGAATACCCATGATAGGATATGCAGCAAAAAAGGTGAATGTCAATAAAGTAGATTGAGTGTTCGACAGATCAAAAACCTCTTTAAGAGGTGCTTGAAACTGCTGATTTACCACAGTAAGAAAACCTACTAAGAAAAATAAGAATACCATTATGGCAAATGGTACAGCATACTGATTTTGTGTTTGTTTTGCTGATTGTTCAGTCATGATCATGGTTATTAAAATGACGCAACCTCATGGCGGAGGTCTAGTTATTAAAAACAGATTTACTTAAAAAAGTGTCATTATGTCACTTATGACTGCAATGTAAATCTTTATCAATAGCCAAAATGATGACGAATCGCAATGTTTGAATTTATTTGCAAAACATCTATTAACGGGATGTTTTGAAGGACAAACTAGGTATGAAAGTTAGAGATAAAAGGGAGTACTTAAATATTGTGAATGTGAAAAGGTTAAAAATATTTCTTTTGAGGTATTAGGAAATAGTGTATAAAAAAACACAGTATCAACGCTATTTGAAACTGTGTTTTGTATGCGGTGTAAGAAACCCCTAGTATTCGTCTTCATTGAAGAAGAAGTCATCTTTTGTAGGGTAATCAGGCCAAATTTCTTCGATGTTCTCGTAAGGTTGACCGTCATCCTCAAGTTCTTGAAGGTTCTCTACAACCTCCAATGGAGCCCCTGTACGGATAGAGAAGTCGATAAGCTCCTCTTTAGTTGCTGGCCAAGGGGCGTCTTCTAAATATGAAGCTAATTCAAGAGTCCAGTACATATTACTTTTCAGTTATGCTTGTCAAAAATTAAATTTACGCTCACAAAATACCTTCCAGAACAATATCTAGTTAAGCTTACGCAAGCCACTCCGATAAGTTTGTTTTAAAAGAGCACTGCGAAATTATTATTTATTCTGAAAATTCCTCTACAATAAAAAAAATATAATGATTTTTTTACTTGTAAATCTTAATTTTCAGCTTTAACAAAGAACGTGCCTAAACCAAAGCCTTCTAACGACCATTCTTTTAACGGAAGAGAATATACGTAAAAAGCTTTAAATTTGAATAAAATATGTACAGAATTCTAACCAACAGACTCAATTTACCTGTATTCTTTATCATTTTACTTACGCTCATTTGGGGGAGTTCTTTTATCTTGATCAAGAAAAGTCTTGATGTTTTTACTCCATTACAACTTGCGATGTGTCGTATTGGTACCGCAGGAATTTGTATGTTACCCTTTTCAATCTCAGCTTTTCGTCAAATTCCGAGAACTTCATGGAAGTATTTGGGGCTGTCGGCCTTAATGGGTACCATTATTCCATTCACAATATTTGGTGTAGCACTTCTTCACCTTTCTAGTTCCGTAACAGGAATTTTAAACGCTCTTACACCTCTTTTTACATTTTTAGTAGGAACACTACTTTTCAAAGAGCAGTTTCAAAAAGAAAAAATTGGAGGTCTGTTCTTAGGCTTTTTCGGAACTGTTTTTATCATTTTAGTAAATAGTGATGGTGAATTTGGGAGTCTGAATTATTGGGCTTTCCTTATTGTGCTCGCTACTTTTTGTTATGGGATCAATGCGAATATTACTATGAAGTATTTAGCAGGTCTCCCAACACTTTCAACAGTAACTTGGATTCTGACGTGTTTAAGCCCTTTGGCTTGGGGATATTTACTTTTTACAGATTTCAGCGAACGCTTGACTTCTCATCCTAATGGATGGCAAGCATTTTTCTTTATCTGTATTTTAGGAGCTGTAGGTACTGCCTTCGCTTGGATTCTATTTGTTAGAATTGTACAGATGAAGTCCGCTATTTATGCAAGTACTGTTACTTACCTTATCCCGATAGTTGCCTTGTTGTGGGGTATTTGGGATGGAGAACAATTACATGCCTTACAATTAATTGGTTGTTTAGGAATTGTAGTAGGAGTGTACCTTACTAACAGAAAGCGTTAGGGCTTTTATTTGGGAGGAAATTGAGGCAAGCCATCTAGGAAATCATAAGAACCATTTTCAAAGTTGATTTTGCACACAAAGTGTTGAAGTCCGTTTGTGATAATTAGAAATGGTGCTTTCAAAACACTATTGTAAGCGGCTGCTTGCTCAAAAGTTTTATTAGAAAGCTTTACTTCAGGTGCTTTACATTCAACAAGTAGAAATGGTTTTCCTTTTCTATCATAGACTAAAATATCAGAGCGTTTCTGCATCTGATTTACCTTTAAGCCACCTTCTACACCAATTAAGCTTTTCGGATATCCTTCTGTGATCAGAAAATTTATAAAATGCTGACGTACCCATTCTTCAGGTGTGAGTACTAGATATTTTTTTCTGATTTGATCTAAGATCCAAACTTTATCATCTTTCCTTTGAAGTTTATAGTCATAGTGTGGAAGATTCAGCCTTTTCATACTGCTTTTCGTATATTTGATAAGGTCACAAAAGTAAAAACAGCAAACTGTAAAAACTGTAAGAAGGCTTAATTTATTTTATGAATTACGAATATCACTATACTAAGAATAAGGAAGAACAAAAATGTTCTTATACCTCAGAAATATCTTCGGGTTATCCGACAGATGATTTTGTGGCTTATTCTTATAGCTATCGGTATAAATGGGTAAAAATGATTGACAACCCGATAGAACGCTGTGTATTCAATGAAGGAGATGAGATGCGTTTGACAAACTTGAGTTTACAAATTGAACAGAAGCATCATTCTAGAGAAATTGACCTAGATTACATAAAACAAGTAACATTACAATTCAGACGGATAATGTTTCCACTGATTTTTGGTGGATTGTTATCAGCTTTTTCACTGATCGGACTACTAACAGGTGTGATGAAGTCAGCCTTGGCTTTGTCTTTAGTATTGGGAGGAATTATGTTGTTCTATTATGGCTATAAAGGAAGTTATCAGCTCATGATAGAATTACAAGGTGGACAAGTAGCATTATTTATTGATGAAAAAACACCAGAACTCAAGAAGTTCATAGCAAGAACAAATTACTACTTGCACCGAAAGTTTTAAGAAAGCTCAGTGAAATATTTATCGCGAAGAGCTTCTACAAGCGCTTTGTCTGTACGTTGTTCTAAATATTCACTTATTCGTGCCGCTCTTTCAAATTGACTACGATAAAGTGCCAACTCCGATTTATTTGTGTTATCGAAGAATTTCTTTTGCTTTCCTATTTTAATGCTAAATACAGATTTTTTCATTTTTTATCACCAATCAAATATACTGTGGTCAAGAACATAAAACTTTTCAATTTTGTTTCATAAATCATCCAATTAGTTTTCTCGAGTAAGTAAAAGGTTGATAAGACAATTCTAAGAAGTCCTTGTAGTAGGATTATTTTTAGAGAAAATTTTATTCTTGAACATCAGCGGGTTAACTTTTATTGAAGTTATTTTTTTGAAGTATGTTTTGCAGATTAGAATATCCTCCTTACATTTGCACCGCATTTGAGACAAAAACAGCGAAAAATTGTCCCATGGTGTAACTGGCAACACGTCTGATTTTGGTTCAGAAGAGTCTAGGTTCGAGCCCTAGTGGGACAACTCAACAACGTTTGAGTTGTCGAAAAGCTAAGTTTCAAATGCACTGTCCCATGGTGTAACTGGCAACACGTCTGATTTTGGTTCAGAAGAGTCTAGGTTCGAGCCCTAGTGGGACAACTACTTTAATACAACTAGCTGAGAGGATTTAATAGCCTCTCCCAATTAATACATGAGAATTTGTCCCATGGTGTAACTGGCAACACGTCTGATTTTGGTTCAGAAGAGTCTAGGTTCGAGCCCTAGTGGGACAACAAAAAAGGAAGCTTATCGGCTTCCTTTTTTTATTTGATCAAATCTTAGTTTCGCTATTGTACGGGTTGTCCTGTATGAACATTTAGCCCTCCCGAAATTTCCAGATTAATTCCATTACACGATCCTGATTCATCACTTGCTAAAAAGTACATTGCTTTAGCAACTTCTTCAGGGGTGCAAATACGTTTGAGTGGATTTGCTTGATTGAACATTTCAATGACCTCTTTTGGATTGGCTAAAAACATAGGTGTAGCACAGGCTGAAGGACAAACATTATTTACTCTGATATTGTATTTCCCGTAATCTAGAGCCATTGCCTTCACTAGGTTTACTACAGCCCCTTTAGCAGCATTATAAGCAGCCATATTGTAATCTCCATGCAAACCAGATACGGAGGCTGTATTTACAATCGTTCCGCCACCATTTTCAATCATATATGATACAAAATACTTACTTGTTAGAAATATCGATTTGACATCTACTGAGAACAGGCGATCCCAGTCATCTTCATCTGTTTCGTGAAGCATACCGCCAGTCCAAACTCCTGCATTATTAATAATACTATCTACGCCATTCATAACTTTCATGGCGTAATCGTGGAGTGCTTTTACATCTTGTTGTTTAGAAACATCAGATGCAAAGAAAAAAACATGTTCAAAGCCTTTTTCTTTGAGGTCTTGGAGTATACCTACTCCTGTTTGGTGGTTACGAGCTGTCATGAGTACTTTCCATCCCTTTTCTAAAAATAATTCTGTTGCACTCAATCCCATGCCTGAAGTAGCACCAGTAATTAGTATTCTTTTCATATGCTCTTATTGAGAATTATAATTGAATTAGAGTTCCTTTTTTATGGAACAGTATTCTTCAAAAAGAGTGCTTTTAAGAATTGGGGACAATGACTTTTCTAGTACTTTAGAAATATTAAAATTGTATGAAAAGAGAAGAAAAAAGCGAATTCCATTTTTACATGAAATTCGCTAAATCAAATGTTTTTAGTCAACAATGTAGCTAGGGAAAAGATCAAGGATCGTATCTCCATTCTTTAAATGATGGGTTTGGAGTCCCGTCTTTTTTGCTCCTTCTATGTGTTGGAGTGTATCATCGATAAATAAAGTTTTTTCAGGCTCAAGATTATGCAAATCGATGAGGGTTTGGAAAATACTTGGATGTGGTTTTCTGTCTTTCAGAATATGCGAATAGTGCGCTTTTTCAAAAAGAGATTCCCAAGTACCAAATGTGCCATTGGTAGCTCTGTCGTAAATCTTAAGAAATTCTTCGATGTGAATATCATTTGTATTGCTAAGCAAAAAGACTCTTTTGTCTTTGGCTAGGTTCTGGATTAAGCTTAACCTTTCTGTTGGGAGGTCTAAAAGCATTGCATTCCAAGCTTTGTCGAATTCTTGATCTGAAATATTTAAACCCAATACTTCAGATACTCCAGTTCTAAATTCTTCAGCACTTGTTTTTCCTGTTTCATAGTCATCGAAAACAGAAGTTTGCTGATGCTGTGTATAAATTTGGCTTACTTCTTTTCCCGATAGTTTACCAAATGCTTCTAGTGTCAATTCATAATTGATATTAAGGATGACACCTCCAAGGTCAAAAATGATATTATCTATTTCTTTCATTGCAACAGGTTAAGATCTTTTTCTTTACATCTAAATTAGTCTTTCAAGAACCAAAGCTACAATGTCCATTCTTGTATTAAAAGCTTGTGATACGGAATTCTGTCCTTCTATTGAGCTGATGCTGTTCTTCTGTACAATCTTCTTGTTTTGGACAAGGAACAATATTCTGACTCTCGCCATAATATTTGTAAGTGATTCTATATTTGGCAATACCTTTTTCAGTAAGGTAGTTAATTGCAGATTGAGCTCTTTCGTGAGATAAATTCTGATTGTATTCATCAGAACCACGGATATCTGTATGAGAGCCCAATTCTAGATTTATACTTGGGTTTTCAACTAAAATAGAGGTCAGTTCATCGAGAATACTACTCGCTTTTTTAGTGATCTGATGTTTGTCAAAGTCGTAGTAGATATTTTCAATCTCAATTTTCTTATTGATTTCCAGTTTTTCCAATGGGATTTTTACATGAATGACTCCTTGTGCATTTGGCTTGAAAGAAGCTAAATCCATTTCTTTTGCAAAGTATCCATCTTTAGTAACCTTCAATTTTTGAAGATTAGGATCTTCTACTAGTGGAAAATTGAATTTACCATAATCATCTGTATTAGTGCTTTCGGGAGTTTCTACCTTAGGACGACTAAGAGTGACATGAGAAACGGCTATAGGTTCTTTTGTTTGTGCATCATAAACAAGTCCTTCAAGTTTATAGGTTTTTCCTTTTGCCATTTCAATGATGTATAAGATATTTCTATCATCTTTTTGAGGAGGTGGTGGAGTGAATCTTTTGGTTTTATATCCTTCTTTTTCCACTAAGAAATCTTTTACATCAGAAGGGCTTGCATTGATTTGTGCTACACCTTTTACACCTGTCGGGAAGTGTTCTTTGAAATCTCCCATACGAGTCATCCATACACTAGCCCCTTCAATCGGTTCTAGGGTGATAGAGTCCATTACCGCTACTGTTACTGTCCGATTTACTTTTCGGAATGAATAAATATCATCCCCGCCTTTTCCACCTTTTCTATTTGATGAGAAGTAGCCTGAAAATTCACCGTTTTCCGAAGGAAGGAAGCATATTCCAAAATCATCTCGAGAAGAGTTAAATGGGTAGCCCATATTGCTTACACGAATGACTTCACCGTTTAGAAGATCGGCTTTGTAGATGTCTAATCCGCCTAATCCTACATGACGGTTTGAGGCAAAGTATAAAGTATTCTCATCGGCAATAAAGGGGAATTTCTCTTTTCCTGTAGTATTGATTTTTTCACCCATATTAATTGGCGCTGACCAACCATCAGTATCATCCCAAACACATTTGTAGATATCGGCTTCACCAAATCCTCCTGGAATGTCAGAAACAAAGTAAAGTGTTTTGCCGTCAGGGCTAAGGCTTGGGTGCCCCGTTGAATAATCTATCGAGTTGTGGACAAAGGCTTCGTGTTCGGTCCATTTGCCTTTACCTTTGTAGTGGCTTGTATAAATTTGTAGGTGGAAAGTGTGATGATCATCATCGGCTTCTTTATTAGGTTTTCTAGGTTTAGGTACGTTCTCTGTGTAGTAGAGGATATTGTAATCGTCATTGTAAGTAGCGGGACCTTCATGAAGATTGCTATTTACATTATCACTTAATCTGTCTGGATATTTAAAAGTATTTAGAATGCCATTTTTTGCGTAATACAGATCAATAAAAGCATGTCCGTCCCAAAGGTATTTTCCTTCGCCTTTTCTCGTTAACCTAGATGAACAAAAGATAATACCATCTTTGAACGGTAATGGGCTAAAGTCATTCTCTGAAGAATTGATATTGATGTTGTTTACTTCAACATTGTATTTGTTTTTCTGAAGCTCAGTTAATGTTTCATCCCTACATGATCTGAGCATATCTCTAGCGTCGTCATCTAAAGGCTTATAAGAAAGGTATTGTCTGAATGAAGCGTAGGCCTCTTTGTATCTCCCCTGAGACTTTAGCAATAAACCATGTTTGAAATAAACATCAGGATGATCTGTATTGAATTTCTTTACGATGATATCATAATACTTGAAAGCCTTTTTGAGATTATGGCTAAAGCGATACGATTCTGCCAACTTATACAGGATGGCAACATCTTTTTCATTTTTGGGAAGTTTTTCATATAATCTTGCTGCCACTGTGTATTCGTGTATTTCGTAATGGTGATCAGCCCTTTCAATGAGATGTTTGTGGTGTTTTATTTTTTTGTGCGTATGCTGTTTTTTCTTCTTCTTTTTCTTGTGACTCTGAGCATCTATAGAAAATGATGCAAAGCAGAAAAATAAAAGAGAAAGGAAAAATGAGATATATTTTACCATAAGAAAGTCAATTAGGTAGCCTAGAAATATCTAGGACTAAGAATTCTTTTTGTTTTGTTGTTGTCATTGATGTCAATACCAATGACAATCTCATGTGAACCTGTAGTGACAGTGTTTAGCTCTGTAAGGGGGAAGTCATAGCCATAGCCGAAGTAAAAACCTTGCGGTAAATGAATTTGAGCCATCAAAGCCAAGCCATCTTGCGTTCTGAATGTTCCTCCTAGCCAAATAAGATCTTGCAAAACAACTAATGAACTAATGTCAGCTTGTAGTGGTGCAGATTCTACAAATTTGAATAGTATAGATGGTACTATTTTGACTTGATCTGAGAGGTTGAATTTTACTCCACCATTTAAGAAGTAATGTCTGACCGTTTCAGAGCCTAGTTCTGTGTCTGTACTTGTAGATTTGTGTTGAAGAAGTTTAGGAATCGAGAATCCTGCAAAATAATTATGCGTGTAATAGTAAATCCCGATACCTACATTGGGCTGCCAATATGATTCGGTAGCGGTTCCTTGCAATAATGGGTCTTGCGGATTTTGAGGATTCAGCTGGGAAAGGTCATGCTGATAGTTGCTGGCTATTCCCGAAAGTCCAAAACTAAGTGCTTTGTTATGTCCGATGATTCGGTAACATGCCATAAAAGCTAATTGTGTTTGGCTACTTATTCCTATCTGATCTCTAACCGCACTCAGTCCTAAACCTATTTCATTGTCTAGGATGGGGGAGTGAAGTGAAATGTTTTGAGTAGAAGGAGCACCTTCCACACCTTGCCATTGACTTCTGTGCAAAGCCATAGCACTGAGTCCCCCTTTACTTCCTACATAGGCAGGGTTTATAGACATCCTATTGTAAATGTACTGCGTGTACATAGGGTCTTGCTGAGCAAAACCTAAAATAGGAAGTAGTAGAAATAAGAGTAAAAGTGATTTATCTTTTGATAACAACATAGCCAGAGTATTGGGTGCCAGTAGTAAATGATTTGAAAATGTAATAGTAGGTACCGCCCGGTAATGGGTTACCTAATTGATTGTAGCCATCCCAGTCATTGTTATAGTTTCCTTTTCGATATATTTCCTGTCCCCAACGGTTGAAAATGACCATTTCATTGAGGTAATGCCCTTCAAGATTGTCAATAGAGAAGGTATCGTTGTAGCCGTCTTGATTTGGAGTGAAGACATTTGGAATGTCTGGTGGTAAACTTTTAGGGTCAAGAATCTCAATGATCACTTGACTTGTGGTACAGGCTTTGGTTCTGTGATTGTCACATACCCTATAAGTCAGTGTGTCATAGCCATAGTAGTCCGCTTCTGGGGTGTACTCTATTTCTCCATTTTCCAAAATTCTAGCAAATGCACCTCCAACCAATGGTCCCTCTATGATTCTTAGACTTGTATTGTCAATTTCTCCATCGGGGTCTACGTCATTTTCAGTAAGATTTATAGTAATTGCTACATTTTGTTTTGTGGATGCTTGATCAACTTCAGCTACAGGAGGTTGGTTTTCATCTTCAATGATGATGGTTAAGATAGCTGTTCCACAGTTGGCTAGTTCAGCTTTATCACATACTCTGTAAACGATTTGATCCGTTCCAATATAATCTGGAGAAGGGTTGTATTGAATTGCGAAACCTGCAACTATAGCTGATGCGCCCGTCAGTGTAGTTGATTCGATGATTGTGATACTATTCTTATTAATCCCATCATCGTCATCATAATCATTATTTAGCACATTGGCGAATATGCTAGAGTTGACAGTGGTGTAAACAGTGTCATTTTGTACTACAGGGAGTATGTTGTCTATAACTTGTGTAGTCGTGTCAGGAAGAACTTGAATGGTAAGGATTCCACTGTCACAAAGTTTAGGGTCACCACTATCGCAAATACTATAAATGATGATGTCTTGCCCTGTGAAAGTTGAATCGGGTTTATAGATAATTTTATATTCATCATTGATGTAAGCAGTAGCGCCACTTCCTAAAGGTCCATCTGCAATTGACAATGAAGTAGAATCTAGGTTTAAATCTATATCAATGTCGTTTACGAGTACATCAACACAGATTGTATCGCCTTGGTAAATGCTGATATTATCATTGGTGGTGATAGGAGGATTATTAACAGGGATAACTTCATCTTCTTCTTCAATGGTAATGTATAAAACACCACTATCACATAATCTTGGAATAGCTTTGTCGCAGATTTTGTAGATAACTACATCGTTACCTACATAGCCTGTAGGAGGTGTATAAATGATATTTCCAGTTGAATCAAGCTCAACTATTGCTCCTTCAAGATTGGATGTTGATACAATTTCGACAGAGATTGTATCGAGTTCACCTTCAGGGTCAATATCATTTTTGTAAACAGGAATGATGAGTGTACTATCCACCTTTCCCATTACATCATCTCTAAGCGCTAATGGAGGTTCATTATCTTGATCTCCGCCAATTGAGACATATACAATTCCTGTATCACAAAGCCCTTCTTCGTCACAGACTTGATAGATTAAAACATCAATACCAACAAAATTTGGGGCAGGGGTGTAATCGATACTTCCATCATCGTTAATTACCACAACGGTTCCTGAAATTGGAGATGGCGTTATGATTTCAATTGATGTAGAGTCGATGTTATTATCGGGGTCTACATCATTCTTTATAACTTTGATGTTTATTGGTGTATTTGCATCGGTTTCTACATCGTCACGGATAGCCACAGGAGGTTCATTAGGAGGACTCGGTGTTGGTAAAACAGAAATGAAAACAGAGTCTGTGTCGCAAAGTGGAGGAACACCTAGGTCACATATCTGATAAACTATGGTATCTGTTCCTACAAAATCTGTGGGAGGGGTATAAACCAATACTCCCGAACTATCTATCTCAGCATTTCCCCCTGAAGTCGGAGGGACGATGATATCTACATTTTCTTCATCTAAATCATCATTAGGGTCAAGGTCATTTGCTGCTACAGGAATTCTAGCTTCTGTATTTTCAACAATAGAAACTGTATCTAAAGTGGCTATTGGTGCTTGATTAGGTTCAATGATATTTATAATGACAGTAGCTATATCACACTTTTGAGGAAGTCCATTGTCACAAACTTCGTATAACAGAACATCGGGGCCAGTATAGTTTGCAGGTGAGGTATAGACTAAAGTTCCATCGTCGGAAATACTTACTTCAGCTCCGCCAATCACAGGTCCAGAAATGATTTGTAGACTATTTAAAGCAAACTCTCCATCGGTGTCAATATCATTGGTTAGGATTGGGATAGATACGGAGTTACCTGCTATAACTTCTGTTGTGTCATTATTAGCAATTGGAGGTTGGTTTCCTTCTAATATATCAATGTAAAGCCAGTTCGTTGTACATAATTCATTTTGGGCATTGTCACAGATCTGATATTGTACAGAATCTCTACCTACAAATGTACTCTGAGGTGTATAGGTGATTGTGCTGTCTGTAATGAAAACGAAAGCACCAGCAATACTTGGATGAGTTATAATTTCAAAGCTAGGTAAGTGCAGTTGTCCGTCAGGGTCAGAATCGTTTTCTAATACATTTTTGCTTACTACTAATTCATTGGTTGTTTCTGCACTGTCTGGTTCTGAAACAGGAGGTTCATTTGTCGGGATGACATCGATGTAAACGGTGGCCTCTGTACATTTTGTAGGATTTCCAGTGTCACAGATTTCATAGCTGAGGGTATCTAGACCTATAAAATCTGAAGGAGGTATGTATGATATTATGCCACTATCGGAAACTACGGTTATTGCGCCTTCTACAGAAGGAGGGTTTATGATTTGAAGACTATTGAAGTCGAATGAATTGTCTTCATCTGAATCATTTTCTAATACATTTTGTGTAAGACTTTGTCCAATCTCAATGGTATAGTAATCATCTTGAGCGCTTGGTGCTATATTCCCTTCTTCAATGGTAATGAAAACAGTGGCTGTATCACATTTGGGTTGACTGGTGTTATCGCAAATGGCATAAGTAAAGCTATCGGGGCCCACATACCCTTCAACAGGGTTGTAAGTGATGTTTCCGTTGTCGTCTACGATAGCAAGGGCTCCTCCAACATTTGGAGGATTGATAATATAGACACTGCTTGGTAGCAAAGCATCCCCATTCGGATCAGAGTCATTTGCCATGACATCAATGGTGACAGGGAAGTCGTAGTTTGTAGTCGCATTGTCGTCTAAAGCCACAGGAGGGTCATTATCGAAGGCAGGGGTGATTACTGCATTTGATTTTGGACTTGGAGTGACATAGAAAATACAATCGTTGAAATCTTGATCTCCACCAGGTCTTATTCCATTGTTGTCCTCGATGCAGAGAATCATATTATTTTCATTTTCCAATTGATTCCAGAACATAAGCATATGTTGCATATTTTCTTCTGAAGCCACTGTGTTTAGAAGATGATTTGAGTAGACCGTGTGATAACCTTCAGTTATGTTTCCGCTGTCCCAACCATTTGCAATGAGAAAGAAACCCACAACTATATCCTTAGGAAATGTACCAAGGCTTACTCGATCTCCTGCGTCTAATGAATGAGGTCTTTGGATATGTGGATAAATGATATGAAGACTATCGATATCTTCCGGAGTTTCGGGTACGCTATCTTTATGATAAGTGTAATATCCAAGTACGTTAGCCCAACCAGCATCAGTCGTAACGAATGTACAGATCAATTCACAATCGTCTTCTGAGATCAGAATGTTAGACCTATGTCTTGCTAGAAAGTCATTTCCTCCATTTGCTATTGAGTCTCCAATAAGTTCTACAACTTGTTCTCTTATTTCTTCCTCAATGAAATTTCTCTCTAATAAATAGTCTGGTCTACCAATGCTATTCCACCCTCCCATCGTGTAGATTTTGTCTAAAATTGACGTAATCTGATTTATTTGGAAGCTCATAAAGAAACTACCTAACAATAATAGTAAGGCGAGGAGTAGGCGTTTTCTAGGGATGATATCTTTAGGTTTCATTTATTATCATTACTCTTGAGTCTCCTAAAACTCTGAAAATAAAGTAGCCTAAGAAAAAAGAAGGGAATGAGAGTATGTATGATTGAGTTTGAATCTATCCTTTAATAGAGCTTACTTTCAATCTATAAATGAAATGAAGTGTAGTCGAAATTGTTATAAAATAAGATATCAGCCATTTTACTTCAACTTTCAGATGTCTTTAGGTATGTAAGTAGTGGCATGAAGTCGTAAACAGAATACTGTAGACTAGTTTACATTCTGTAAGTCGGAGAGCTGAAATACAATGTGGTAAATAAAAAATGTGTATTTTTGCACTCTATAATTCTCAGAACGAGTATTATTATTCACAGAAAGACTCAACGGAGAAAATTTGAAAAAAGAATTTCAATATACAAGTGAGAAGAAAATACCTAAAGCGGTATTAGTTTCAGTAGCAGACAAGCAACAGTCACTTCATAAAGTGCAAGAATATCTGGATGAGTTAGAGTTTCTTGCAGAAACTTTAGGGATTCAGACTGAGAAGACTTTTATCCAGCGTTTAGAGCGTCCAGATAAAAAGACTTTTGTTGGAAAAGGAAAGTTGGAAGAAATTGTAGCATATATCAAACACCATGATATTGATGTTGTGATTTTTGATGATGATATCTCAACTGTACAGTCTAAAAATCTTGACAGAGAGATACAAGACGTTATGATAGTCGATAGAAGTTTGTTAATTCTACAAATCTTCTCAAAAAGAGCGCAAACAGCTCAATCCAAATTGCAAGTAGAGCTTGCGCAGTATCAGTATATGTTACCAAGGTTGACCAATCTTTGGTCTCACCACTCAAGGCAACGAGGTGGTATTGGTATGAAAGGTCCTGGGGAAACAGAACTTGAAACAGATAAGAGGATCATTCGTGATAAAATTTCTTTGCTTAAGAAAAAGCTTGAAAAGTTAGATAAGCAAAGTCATGTCAGAAGAAAAGGGCGTGATAGAATGGTACGAGCGGCTCTTGTAGGGTATACCAACGTAGGTAAGTCAACCTTGATGCGATTGATCGGAAAAACCGATGTTTTTGCTGAGAATAAGCTCTTCGCGACGGTAGATTCTACAGTTCGTAAGATGGTATTGAATAATATTCCATTCTTGCTTACAGATACAGTTGGATTTATTCGAAAACTGCCAACAACTTTGGTAGAAAGTTTCAAGTCTACCCTAGATGAGATTGTCGAAGCTGACATTCTTCTTCATGTCGTAGATATTTCTCACGAATCATTTGAAGAACATATCCAAGTGGTCAATGAAACTTTGAGAGAAATAGGAGCAGCGGATAAACCAACGCTTTTAGTATTTAATAAAATTGATTCATACCAAGATAAAGAATATCCTCCTTTTGAAGATCATCCTCCTGCAACTATTGAGGAATGGAAGCAGACTTATATCGGTAAGGGAGAAGATACTGTATTTATCTCTGCAATTAAGAAGGATAATATTGATGAATTGCGTAGAGAAATATTTAAACTTGTCTCAAATCGATATTATGAAATCTTCCCTAATCATGAAAAATATGATTATAATCAACTTTGGTTAGGAAATTCTGAGGAAGAAAATTAATTATATGGCCTCGTTCTTTGATGGAAAGAATGAGGCTTTTCTTTTTTACTTTGAATGTGGATTTAAAAAGAAAAAAAAGCAGTAAAATAATCTATCTGAAAATCAGTGAAAAAGAATGTTATTAACATTTGTTTGTGTATATTTTTCACGGAAAGCTTTGTGGGTTGTAAAAAAGTGCCTACTTTTGCACCGCATTAAGGTAAAAAACACGGCGATTGTAGCTCAGTTGGTTAGAGTAGCGGGTTGTGGTTCCGTTGGCCGGGGGTTCGAATCCCCTCATTCGCCCTATTAAAATCTTAATGCAACACGGCGATTGTAGCTCAGTTGGTTAGAGTAGTGGTTTGTGGTGCCATTGGTCGTGGGTTCGAATCCCATCAATCGCCCTTCAAAGTCGTTTGAATATCATTTCAAACGACTTTTTTTTATGCCCTTTTTTAAACGAAAATATTTGTCCCGACCTGAGTCTTCATAGACTAGCTCTCGAAAAGCCATCATAGGTTACTTGTGTTCTGAAATGTGGAATTTTTCAATTCTTTTTTAAATTGTATTTCATACACTAAATTGAAATTAAAATCCAACTCATAACCATGATGATGTCAACTGAATTGAAACTATTAGCACAAGGGCGAAAAAATATTTTAGCCAATGCCGACCAATTAAGTCTTAAAGAGCTTAACACTATTCCTTCGCCTTTTCGGAATAATATTATTTGGAATATTGGGCATATCATAGTCACACAACAGTTACTGTGCTATGGTTTGTCTGCAATGGAGTTGAATGTGGAAAAAGAAATGGTGCTGAAGTTTAAGAAAGGAACAGCCCCTTCTGAAGAAGCTACAATCGATGAATTTAAAGAACTGCGAGAATTGCTAATCGAAACATCTTCTCAACTTTTAAAAGATTATGAGAACGGAAAATGGGAAGGAGTAGAATTCCAGTCTTACAGAACTTCATTTGGAAATACAATTGATAGTATAGAAGATGCTATTGCTTTTAATAATATCCATGAAGGGATTCATTTAGGATATGTGCTGAACCTTCGAAAAATGCTTCAAGAAATGGTTTTATAACAAAAAAATCAAGGTTTTTCTGAGTATCTGAAAGTACCTCAGATTAAGATGAAATGTGTAGCCTGTCGGTTATTTAGTTTTGATAAAACTAACTAATCTATGCTAAAAATTCTACAAACAAAAATAATTCATCTTTTAATTTATTTTTTAAAAAATGTGAAAACAAAAAAGAGGGCTCAATGTTTCTTTATTGTTAACGAGGTATAATAATAAATATGAATATATGTTCTGTACTGCTTATCTACGTACATGCAAATTATTATTTGCACTAAGATTGAGTTTTTAGAATCTCGTAATGTGAAAAAAGTTTAATTTTTTTTTGAAGAATTCCAATAAACTCTTTAATATTGTTTTGAATATATACCAATTTCAATTTTTGACTATTACATATTGATGAACATAGAGTTTTATAAACTCTAATAACTATAAACAAAATTATTAATGAATTTCATATAGTATAAGCTGATATATCTATGAGATTTATTACGAACTAAAAACCATCTTATTAGCTTTTAGCTAATTATTCAATTCAATTATTTGATTTTTTACTAATGAGAAAAACTATTCTATTACTCATGACCTTACTGAGTCTGAGTGTTCTTTCTATTGCTCAAGAAAGAAGTGTCTCTGGTTCAGTAAAGGATGCTTCAGGTGAGCCTTTACCTGGAGCTGTAGTGAAAGTAAAAGGGCTTTCACTAGGGGCTGTAGCTGATTTTGAAGGGAAATTTTTGATGACTGTACCAACAGAAGCAACGGATTTAGTTGTGAGCTTGATTGGTTACAAAACTCAAGAGGTTTCTATTGGGAATCAGTCTATATTTAACTTTACCTTGGAAGAAGATGCTAAGCAATTAGAAGAAGTGGTAGTGACCGGTTATTCTACAATTGATAGAAAGAAATTAACAGGTTCTGTTTCTACTGTTTCAGCTGCTTCTATTGAGCAAGTTCCTATTGCTTCATTTGATCAAGTGCTTCAAGGTCAAACTCCTGGATTGTATGTTAATGCGGGATCTGGACAACCAGGTGCATCTGCTACCATCCTTATTAGAGGGGTAGGTTCTTTAGGTGGAGGTAATGATCCTCTTATCATTTTGGACGGTGTGCCGATAGAAGCAGATCAGTTTGCGACCTTAAATGCTAATGATTTTGAGAGTGTAAATACTTTGAAGGATGCTCAAGCTACTGCTCAATATGGTTCTCGTGGATCAAATGGTGTAATTGTAATTACAACTAAAAAAGGTACTACAGGTAAACCTAAAGTTACTTATAGATATTTGATGGGAGCTTCTCAAGCAAGCGAGTGGGGTGTAGAGTTAATGGATACAGATGAGGCTCTTTCATATGAAGAAATGATTCAGAATGGTCCAGGTTGGACTCTATCTCCAAATAACCCTGGAAGACCAACTGAAGAAGAAATTTGGGACCCTAATAATTCAGCGTATGGTGGGATTCGTCAACTAGCTGGAAATATAGCAAGCAACCCTCGTACTGCAGATGAAATTTTAACTGCATTAAAAGGTGTTAATACTAACTGGAGAGATATTGTGACACAAACTGCTCCAATGGAGTCTCATGAATTGAATATCTCAGGAGGTAATGAACAAACACGTTATTATGTATCTGGTAATTATTTCTCACAAGAGGGTATCGCAATTGGATCAGGTCTTGAAAGAGGAACTTTACGTTTCAATGTAGATAATGAAGTAAGCCAATATTTTAGAACTGGTATTTCTACAAACTTAGGTTATTCAAAGAGTAATTTTATTGCTTCTGAGGGACTAAGTACTTGGAACCCGTTTGTATTGGCCGCAATGAATAAACCTTATGTGCCAGTTAGAAGTGAGGTTACTGGTGATTATGCTTATGGTGCATTTACAGGACGTAACCCAATTGAGATTATTGACAATTATACTGAAAATAAGGAAGAAAAGAAGGTTGTTGGTTCTTTCTATGCTGAAGCTGAACCACTAGACGGTTTGAAGGCAAAAACTAGAGTAGGACTAGATTATAGAGAAAGTGTTTACAAGTATATCACAAGTCCTTTAGCTCCTGCTTTAAGTGCAGAAGGAGGTTCTTATGATTACCGTAACAGAACGAATCTTCTTTATAACTTTGTGAATACTCTTGATTATTCTAGAACATTTAACGAAGTACACGATGTATCTGTAACTGTTGGTACAGAGTTTATTAAACAAGCTTATCAAGGCTTTAATTGGGTCGGTTATGGATTGAATGCAAAGTTACCTGATACACCAGCCGCTATTCCTGATGCAAATAGTGCAAACCCTCCAGAAGTTAGTGGTTTCCAAAGATACAATTCACTAATGTCATATTTTGGGTTTTTGAATTATTCTTATAATGGAAAATATAATTTCTCATCTACATTCAGAAGAGATGGGTCTTCTAAATTTGGTGCAAATAATAGATGGGCCAACTTCTGGTCTGTAGGTGGTTCTTGGAACGTCTCAGATGAAGACTTCTTATCTAATTCTTCAGTTGTAAGTTTGCTTAGACTTAAAATGAGTTATGGTACTGTTGGTAACCAAGATGCATCAAATTTAGCTATTGGTCCATATGAATCATTTGGTCTATTTGGAGCAAATTCTTCATATATAGGTCAAGGAGGTATAGAACCTTCTACGATAGCAAACCCTGACCTGAAATGGGAAGTTTCTAATAAATTTAATTTAGGTATAGACTTTGGTTTATTTAATGACAGAATCAGTGGTACTGTAGAAGTGTACAATGATGTAACTACAGATCTATTTATTCCTGTACAATTATCTGCAACTTCTGGTTTTACATCGTTACAAATGAACGCAGGTAGTATGAGAAACAGAGGTATTGAGTTACAGTTAAATACTGATAATTTAGAAATTGAGGACTTTAGATGGTCAACTTCACTTAATTTCTCATATAACAAAAATGAAATTTTAGATTTAGGTCAAGTAGATCAGTATGAATCAGGTACTTATCTTATTAAAGAAGGTCTTCCTTTTGGTTCTCACTTCGTTGTAGGGTGGGCAGGAGTAAACCCAGCAAATGGTCAACCATTATACACTGATGCTGATGGTAATGTGACAACTGAGTTCTCAAATGCAAATGCTAGAGCAGACTTTGGAACTTATTTACCTCCAATTACTGGTGGTATAACTAATACATTTAGTTATAAAGGTCTTGAATTAAGTGTGTTCTTCTCTTATCAGTTAGGTCATACACTGTTTAACAACCAAAGCTTCTTCTTGGAAAACCCGGGTACGGCGTATAACCAATCTGTTGGAATGTTGAATATGTGGCAACAACCTGGAGATGTGACAGACATTCCTTTAGCAGGCTATAACAGACAATTTACTTCAAGAGATCTTGAAAAAGGAGATTTCTTGAGACTAAGAAATGTAATGTTGTCATATAACCTACCAAAAACTTTATTAGATAAAGTTAAAATTGCTGGAGCTAAAGTTCATGTGCAAGCACAAAACTTATATACATGGACTCAATTTACAGGGTTTGATCCTGAAATTGGAAATAATATTGCACAGTTCCAGTATCCTATGCCAAGAACATTTACAGCTGGTATAGATCTTTCATTCTAATTATAATTTGACCTATATAATAATGAAATTTATATATAAAATCGCTTTAGCAGCAGGTTTGGCTCTATCTTCGTTTTCATGCGATGATCAGTTAGAGCTAGCCCCTACAGACTTTATCGATTATGGTAAAGCATATCAAAGTGTAGAAGACGTTAACCTTGGACTTCTTGGGGTTTATTCGGCATTGCCTAAAACTACACAGACTAGTTTGAATGCTTATGTAGCAGATAATGCGAAAATGTCTCCTCAGGGTAGAAATGTTGGTGTAGTTACTTATAACTGGACATATACGAGTGAAGATTTAGGAGCATGGTCTGCTTACTATGTAGCTATTAACAGAATAAACTTAGTTCTAGCAGGAATTGAAAGTGTAAAAGTTAATCTTGATGCAGAATCTGCAGAAGCAGAGGAGTTGAGCCTTTATGAAGCAGAAGCGTATGGCTTAAGGGCATTTGCACATTTCTCTTTATTTCAGTCTTTTTCAGAAAGCTATACAGATAATGATGCATTAGCTGTTCCATATATGCGAGAATCTATAATTTCTATGCCTGTAAGGAATACAGTTAGTGAAGTTTATGAGCTATTATCTTTAGATTTAGATGAGTCAGCGAAGTTAATGGATGCAGTGGCATTATCTAATGAGAAGTCTAGATTTAATAGAGTTGCAATTGATGCTTTACGTGCGAGAATCAGCCTTTATAAGGAAGATTATGCAGCTGCAATCCAATATTCTAGTGCTGCATTGAATGAAGTATCTATCGCTTCAGGACAGGCTTATGATGATATGTGGACTGACCTAGAGGATGACTCTGAGGTTATATTTAAATATGATATCGTTTCCACTGATGGTACACGTGTAGGTGGATTGTTTCAAGATGCAGGATCAAATGATGTTCAGTTTTATCCTACTTTTGATTTAATCAATGCATATGATGCTAATATCTTTTTAGATAAAACTCAAGACGTGAGATATAATACTGTGATTATGAATGATGCTACTGACCCTGTTCAGTCTAGTATTATTGGTAAATTCAGAGGGACAACAGCTTTACCTTTCCTTGCCGACGTTAAGGTTTTTAGAGCATCTGAAATGTTATTGATCAGAGCTGAAGCTTATGCAAAATCAAATTCAACATCTGAAGCTTGGGATGATGTAAAAGAGTTATTAACTGCTCGTATTACTGGCTATGCAGGTGAAGATACTGGTAGAAGCATACTTGATGAAATCGCTTTACAACGTCGCTTAGAGTTAGCTTACGAAGGGCACCGTTTCTACGATTTAAGAAGAACAGGAGAGGCGATTATTAGAACAGATGTTACATTGCCTGGCACAACACCTACTCAATTAGCCGCTGGTGATCATAGATTTGTTTTGCCAATTCCTCAATCGGAGCTATTTGCTAATGATAATATGGTACAAAATCCTGGCTATGTTCAGTAAAATCAAATAAGCAGAAAGATGAAAAAGAATATATATTACATATTGAGCCTTTTCGTATTGTTAGGATTCACTTCGTGTGAAGAAGATCCTTTAGTCTACGAAGGAGATAATTTTGTTTCCTTAGATTTAGGGGGGACATCTCTAATATCTTTAGAGGAAGGTGGTGAAAGTACCACAATTACTGTAATCATGGCTTTTGCCAGATCAACTGATACTAAAGTAACTTTGGGTTTTTCTGATGCTACAAATGCGGTAGAAGATCTTCAGTTTGCTTTAGATACAAAAGAAGTAGTCATTAAAGCTGGAGAGTATAGTGCAACGTTTACTATAACGCCATTGGATAATGACACAGATTATTTGGTTGATCAACAAGTTGAGGTTGAAATCGCTTCTGTAGATGCCTCAGATGTACAGGTTGCATTGGCTTCAGGACGTGATGGAAGTGTTGTATTCTCTTTGAAAGATAATGACATCCCTCCAATCCCAAGCTTAGATTACTTGTATGGTGATTATACTGCTACAGCTATTGACATTACAGATGCTGAGTTACCACAAACTAATCATGCTGTTAGTATTTCTGCTCATGAGACAGATACTGATAAAGTAATGATCAACAATATTTTGGACTTTGGTTCAAGTATTGAGGCAACTGTGGATATGAAAAAGAGAGAAATGACAATTTCTCTTGGTCAGTTGTTGTTTGTAAGTAGCCAATATGGAGATGTACTTTTGTATGGATATAATGGCGAGTTCCAGCCTACTGGAGATATCGTTGTATCTGTTGATCTTGAAGGTAACATTGCTGTTGACTATGCATTAAGTCCATATGTACCAGGTCTTGGTTACTTTGGAGTATGGGAGATCACTACCATAGACAGATAATGGATCTTAATTTTTGATATAGAAGAGGCTGCCTTATTAAGGCAGCCTTTTTTTACAACACAATAATACAATAGAAACATGTTGAGAAATTTACCTTTTTTTATACTGCTTCTGTTAGGTTCAAATATATATGCTCAAGATACTTTACCTAAAAATCAGAAAGCCCTAAAAGAATTATCTTTAGAATTAAATGAACAATTTGAGCAAAACTATCAGAGAGCATTAGAAAGAGTATCTAACTCTGAGGCCACAGAAGTTGTAGAACTTACTTCTGGACAAAAAGCAATATTGTATGGTGTAGATTCAGGAGGAAGATTACTTTATCTAAAATCGCATAATAAACAAGCTGCCATATCGAGTGGAATAGACAAGATCCAAAAAGGAGGTGAGTTAGGTTATCCATTATCGGGTAAAGGAATTCATATTGGAGTTTGGGAAGTCGGTGACTTACTTACTACTCATCAAGAATTAAGAGGGAAAGTAGAGAAAAAGGATGGGCCATCGAATATTGGAATGGATAATCATTCAACGCATGTTACGACTACGATTATTGGTCGAGGAATTAATGAGGCAGCCAAAGGAATGGCATATGATGGTGAGTCAGTATTTTACACCGCTGCAAATGATTTATCAGAAATGGCAAATGAGGCCGCTGAGGGTATGTTACTTTCAAACCACTCATATGGTACAATTTTAGGATGGGATGATGGTGTGTGGTATGGAAATACAAATATTAGCACTGAAGAAGATTATTTATTTGGTTTCTACAGTAATGCATCTGCAAATATTGATAGAATAGCTTATGATGCACCATATTACTTAATCGTGAAATCAGCAGGGAATGATCGAGGAGACGGTCCTAGAAGTTCGGACCAAGATCCTGAGGTTACTGTTCGTATCGATGGGCCTTATGATTGTATAGGACACCAAGGTGTTAGTAAAAATATATTGACTGTTGGAGCCGTAAATGATGTATTAAATTATAATGGCCCATCAAGTGTAAGTATGAGTTCTTTTAGTAGTTGGGGACCTGCGGATGATGGAAGAATTAAACCGGATATTGTAGCAAATGGTGTAGATTTATTATCGGGTTTTTCAAACTCAGAGGATGCTTATGCATCAATTTCAGGAACCTCAATGTCAGCTCCTACAGCTACTGGAGCTTTAGCTCTTTTACAAGAACTGTATCAGAAAAAAAATGACAGATTTATGAAAGCCTCTACATTGAAAGGTTTGGTTATTCACACAGCCAAGGAAGCAGGAGGGTTTGATGGTCCTGATTACTCATTTGGTTGGGGGTTATTGAGTGCAGACCAAGCTGCTTATGTCATAAATGTAGAGGATAATAATAATCATTTAATTCTTGAAGATTCATTATTTGATCAAAAAGAGTTTGAAATAGAATCAGATGGTAAATCCCCATTAGTTGTAACATTATCTTGGACAGATGTAGCAGGTAGTCCTGTCACAGCAGCTGTAGATCCAATTGACTTGATGCTAGTAAATGATCTTGATATACGTTTAGAGGGGCCTGATGGTACAATTCATTATCCTTGGGTATTAGATCCTTCAAGGCCATCACTTGGAGCAACTACTGGAGATAATTTTAGAGATAATATCGAGAAAATTGAAATCTATACTCCATTAGAGGGAATATATAAACTCAAAGTTACTCATAAAGAAGAGTTGGTTAATGGGAAGCAGGACTTTTCTTTAATTATATCCTCAAGTACATTTTCTACAGCCGAGCGTAAAAAGTTTTTATGGAGAGGTGAAAGTGATTCTAACTTCTTTGATCCAGCAAATTGGGAACTTGAAGACAGTGATACAAATGAAACTTTTCCTACTAAAGATGATATTGTTGTAATTGATAATACATCTCTAAGTAGTAAAATAAACTGGTCTTTAGATCAAGATATTGAAGTTTATTCTTTATCTGTTGAATCAGAAAACGATTCATTGATATTAGATCTAAATGGGAATAGCTTAAATGTTTTTGGTGTATTAAATCTTTCTGCTAACTCTAGAGTAGAAAATGGACAAGTTAATTTCTTAGAAGGAGATACCTTTATAAATACAGTCTCTTTTGAAAGCGCAGACTTAGTAGGTGTTGATATTCAGTTTTCTGGAGATAAAGAATGGGAAGTATCTGGCTTACATAAAATTGATGGACTTGCTGTTGAGAAAGGGTTTGTTAGGATTGCAGGAGATTCCTTACTTGTAGAGACACTATTAATACAGGAAGAAGGAGGTATTTCTATTCCAAATCTTACTCTGGAGAATCTATCTCAAGTTTCAATAGAAGAAGGGGAGATGCTTAATGAATTTACAGGAACTCATTTCAATTTTGGTGTTGGTAATTTACAACTTTCATGGAATGGAAATGCTGAGAATGTAGAAAAGGTAAAGGTTGAAGAAGGTGAGTTGTTTGTTAATGGTCAAATTAAACTTGATTCACTAATTATTAATAATTCAGAGTGTACGGTAAATGGCAATATTGAGAGCTCATTTTTAAGTATTACAAATTCGACAATCACTTTTGAGAGTTCTGCTTTTGTTAAAGCTGATGAGTTGAATTTAGTAGCTTCTGAAGAAAGTCGAGTTGGTTTTATCGGGAAGGATTCCGATTTTCCTGGAGAATTCTTATTAAATAAGAAGGAGAAGCGCTGTTTTGATAATATAGATGTGAAAGATGTAAAACTTTCAGGTATATCGACAATAAATCTTCAGGGTTCTTCTACTTTAGAAGGTGAAACAACTGGTTGGTTAAATTATGATAACTGTGATGAAGCATTGTTTGTAGATTTTGAGGTGCTTTACTCTACTAAAGGATCTTTGTCAAGTTTGATAAACTTATCTGAAGGAGCAGCTGAATTGTATACTTGGACTATTGGTGAAGAAGTTGTTTCATCAGTTACAGAGTTGAGTGATGAAGAGTATGTATTTCAAGAAACAGGAGAGGTTCTTGTAACTCTAAAAGCTGAAGGTGAAGGAGGTGAGAAATCTTTGTCTAAATATGTTAATATACTTGAGCCAACTTTAGATTTTCCAATAATTGAAGCACTATCCTCAAATATGATCTATGTGATAACTCAAGCACCTTCATATCAATGGATAAAAAATGGGATTGTATTGGAAGGAGCAACATCTAATCGTGTGTCTACTACAGATTTTGGGACTGGTAATTATCAAGTTTTAGTGAAAAATAAAGAAACTAGATTTTTATCAGATATCTACAATGTAGCTATTACATCTTTAAATACTCATAGGAATCATAAGTATTTAAATTTATACCCTAATCCTGTTAGTGGTAATACTCTGGTATTGGAGTTTGAACATAGTTATCTAGGTATTTTAAAATGGGAGCTTTATAATGTGAATGGAGTTGCTTTAAAAACAGGTAGTAGTAAAAAACAACATCAAAAATTTACTGGTACTATCAATTTTGATGGGGTATCAAAAGGATTCTATTTTTTAGAGCTGATGTTCGGGAATGAAAGTATTACTTATAGAGTTGTGCGTTAAAATAGTTTGAGTAGAGATCGTGAAATAATTTTAAAAGTCGATGTCATAATAATGGCATCGACTTTTTACTTTTTTGTAAAATGTTAATCAATTAAAGTTTAAAGCTTGAGTGGTATTTTATAATCATTTTTTCTAAAAAACACTTTTAAAGACCTTTTTTTAGTGCTACATAATGTGATATATGTAATATCTACATTAGAAAAGTATAATTTTTTCAAGAGTTGGTGTGTTTTTTTTTGAAAAATATATAGAGGAATGTTTGGTTAATTTATGTTAAGGGTGTAGTTTTAGGAAACAAATGATATTTTTTCATAGACAACTAACTATTACTCTTTATAAAAAATGATTTTTTATAAACTAGCACTTTACAGTTACTCATGATTACTAACCATACAAAAACAGGTAAATTATTACTCTTAATTATTAAATCATTCGATTACTGATATATCAAACTCTCACATACTCAGTGTGAAGAGTCATCTACTTTTATTTAACTATTAAATAAGTTCAATTCAATTAATTTTTTCGTATGAGAAAACTACTATTACTCACAGTAATGCTTGTGAGTACGTTTTGGTCATTTGCCCAAGAACGTACAGTTACAGGTGTTGTTAATGATTCAAATGGCGAGCCTTTACCAGGAGTTGCTGTTCTAGTCAAAGGAACTACAGTTGGTTCTGCTACAAATTTAGAAGGTTCTTATACCTTGTCATTACCAGAAGATGCTACAACATTAGTATTTAGATTGATTGGTTTTGTAGAGCAAGAAGTGGCTTTAGGAAATCAATCAACCATTAATGTTACTTTAGCAGAGGATGTCGAGCAATTAGATGAAGTAGTTGTAACAGCTTTCGGTGTTCAGAAATCAAAAAGAGCGCTAACGTATGCTGTACAATCTGTAGATGCTGCAAATTTAGTCTCATCTCAAGAAACTAATGTTGTATCTGCACTTTCAGGTAAAGTTTCAGGTGTACAAGTTACTCAATCTTCAGGAGCCGCTGGTGGTGGTTCTTATATCAAAATTCGTGGTAATGCTTCTTTAACAGGTAATAACCAACCGTTATTCGTAATTGATGGAGTTCCTGTAAATAACTCAATGAGCTTTACTGAAGATCCTCGTTCAGGAGCTGCTGAGTCTAACCGTCTGATTGACTTGAACCCAGATGATATTCAAGATATGACAGTGTTGAAAGGTGGTTCTGCTGCTGCACTTTATGGTTCAAGAGCTGCAAATGGTGTTGTAATGATTACGACTAAGAAGGGTAAGCTAGGTTCTAAATTAACTGCAAATTATTCATATTCAGTAGAAGGTTCTACAGTTAATAAATTACCTGAAATTCAAAATGAGTATGGCCAAGGATGGTACGGAGAGTATTTAGCTCCAGAAACAGGTAATCCGTTCTCATTTGGTCCTAAAATCTCAGAAGATCCTGATCTTAAAGCATATGATAATGTAGGTTCTTTTTTCCAAACAGGATTGAAGCAAGAACATTCTTTTAATATCTCAGGAGGTAATGAAGTAGCAACTATTTATGCTTCAGTATCGAGATTAGAGCAAGAAGGTATTGTTCCAATGAATACATTCGAAAGAACGTCTGCAAGGGTGACTGCCACAGCTAAGTTTAATGATTTAGTGAAATTAACTTCATCTGCAAACTATACTAATTCAGGTGGTAGAAGAATTCAGCAAGGTTCAAATACATCAGGTTTAATGCTTGGTTTATTAAGAACTTCTCCAACTTTTGATAACTCAAATGGAAGTGATGATCCTTCAGATCCTTCAGCTTACTTAAATCCTGATGGAACGCAAAGAAACTACCGTGGTGGTGGTGGGTATGATAACCCATATTGGACTATTAACCAAAACCCAATGATTGATGATGTAAATCGTTTCATGGGATATAGTAAAGTTGATGTAACTCCTTTAGAAGGTTTAACAGTTACTTACAGATTTGGTATTGATACTTATTCTGATAAAAGAAAACAGCAATTTGCTATTGGTTCAAGAACAGTACCTGCTGGTCGTTTGATTAACTATAATCTCTTTAATACTGAGATTACATCAGATATTTTGGTGAATTATAGTAAAACATTTGGTGAAAAATTAGGAATGAATATCCTTTTAGGTCATTCATTGAATCATAGAAACAATACTTCTAATTATATTCAAGGTGAAGGACTAGTAATGCCAGACTTTTATAATATGTCTAATGCAGGTACTATCACAACTACTGAAGATGAGTATACTATTAGAACAGTAGGTTCTTTCATTGATGCTAGTTTTGACTATAATAATACATTATTCTTAGGAGCTACATTAAGACGTGATGTCGCTTCTACATTTGGTTCAGCTACAGATAATTCATTTATTTACCCTTCTGTATCGGGTAGTTTTGTATTCTCTGAATTGCTAGATGTAGATGCAATTTCTTATGGTAAAATTAGAGCTAACTGGTCTCAAGTGGGTAACCAACCTCCTGTATATGTAACTCAAACTTATCAAACTCAAGCCTTTCCAGTTTCAGGATGGATTGACGCATTTGAATTTCCATTCGGTGGGCAGCTAGGGTTAACTGAATCTAATATTTTAGGAAATGCTTACCTAAAACCAGAAAAAGTATTTACTCAAGAGTTAGGTTTAGAGATGAACTTCTTTGAAAATAGAGTTGGATTTGATGTTACAGGTTATGTAAAAAGATCTGAAGACCTAATTATTGCAGTTCCTGTTGCAACATCAAGTGGTTATACTAGTACTTATATGAATGCTGGTATTATGGAGAACCGTGGTGTTGAGGTAGCTCTTAATGTAACTCCAATTAAAACTGAGACTGGTTTTACATGGGATATGAATGTTAACTTTACTAAAAATGTAAACGAAGTTCTAGAGCTTGCTGAGGGCGTAGATGTAATTTCTCTACCTTATGGATTCTCTGGAGCTAACCAAAGATTGGTGAAGGGTGAAGCATATGGTACACTTTATGGTTCTGTTTGGGATACAGATGACAATGGAAATGTATTAATTGGTCTTGATGGAGTCCCTAAAGTAGCTGCCGGTGAGGCGATTATTGGTGATCCGAACCCAGATTGGTTGGCAGGTATTAGAAATACTTTTACATATAAAGGTCTTTCTCTTTCCGCTTTAATCGATATCAGACAAGGCGGTGATATTTGGAATGGTACAAGAGGTGCTTTGAACTATTTTGGTATGTCAGCTGAGTCGGCTGATGGACGTAACGAAGATTTCGTATTCCAAGGTGTTTATGCTGAATCTGGAGAAACAGCTGATGGTAAATCTGTACAAGCAGGTGATGCAAATAGTACAGCTATTACTAAAAATATTGATTGGTATGCTAGTGGTCCTGGTTCAGGATTTACAGGCCCTTCTCAACCATATATTGAAGATGGAGGATGGGTTAGACTTAGAGAGCTTACTTTGAATTATCAATTACCTAGTTCACTATTAAGTAAAGTACCTGGTATTAAAGGAGCAAGAGTTTCTATTACAGGACGTAACTTGTGGTTAAAAACAGACTATACAGGTGTTGATCCAGAAACTAACTTAGGGGGAGCAATTAATGCTCAAGGTGCTGACTATTTCAACATGCCTTCTACTAAGGGTGTTTCAGGAACAATTAGATTAACATTCTAAGACGGAATGAAAATAGTGATGTATATGCCTTTATTTTATGAGGTATAAACTTGATTCATTTTTCACAAACGAAAGAGATATTATCGATGAAAAAAATAAATAAACTATTTACTGTATTATCATTAGCATTAGCTTCTGTAGTCAGTGGATGTGATAGCTATGTTGATGGCTATGAAATTGATCCGGCTCGTGCTTTAGAGTCTAGTATGGATGTGAAATTCTCAAGTGCTATAGCATTTAGTATTTATGTTCAATCAGATCAGTTAGCAAGATATATCAGTATGGTTACTCAACAAGTAACAGGAGCTGATAGACAGTTCTTAGCTGCACAACGTTACAACATTCAGCGTGGAGACTTTAACGATGTATGGGGATCGAATGGTTATGCTGGAGCAATGAAAGATTTGCAAAACTTAATGACTCAAGCTGAAGAAGCAGGAGCTACACATTATTTAGGTGTAGCGAAAGTAATGTTAGCATTCAACCTTGGTCTTCTAACTGATTCATTTGGAGATATCCCTTATTCAGAAGCATTCCAAGGCACAGAAAATCTTAAACCAAAATATGATTCTCAGGAAGCTATTTATGCAGAGATCGATAAATTATTAACTGATGCAATTGCTGATTTTGCAGCTGAGAGTACAAACTCTCCATCAGGAGATGATTTAATTTTTGGAGGAGACTTGGCAATGTGGACTAAATTTGCCTACGGAATGAAAGCGAGATATTTAAATCATCTTTCTGAATTAAGTCAATATGATGCTGATGCAGTTTTAGCTGCTTTAGGTAATGCATTTGCTAGTAATGCAGATGATGCAGAGCTAGGATTCTATTCTTCGACGTTACAGTCAAATCCTTGGAACCAATTCTTGGTGCAAAGAGATGGATATATAGCATTGGAAGGTACTATGTTTGATATGATGACAGCTAAGAGTGATCCACGTCAAGCTCTTTATGGCCTTGATGGTTTTTACCTCCAAGCGACTGCTCCTGTTGCATTGATGACATATGCTGAAGCTAAATTTATAGAAGCTGAGGCTTTACATCATAAAGGTCAAGTTGTAGATGCAGAAACTGCTTTAATCGAGGCTGTTACTGCTCATATGACTAAAGTGGGTGTTGAAGAAGCTGATATAACTGCTTATGTCGCTACATTAACTGCTGCTGGTGTTGACTATCAGACAATAATGGAAGAGAAGTACGTAGCATTGTATACTCACCCTGAAGCTTGGACAGATTGGAGAAGATCAGGGTATCCAATGTTGACTCCTGATGATAATTCAGAATTATCAGCTGGTTTGATCCCTACACGTTTCCCTTATCCAGAAACTGAATATTTGTATAACGTACAAAATGTTCCAGATCTTGATAAAGAAGCAGGTTTGACTCAAAAACTATGGTGGGATGCTAACTAATTAGCAAACACTATAAATTATATAATGAGGGGGTGATTCGAAGGAATCATCCCCTTTTTAATTAAATCTTACAATAATTATCATGAGATTTCTTTTTCTGGGATTGATAATAATTCTACTTACACTATCATGTGACTCTTTTGTTGAGGGGTATGAAGTCTCACCAACAAAACCGATTGATATACAAATAGAGAATAGTTTATCTAGCGCAGAAGCGTTTACTGTATATGTACAGTCAGATATTTTAGCAAGATTAACTAGTACGATTGTACAGCAAGTAACTTTTGCAGATCGTTCAAACTTAGTATTTGGTCAATATAATATCTTGGGTGAGGACCTAAATGATCTTTGGGGTGAAAATGCATACGCTGGAGCTTTGAAGGACTTAAGGAATATATTAGAGGAAGCCCAACGTAAGAGCCATCCCACTTATTCAGGAATCGCAAAGGTTTTAATAGCATTTAATTTAGGTCTTCTAACAGATGTTTTTGGAGATATTCCTTATTCAGAAGGATTATCGGATTTAAATTTGAATCCAAAATATGATAGTCAAAAAGAAATCTATAGTGAAATTTTTCAATTGTTAGATAAAGCTGTTAATGATTTAAGAAAAGATGACATTATTTCATCATCAGACAATGATTTTATTTATCATGGTAATAAGGAACAATGGTTAAAATTCGCAATAGCTTTAAAGATTCGTTATTTAAATCATCTTTCAAACTTAGAAGAATATAATCCCAATGAAATATTATCATTATTGAAAATAGGATTTCAGAGTAATTTAGATGATGCAGAAATTATATTTTATGACGTAAGATCACAGTCAAATCCTTGGGCTCAGTTTTTAGATCAAAGGCAAGGTTATATTCAATTAGATGGATATATGTTTGACTTAATGAGAAGAAATAATGACCCTCGTATAGACTTGTACGGTGAAGATGGATTTTATATGAAAGCAACTTCACCAATAACATTGATTACATATACAGAGATTAAGTTTATAGAATCTGAAGTTCTATATAAAGAAGGACGAATTGATGAAGCTAAAAATGCTTTATTTGATGCTGTCAATGCAAATATGCAAAAAATAGGAGTGACACAGACTCAAATTGATGATTATAAAGCTACACTCAATTTGAGTTTACAAACTATTTTGGAGGAAAAATATGTCGCATTATATTCTCATCCTGAGGCATGGACAGATTGGAGAAGGACTGGATATCCTATTTTAAAACCTAATACAAATTCAGTATTACCAGAAGGAGAGTTACCTCGAAGATTACCTTACCCAGAGTCTGAAGAAAGGTTAAATCGTAATGTACCTAAGTTAACCTTTGAAGAGTCACTTTTAAAGAAGATGTGGTGGGATGTAAACTAATCTAGTTTTATCTAATCAATTTTTATAGATACATGGAGAGCGGCTCAGTAGAGTCGCTCTTTTTTTGATCTTATCTTTAACATTTTTTCATACTATTTTAAGTAATCCTATGAATTAAGCCTGCAAAAGTCACCTTTCATATCTAAATCTTCGTGTAATTTTGTTCAGTAGAGAGTATCGAGATACTCAAGATTCTTTGTACAAAGTAAATATGAACATGAAAAAATCACTGAAAGCAATTTCATTGTTGCTCCTTGCTGCCATGGTATGGTCATGTGGTAGCCAAGCAAAACAAGAAGAAGTGACTGAAACTACTACTAAAATTGAAGACGATAAAATCATTGTCTATCAAATGTTTACTCGCTTGTTTGGTAACACAAATACCAACAATAAAAAATGGGGAACATTGGAAGAAAATGGTGTCGGAAAATTGAACGATGTTAGTGACAAGGCACTAAAAGAATTGAAAGATCTTGGTACAACTCACGTTTGGTTTACGGGAGTAATCGAACACGGAGTTTGTACAGATTATACAGAATTTGGTATTCCTTTGGATGATGCCGACGTTGTGAAAGGTCGTGCAGGTTCTCCATATGCAATCAAGGATTATTACGATATTAACCCTGATCTTGCGAAAGAGGTACCAAACCGTATGAAAGAGTTCGAAGCGCTAATTAAGCGTGTTCATGATAACGGAATGGAAGTAGTTGTAGATTTTGTTCCAAACCACGTAGCTCGCCGTTATTTCTCAGACGCAAAACCTGAAGGAGTAGAAGATCTTGGTGCATCAGATGATGTAACAAAGGGATTTGATATGAATAATAACTTCTACTACATAGAAGGAAAGCCATTCAAAGCACCAAAAGGATACGAGCCACTAGGAGGTCAACCTTTCCCTACATCAGATGGAAAATTTGACGAAAATCCTGCTAAAGTTTCTGGTAATGGTGCTGTGACAGATCAACCTTCTGTAAATGACTGGTTCGAGACTGTACGTTTGAACTACGGTGTAAACCATATTGCTGATGGTTCTAAACACTTTGGAAACAAAACAACTGACATTCCTTCTACTTGGAAGAAAATGACAGACATCTTACTTTTCTGGGCTAGCAAAGGTGTAGATGCTTTCCGTTGTGATATGGCAGAGATGGTTCCTGTTGAATTCTGGCATTATGGTATTGCTGAAGTAAAGAAACAATATCCAGATATTCGTTTTATTGCTGAGATTTACAATCCGAAAGAATACCGTAATTATATCCACGATGGTGGTTTCGATTACTTGTATGACAAAGTAGGAGTTTATGATACACTTCGTGCAGTAATGGAAGACAGAGTAGGTTCTTCTGCTTTAAACATTACTCAAACTCATGAAGACATTAAAGATATCAGAGGAAATATGTTGAACTTCTTGGAAAACCATGATGAGCAACGTTTGGCTTCTGAGTTCTTTGCAAAAGATGCTCGTATGGGGATCCCAGGTATGACGGTAAGTGCTACTCTTCACACAGGTCCTGTAATGGTTTATTTTGGACAAGAAGTTGGTGAACCAGGTAAAGGAGACTCTGGTTTCAACGGTGATGACGGACGTACTACAATCTTTGATTATTGGGGAGTACCAGAGCATCAAAAATGGGTGAATGGTGGTAAATTTGATGGAGGTCAACTAAGCGCAGAACAAAAGTCGTTAAGAGAATTCTATAAGAATTTGTTACACCTATGCCGTTCAGAAGAAGCTGTTAGAGTAGGAGAGCTTTATGACTTGCAACCTGCAAATGCTGATAACAAAGAGTTTGATGCAGATAGAGCTTATGCATTCTTACGTTACACAGACAACCAAAAAATTATGGTTGTGGCTAACTTTACTTCTGCTGAGAAAACAGTGAAAGTACAAGTTCCTGCTGAAGCAATTCAAGCGGCTAAACTTTCTAAGACAGGTAAAGCAAAAGACTTGTTGTTCGGAAATGTAGCTGTTGATTATAACCTTGAAGAAGGTGTTGAGTTGACATTACCAGCATTTGGAGCAGTTGTTCTTGAATTGAAATAATCCTTCTGAATAATATATAAATAGGTACTTCTTCTGTTACAGAGGAAGTACCTTTTTTATTTTGGTAAAATGAAGTATAAAGATTCAATTTATGGAGCGTATGAGATTTCTGGAGTTTTGGAAGAAATAATAAACACAGATATCTTTCAGAGATTAAAAAGAATACACCAGAGTGGAGCGTATTTTTTAGTAAATCCGAAGGCCAATCGGACAAGGTTTGAACACTCTATTGGGGTAATGTTACTTATTCGTAAGTTAGGAGGAAGCCTTGAAGAGCAAGTAGCAGGATTGATACATGATATTTCACATACAGCTTTTTCTCATTTGATAGATTATGTCTTGGATAATTCAGATGAAGATTATCATGAAGAAATCTTTCCCGAAGTAATTCAAAATCATGAAATTCAATTTGTTTTAGGAAAGTATGGATTAAGTAGCTCTCAGTTTTTAGATCATTCAGCTTATAAAATCTTGGAATCACCTTTTCCCAATTTATCGGCAGATCGTTTAGACTATTCATTAAGAGATTTATATCATTTTGAGGAGATTAGTAAAAGTGAAATAGGGTGGTTTTTAAATGGCTTATCTTTCGACGGAAAGAAACTAGTTCTTGATGATATTGATAAAGGAGTATGGATACAAGAAAAATATCAACTTCTGATCAATAAGTATTTCACTGCAAAAGAGAATATAGATGTAAACCTAAAATTCAAGATGATTTTGAAAGAGATGATGCATAGGGAAATCCTCTCTATTAAAGATTTTGAGAAAGATGATTTCTATTTGATACAGCTGCTCGAACGAGAATACGATATGCCTATAAGTGCTTTGTTATCACAGGAAAGGTTTGATGATTTGTCCTCTGAAAATATCAGTATTAAGAAAAGGCAAATTGACCCTTGGATTGTAGAGCGTAGTGAGGCTATTAGGTTATCAGAAATGATAAAAAAATAAAAGAGACTGTCACTCTATTAAAGAAACAGTCTCTCTTGTATTGGAAAGTAAAGCAATAAAAACTTTAGTCTTTTGTACGTCTCCAAAGTTGGTACATAGATGCAGTCACGCCAAGCAAGGTAAGAACAATTGTCCATACAGGAGTTTCAAGTTCTTGCCATTCATCAAGTTTTCTACCACCGAGTGCTCCCATCAAAATAGGGGCAAGCATTTCGAATGCTAGGCTTGAAAACTTAGCAAACTTGTTTACATTCCTTTTTTGCTTGTCGAACTCCTCGTTCATTATGCTGTTACTTTTTGTTTATTATTTGCTGGTTTCGGAGCAGCTTGGTTACCTTTTACAGCATCAGGTCCCATTTGACAAGTACCATTGAATTGTGCTCCAGATTCCATAATCATTTTTGTAGCTTGGATATTTCCGTGTACTACCGCACTTGGTTTCAATACCAAAAGTTCCTCTACAATTACTTTACCTTTTACTTCGCCTTCTATCTCAGCATTTTTAGCAACTAGGTCTCCTTCTACTACAGAGCCAGGTCCCATTGCTACTTTTGATTTTGATAAGATATTTCCTTTCAACTCACCATCAAGTCTGAAAATACCTGAAGTTTCTATATCCCCAGTTATTTTAGTGCCCTTTGCTATTTGGTTAGTGCTTTGGCTCATGTCTTGAACTGCCATCTTTTTCTCTGGATTTGTTTTGTTATTGAATAATGCCATTGTAATGTTGGTTCAGATTATTTGGTATATTTGACCGACTGAATATTCTGCCTTAAAATACGATAAAATTCTCAGGGTTAACAGGCGAACCTTCTACCCATAACTCAAAATGTAAGTGTGGGCCACTTGTAAGCTCTCCTGAATTACCAATAATTGCTATAATATCTCCTACACGAACAAAATCTCCGACTTGTTTATAAAGTACAGAATTGTGCTTATAAAAAGAAATTACATTGTTTTTGTGTTGAATACCTATTACATATCCTGAATCTTGTGTCCAAGAAGCAAGGATGATCGTACCATCTGCAACAGCCGCTATCGGCTCGTCTTTTTTTGCTACAATGTCTATCCCAAGGTGTTCTTCCGCAGGGTTGAACTTTTGTGAAATAAGGCCATGCGTAGGAGGATAAAACAGAATATTATGAACGTCTATGTCATATTTATCAGTAATCGGATCCTCATCCGAACTCTCAAATTCTTGACGAAAAGCTTGATCAACGGGAGTAATATCAGCAAGATTGATATCCTCTTTCGTATTTGTTTCTGGAGTAAGATCAATTTCTTCTTTCTCCTCTACTTCCCCGTTTATAATGTTTTTAATATTGTTGATGTAAAGGTCTTTGGCATTTAGTGCAAGAGCCAAAGAATCTACTTGTTCTTCTAGGTTCAGTAATTGGCGATCAGTTTCTTTGTAACTGTACTCTGGGTCAAACCATTTAGCCAAAAGAGTAGAAGCCAAAGTAAAGCTCAAGGCAAACATCAAAATGAACAAACCACCTATCAATGCAATGATCTTTGCATAAGTGAAATTGTATAAGCCTTGTTCTTTAAAATTCTCGGCATCTCTGACTAAAAGAATAAATTTAGTAGATAACCATTCAGAAAGCGTCTTTTTTGGTTCCAATGTATCTCGTATTTTCTGTATTTCTTGATCTAGATCACGAAAATATAACTTGTATAATTTTCTAAGCAGTTTAGATTGTTAACATAAACAAGTTATATGCTCATTTCCTCATTATTAACTTCTTTTGCTTCTTCCTGAGCTGTTTGAGCAATTTGTTCAAAGAGTTGTTTTTTCATCCCCGCAGCCTGACACCATTGTTTGATAGTCATTAAAATAGTCGGAAGGTACTTCTTAAAGTCAGCAGGCGGAAAATTTTGTGCCAAATCCTTATCTCTTGGTTTCTTTTCAAAGAAAGCATCTGCAATTGCTTCTAAAACTTTCTCTTTCCCGAATCCGAAGGCAAAACCTTCAGGAGGAATTCCAGAAATCATAAGTTCACCGTTGAGGTACATTTTTCCTTCTGCTTCATCCAACAGATATTTTTTCTGACGGTTAGGCGGATTCTCAATGTTCTCGCTTTGTAAAGGATAAGCCGCTATACCCGAAAGTGTATCTAGTTTTAGAAGTTCTTTCCCTAAGTTAGCCCAATGCCAGAAGTCTTTCTTGAAAGGAATAACAGGAATATTTCCCGAAGCTAAAGCTTTCTCGTTTTCATATTTCGCTTGATAACACAATACCGCATACGTGTAATAAAAAATGTGTTCTTTATTCAGCATTTCGAGCTTTTGCGAATTCTCAACACTCTTTTTATCTACTTGATAAAGCAATTTGCTTAGTCTGCTTGTATGTTGAGCAATTTCGAAAAGAAGCTTTCTACGTTCATTAGCACCTCGACTAAGTTGTCTCACCTTAGCCTCCATCGTTTTGATTGTATCTTTTATAAAAGAAATATATTGCTCTTTTTCTGAAGGATCTTCAAAAAGGCGTTGAACGTATTTATTTAGAACTGGGAGATTCTTTGTGAGTTTGTCAAGAACTGTGGCAGTTTCAATCAACTGCTCAAGTGCTTCCTCAGAAAGATCAGATTCTTGTTTATGTTTTTCTAGATTTTTACCGTAGCGATCAAAGAATCGCTCAAAGGCAAAATCACTGATATTAAAGTCTACTTTATTGACTCCATCAAATGCGTACATCGCAAATGCAGACATCTTGTTACTGCCAAACATTTTAGCATGAGGTAATGCTTTTGAGGCGGTAACTGAAAGCTTTTGCTGTTCGATGGATGTACAAATAAAAGGATTGTCTTTTATCAAGAATGGTTTCAGTTCCTCTACAGGTTTTTTCTGTACTTTAGGAGCTAAATAAAGATACTTCTTGATAAACGGTTTTACTTGTAAAGGCAGTAACTGAGCAGAGGCAATTCGACTCTGAATAGAAGCTTCTTGTTCAGCCAAAAGAACAGGATCAGACTTTTGAGCTTCTTGTTCTTTTCTGATATAGAAAGCTACTTTTTTACGTAAAACCTCAGGCGAAAAGTCGGTAAACCAAGCTTCTTGTTTTGGTTGAAGACCTTCATAGAAATATTTGAAGACTCCATTTCCGTTTTCGCTATATAATAAAAGTTGATTTTCGTCTGTTGAAATCTCTTGATCCATCCAGTTATCCGCTTTTGCCATTACACGGATAAAAGTATCATCTTGAAGAGATGCGTAATAAATTCCTTGCCCTAAACTCTGAGTTTGCGAAGTAAAACTGTATAGATATAAAGGTGTATCACCTTCTTCTACTGCAATTTCTTGAATAAAGATATAGGAGAAACTCTTTTGTAAATGCAGTCGAAGCTTTTTCCAAGAGTTCATACTCGCCAACTTATCATCAGAAAGTATATGAAGAGTTCCTTGAGGTGTTAGGTGAGACTTTCCCCAAAGGATTAATTGTGCTACGCTATTTTTTCGTAAAACAGCACCAGCTTTTTCTTTAGCTTCTTCTTCTTTTACCTCATTGGAAGCAGGTTTATATCTTGATGGAATCGCAGAAATAAAGAGTTCATCTTTACTCTGATTCAGTAAATCGTAGAAATTTTGAACTTGAGGAGTCTCTTTGAAAAGTAAAGCTTGAGCTTCCATCTGATAGATGGCAGGAGCATACAGTATGTTTCCGAAAGAGACAGGTTTGTGGCCGAAAACTTTCTGTAAATAATAGAAAGAAAGGTTTTCAGTATAAACCATATCTGGTGCAATGGCAATTGGGAATTTGTAAGAGTAATTCCATTTGCTCGCCAAGTTCGGTCTAAAACCACTAATGCAAGGTTGCGCTTTGATAAAGCCTGTGTTCCATGAAGGAGAATCGCAATTGTATAACCTTGGTAGGAAATATTGTCTGAGAAGTTGTTGGATATTACTTCCTGCGGAGATCGCTGCCAAGCACTCATGTTGCCATAGCCTAATGTAGCCATCTAGCTGCGGATCTTCTTTGAAAGAAAAATGAGCTTGAAATTCATTGAAGAAAACATAAATGTAGTCTCGTTCTAAAGTTTCAGCTTCAGAAAGTTCTAGACAAGAAGTAAGAATGAGATGTTGTGAAAGCAAGTCTGCTACAAGCTCATTCTCAAGTTGATCACTTAAAATCTGACGAAGGATCGATTGAAAATAGATCGAATCATTAGCCCACTTTTCTTGAAAAGCGCCTTCAAGTCTATCTAAAATAGCTGTTTTGAGTAGCTTGTCGTATTTCTTAAGGGATTGTAGAAATTGTTTTGCTTCTTTAGAAACTATCGTACTCATAAATGCACCGGTTCATTCAGCTCTTTCGCTGTTTCAAAGGAATATCTTCAGTCTAATTGCGAAAATCCACCTAAGCGGTTTCAGTTTAAAAAACGCTTCACAATTTAGAAAACTTTTAGAATAAATTGTAGAAAATGAAGGTGAGCTTTAGGAGAAAATTCTTAATAGGTTATGATTTAAAATTAGAGTGAAGGTTTATGGTTGCACTCAGTCTTCAATTTTTCTTCTGATTCGAGAGATAATTTTCATTGTTTGGAGCTATTAACAGAGGCCAATACAACCCTATGCCCAAAAGGCTGTGTCTATTTCATAGACAACAGAGAATAACAATATACAAGCACAATATTATACATAGACATTAGTTCTCGGTTGCTCGTTTAACCTAGTTTCTATAGCTCATAAAAATCTATTTGTCATTCGGATATTCTAGCTAAGAAAAGCCGAATACGATGACAAGCTTCAGAATTTATCTTCGGAGTAAAGATTCTAAACGTTACAATTGGTTTTATAAAAACAGTTTAAATGCACTACTCTTTGGGTAGTGTTTTTTTTTGTATTTATACTTCAAATGATATTTAGATATAACTGAAAATGGGTATAGATATTTTTGAAAAATTCGACTACTTAGCACTCTCTAATTTGCTTGAGGGGAAAGAATATTGAGAATGAAAAAAATGCTCTGAGGTGGTTTTACGATATGTTCAGGGTTCGTTGGAAGTCATTGAGCGAATTTATTTTTCTTCTGTACATAAATTTTCTTCCTTGAGGGAAAGGTATTATAAACACATCCTTTTTTAACTTAGACTCACACACAATGAAAGAATCGGATAGAGTATTGTCTTTAGATGTTTTGAGAGGTGCTACAGTGGCTTTTATGATTATGGTGAATAATCCGGGAAGTTGGTCTACTATTTATGCTCCTCTTAAACATGCAGCGTGGCATGGTTGTACCCCCACAGATTTAGTATTTCCTTTCTTTTTATTTATCGTAGGTGTCTCGATCGGTTTTTCAATGTATTCGGCAAGAAGCAAGAAAGAAAGACATCCGCAATTGATAAAAAAAATCATATCACGTAGTTTGAAGTTGATTGGTATCGGACTTTTCTTAGCGGCATTCCCATACTTTGAACTCACAACATTGAGATTCCCTGGAGTTTTACAACGTATTGGTATCGTATTTTTCTTCTGTGCGATCTTATTCTTGAAGGTGGATTGGCAAGGCTTATGTGCTATCATCATTACAGTGTTATTAGGATATTGGGGAATGATGACACTTATTCCAATTCCAGAAATTGGCGCACCAAACTTAGATGACCCGAGCATGACATTATCAGCTTGGTTAGATCGATTGGTATTAGGAAATCACTTGTGGTCGGGTACAAAAACTTGGGATCCAGAAGGAATCTTGAGTACAATTCCTGCAATTGGAACAGGACTTTTGGGTGTGCTTGCTGGTATTTGGTTTAAACAACCTATTGTAGGGCAGAAGAAAGTAGCAGGTTCTCTGATATTTGGAATTATAATTTGTGCTTTAGGTTGGGGCTGGGGATATCTTTTCCCAATTAATAAAGGGCTTTGGTCTAGTTCATTTGTTTTGTACACAGCGGGTTGGGCTTCAATAGGCTTAAGTTTAAGTTATTGGTTACTAGATGTTCAAAAGCGAGGACGTAATTTGGTCTTACCATTTAAAGTTTTTGGTCTGAATCCGATGGCTGTGTATTTTTTATCAGGAATTGTAGCACGATTAGTAGTTATAAAAGGAGCGATTGGAGATCAGTCTTTGAAGTCTTGGGCATATGAAAATATTTATTTGAGTACGCTCAGTCCTTTGAATGCTTCTTTGGCTTATGCCGTCACATTTATCTCACTTATGTATTTAGTTGCTTGGTGGCTATATAAAAAGAATATTGTCATCAAGGTCTGATGCGAAAAAATTGAATAAAAAACATAGATTTGGGTCTCTGAAGCATTTTGTTTCTGAGACCTTTTTTTCTGCTTTACTCGATTCATTTTTATGAACAAAAACGACAAACATCCTATCCCGTTACAAACGATAGAGAATAGCCTAGCGCTTTACAAACATCTTCATGCACCAGCTCCTAGCTTTGGAATGGATATATTCAGTGAGGATTTTGAGGCTAAAGATGTGGTAATCTTGGGAAATAATGGAGAAGGAAATAAGGGCATTCCTATTCGTTGTGATCATTTTGTAATGGTACTTTGTGTAAGCGGAGAAAGCCACAGAAGGATTAATCATCACAGGTTTCAGATCAGACCTCAGACGGCTCATTTTATTTTGCCAGGTCAAATTCATTCGTTTAGCAATACCACAGATGATTTCGAGATTTATATTTTACTCTTCGAACGTTCGTTTTTAGCCCAATCCAAATTAATTGCGCCAATACTAGATAATTTGCTCCAACTTGATGTGGACTGTACGCCAAGTTTTGAACTTACAAAAAGTGAGTTTGAAGATTGGATACACACTTATCAACAAATTGCAATTGAAACAAAGACGAGAGACAAATACTATCAAGATATTCTGACAACGCATATTTCTAATCTTTTATGGAAGGTTAAAAGAAAGACAGCTTCAAAAGAGCATTTGAATAATCGAACAAATAGGCAAGAAGAACTTTTTACACAGTTCAAGCAGTTTATAGAAAAATATTATTTGGAGAAAAGAACAGTGAGTGAATTTGCCGAACTCCTTTTTATAAGTCCAAAACACCTCAGCGAAACAGTAAAAGAAGTGACCAATCATACCGCACTGTATTTTATTCATGAACGAATGCTGCATGAAGCTGAATATCTTTTGGTTTACAGTTCACTCAATATTAAAGAAATTGCGGATGCACTACGCTTTGAAAACCCCACTCACTTCGGGCGTTTTTTTAAGAAATACAAAGCAGTAACACCTGTTCAGTTTCGATTGATGAATAAGTAGTTAGGTTTGATTTAGGATGTGATTTGAAGAAAATTATATTTAAAATATATTCATATCCGTGAAATTGGTCTTTTTTACCGAAAGCTTGGTCTTTATCTCAGCTTCATTTTGCCCCACCTTTGTGATGTAATCATTTACTAACTAATCACAAAGAAAAATGGATAAGAGATTTTCAGAATTCCTATCAGTTGACAATGCTGTTTTAACGCTCATCGACCACCAAACAGGTTTGTTGGCGAGTGTCAGAGACATTGAGCCAGACTTATTACGTACGAACTTGATCGCTTTGGTGAAAATGGCAAAAGCGGCAGACATTCCTGTCATTATCACTTCGAGTATGCCAGAAGGTCCAAATGGTCCTTTTATTCAATCAGTACTCGATATCGTTCCAGACGCAGTACACATCAAACGCCCAGGAGAAATTAATGCTTGGGACAATCCAGAATTTAAGGCAGCAGTCGAGCAGACTGGTCGTAAGAAAATCATTATGGCAGGCATTGTAACAGACGTTTGTTTAATGTTTCCTGCACTTTCAGCTTTGGCAGAAGGCTACGATCCATACGCCATCATTGATGCATCGGGCACTTGGAACAAATTGGTGCAAGAGGTGACTGTTCAGCGTTTGGCTCAAGCCGGAGTAAAAGTTTCTACTTGGGCTTCTGCATTGGCTGAAATCATGCACGACTGGAGAACGGAAAAGGCATATCCTTTGGCAGAAGTTTTGGCAAGTCATACTTCTTACGGACTGGTATACGAGAGTTTTTTGGTACAACAACCACAAACAGCTGAGTAATGGAATTAAAAATTAAATCGAAACAAGCTCAACATGCCGTTGAGCTTTTCGGAGGAAGATTGAAAGAAAATAAGCCTTTGGCAGGCGATCCTTTATATTCTAATCTGATTTATTGGGCACATGTAGAAGCTCCTGAAGAAGGTACATTCCCAATGCATCCACATGAAGGAATCGAGATTCTGACCTTCATATTTGAAGGAGGATTAGAACATTACGATACGGCATCTGATATTTGGACGCCACTACTAGCAGGCGGAGTACAGCAGATTCAAGCAGGAAATGGTGTTTATCATTCAGAAAAATACATCAAAGGTTCTAGAGCTTTTCAAATTTGGTTTGACCCCGATTTCAATAAGTCATTGAATAAATCGGCTTCTTACAAAGACTTTCAGGCAGAAGAATTTTCTTGGGCAAGAGAAAATAATTTGGAAGTCATGAATTATGTAGGTGAAAATGCACCCATTCAAACAGATGCAGAAGGTATCTCTGTTAAACGTTATAAACTCACGGAAGGAATACATCAGATTGTTTTGGATGAAAACTCAGTTTATTCGGTTTACTTGATGAAGGGCAGTGTAAAAATAGAAGGTCAAGTGATGTTGAAAGATGCTTTCACCAAAATTGAAGACAAAGCAGAGTTTGAAATAAAATCCTCAGAAGAAAGTGAATTATTTGTTTTGGCTTCGCCTAAAAATGTGAGTTACAAACGTATTTCAGATAGATGAGTAGAGCGGATTGAAAAGTCCGCTTTCCGAATCTGTTCAAAACCGTAATTATGAATCAACACAAGACGTCACAAGCAAAGAGTCCGAGTTATTGGAAACAGGTACTTGTTACTATTTTTACTGTTTATCCTCTCATTCTGATAGCTGATTGGATTTTGACTTTATTTCTACCTATGAGAAGTTTTCCACCACAGTTTTCTGTTTTTCTTACTGTGGTAGTTGTCGCTTCACTTATGGTTTATCCTGTAATGCCTTGGGTAAAAAGGCTTTTAGGAAATTGGATGGAGTCATAATGTTTACGAGTAAATAAAAATTATAACTCACCCTCGTATTTATCTAACAATTTGGAATGAGATACGTTAATAAATCGTGCTCGATCTTTATCTTGCACATAGCTAAGATTGAATCATTCAAAAAAAGATAAAATGCGCAATTTTGAGTATAAAAACCCAGTAAAACTGATTTTCGGTAAAGATCAGACATCGAAAATTGCTAGCGAAATTCCTGCAGGTTCTAAAGTCTTGATGACTTATGGAGGGGGAAGTATCAAGAAAAATGGAGTATACGATCAAGTGATTGAGGCACTAAAAGATTTTGAAGTGTTGGAATTTGGAGGTATTGAAGCCAATCCAGAATTCACAACTCTGATGAAAGCCGTTAACCTTGCAAGAGAAAATAAGGTAGATTATTTGTTGGCTGTTGGTGGTGGTTCTGTGATTGACGGAACAAAATTCATCTCGGCAGCAATCCCTTACGACGGTGATGATGAGTGGGATATTTTGGCAAAGAGCTTGGGTAGAAAATTGAAATCAGCCGTTCCTTTCGGTACTGTATTGACAATCCCTGCTACAGGTTCTGAGGCTAACTCGGGAGCGGTAGTAAGCCGTTCAGAAATCAAAGAAAAGCGTACATTCGGAGGTCCAATGTTTTTCCCTCAGTTCTCGGTACTTGACCCACAAGTAGTAAGAACATTACCGAAAAGACAGATTGCAAATGGTACAGCAGATGCATTTTGGCATGTGTTGGAGCAGTATTTAACTTATCCAGCAGGAGCACCAATCCAAGATCGAATTGCGGAAGGTATTCTGAATACTTTGGTAGAAGTAGGACCAAAAGTGATTGCTGACCCTAACGATTATGAAGCTGCAGCTAACTTGATGTACTCGGCTACAATGGCTCTGAATGGACAGATTCAGCAAGGAGTTCCTACAGACTGGGCTACGCATATGATTGGTCACGAGCTTACTGCTCTATTCGGAATTGATCATGCAAGAACTCTTTCTATTATCGGACCAAACCTTTTCAGAGTAATGTTCGAAAACAAGAAAGAAAAGTTAGTTCAATACGGAGAGCGTGTTTGGAATATTACTGAAGGAACAGAAGACGAAAGAGCTCAGAAGGCTATTGAGAAAACAGTTGAATTCTTGGAAAGCTTAGGTATTCAAACTAAAATCTCTGATTATACTTCTGATTATTCGGAGGCTTCAAAGATTATCGCTGACCGTTTCAAAGAAAGAAATTGGTTAGGAATGGGAGAGCGACAAGACATCACTCCTGAGAAAGTTGTTGAAATTGTTGAGATGAGTATTTAATTCACTTATCAACAGTCGGATTTTGAAGAATTGACTTTTTTATTCGCTAAACTGTGAATAAGTATAAGTTATCAACATAAAAACTGCCATAAGTCTTGAATTTTGACTTATGGCAGTGCTTTTTTCTTAAAAGTTATTCACAATTACTGTTTATAAACATACTTATCAACATTACAGTTTTAAGTTGTTGTTTTATAAGGGCTCGTGTCTTTAGGAATTGCGATTTTATATTTATTCTTCTTGACAGTAAGCTTGTTCATACGTAGCCAAGGATTATGTCTTTTCAGAATTTTATAGTTGATATCATGAAGAATAGCCCATTCAGCTAAATTTTCAATGGTTTTATCAATCTCAATGTATTTCAGCTTTTCGGCTTTGTAGAGGTTATCTGCCTTTAGCTTGAAGTTATATTTTTCTGGATTGGTGAAAATCTCTTTTACAGCCAAAATTCTAAATACATATCTAGAAGTCTCTGGATTGAGTAGAAGCTCGTAGTAATTATTTACCATTTGTTTCTCTACACTTCTTACGTAACCTCTTACACCCATATTGTATGCAGCAGCCACAGCTGTCCAAGAGCCAAATTTCTCATGCGCCTTTTTGAAATATGCACAGGCAGCACGAGTTGCTAATTCTGGGTTGTAACGCATATCAACTTCTTTGTTCACTTCAAGCTTGAAGTCTTTCGCTGTTTTGGGCATGAATTGCCAAAATCCTGTAGCGCCAGCTGGCGAAACCACATTGATCAATCCGCTTTCAATAACTGCCAAGTATTTGAAATCGTCAGGAACATTTTCCTCTTTTAATATCTTCTCGATCATTGGAAACCATTTAGCGGCTCGCTTCATGGTAAGGATGGTATTGGAATGCCAAAAAGTATTGACTTGAAGTTCTCTGTCTAGTCTTTCTCTTACATCGGGGTCGTTCAAGTTTACTTTTTCTCCACAGAAATCTATTTCTTTTGGAATATCAATATGGACAATCTCTGAGGTGAGTGGTATTTCTCGTTTGTCATCTGTTGCATATTCTGGCATTTTTTGTTCGTCGCGAAATTGTTTGTATTCCCAGCCCATCAAGCCCAATACGCACAAGCTTAGTAGTCCTAATATGATATTCTTCAAGGTTGTGAATTTTATAGGTCAGTAATAATAGTATTATATTTTACAAAAATACGTTTCAATAGGGGCTCTTGAAAATGTAAGGTATGATAATTAGTAGGAAAAAGTAGGTATGCAAGATAATCCTCTTGATTTCATCTTTTTACGATTGAAAAAAATACCTTGGATGAAATTATGAAAATAGAAGGCAAAGAAAAACCTCTCCAATAAAGTATTGGAGAGGTTATTATTCTCAAGGGTTGAGAATAATTATAGTGTATTAACGTTGTTCAAATCTTCGAACGCTTTTTTCAAACGAGCAATCATTGTTTGCTCACCTTTTCTTAACCATACACGTGGGTCATAGAATTTCTTGTTTGGCTCATCAGCACCTTGTGGGTTACCGATTTGTCCTTGCAAGTACTCACGGTTCTCAGCTTCATAAGCTCTGATACCGTCCCAGAATGCCCATTGTGTATCAGTATCAATGTTCATTTTGATTACACCGTAACCAATAGCTTCTCTGATTTCTTCTACAGAAGAACCTGATCCACCGTGGAATACGAATTTAACTGGCTTGTCAGCTTCAGTGTTGAATTGCTCTTTGATGTACTTTTGAGAGTCATCCAAGATAGCAGGCTTCAATACAACGTTACCTGGCTTATATACACCGTGTACGTTACCGAAAGCTGCAGCAACCAAGAATTTGTGATCAACTTGACCTAGCTCTTTGTATGCGTAAGCTACTTCTTCTGGTTGAGTGTAAAGACGAGATACGTCAACATCAGAGTTGTCAACACCATCTTCCTCACCACCAGTGATACCAAGCTCGATTTCAAGCGTCATACCGATTTTGGCCATACGCTCAAAGTATTGCTTAGAGATAGCGATGTTCTCTTCGATTGGCTCCTCAGAAAGGTCAATCATGTGAGAAGTATACAAAGGCTTTCCGTGTTGCTTGTAGAACTCTTCACCAGCGTCCAATAGACCGTCGATCCAAGGCAACAATTTCTTCGCAGCGTGGTCAGTGTTCAAAATCACGCGTACTCCATAAGCTTCAGCTACTTCGTGAACGTGTTTTGCAGCAGAAACAGCTCCAATGATAGCTGCTTTTTGACCGTCGTTGCTTAGTCCTTTACCAGCGTAGAACTGAGCACCACCGTTTGACAATTGAATGATAACAGGAGCATTCAATTCTTTCGCAGTTTCCAATACAGCGTTTACAGTATCAGTACCTACACAGTTTACTGCAGGAAGAGCAAAACCTTTCTCTTTTGCATATTGATATAAGATCTCTGCATCTTCACCAGTTACTACACCTGGTTTAATGTTTTTTACGATATCAGTGGACATTGGAAATAATTTTTCTGTTTTGTATAAAAACTAATTTCGTGAGCAAAGATACTAACTCTACCTTTTTTTTGGTATAAGCACATCACTTGAAAATGATGACTTATGTTAGCTTACGAGAAGATTGAGAGTATTTTATGGTAGAAATCTGATTAAAATTCTCTCAAGGCTTTTCAATTTGTTGAGATTACGATTGCTCAAAATCGTTTAATAGGTCTTGAAAATGACCATTTTTGATTCCTTTTTCTTTCAGATAGAACATCATTTGCTCTAAAAAAATCCATTTGGAATTCTAAAGTCTGAGAAATGTAATAAGGATTAAAATAAGGAGGGAAAACGCTTGGTTTTATAAAATATTAACTAGTGTGATTTTGACACATTTAATAATGTGGAAAATAACCAATCTACAGGCTCCATATGCGATGGAGCAGGTTTAGTATTTGATAATGAGTAGGGTAATAGTTTAAAGGATAGAGTTACCAACTTCTGCGCGCTGCAAGTTTACTTCTTTTCTCAATCTGCTTTTTCTTACGCTCAATCATAGCCTTTCGGATATCTTCAGATGTACCCTTAGGTATCGCGTTGATCAGTTCTTTTGTATATGAATTTCTCGGACGGTTATAGACTTTTTTAGCCATATCCAACTCTACAATTCTACCATCTTTCATGACCAAAATACGATCAGCCATGTATTTAACAACTGAAAGGTCGTGCGAAATAAAAATATAGGTAAGGTTACGCTCTCGCTTCAAGTGGTTTAGCAAGTTCAAAACTGTAGCTTGAACAGATACATCAAGTGCTGAAACAGATTCGTCACAGATAATAAATCGAGGATTTAGAGCTAAAGCTCTAGCAATACAGATACGTTGGCATTGTCCTCCTGAAAATTCATGGGGGTATCTGTCAAAGAAAGCTTCATTGAGGTTGACTGTTTCAAGCAGTTCGATGGCTTTTTCTCTACACTCTTTTTCAGTAGGGTAGAGTTTGTGTACCATCATAGGCTCCATGATTGCTTGACCAATAGTCTCTCTAGGGTTTAGAGCTGAATAAGGATCTTGAAAAACAATTTGCATGTCTTTTCGAAGACGTTGCTTTTCTCTGGAAGAGAGCTGAGAAATATCTTTTCCATCATAGATGACCTCACCGCTAGTCGGCTCTGTAAGTTGAAGTATAGTTCTAGATAAGGTGGTTTTTCCACAGCCCGATTCACCTACAAGTCCGAGTGTTTCACCTTCAAAAACTTCAAAGGAAACATCATCAACGGCTTTATGCCATTCTACTGTTTGACCTAAGAAATTCTTTTTGACTGGATATGTTTTACATAGATTTTTTACCTCCAATATTGGCTCTTGTGCATACACGAAATCTTGCTCAAACTCCTTTTTATATATAGCATTCTCGTTTAGCGCAATATTTTCATAGAGAAACTTGAATTTCTGATTACTTACAGACTCGATACGTCCATTGGGTAAAAGACGCAGAAAATCACTTACAACAGGTAAGCGTCCGATCTCGATATCCATTCTTGGACGACAAGCAAGTAAACCTTTGGTATAAGCATGACGAGGATTGTTGAAGATTTCCCAGACAATTCCAGTTTCAACAATATTTCCTTTATACATAATACTTACTCGGTCTGCAATCTCAGCAATAACACCAAGGTCATGAGAAATAAAGATACAAGCTGTATCAAGCTCGTAACGCATTTCTTGTAAGATTTCTAAGATTGCTTTTTGGACAGTTACATCAAGTGCTGTTGTAGGTTCATCTGCTATAAGAAGGGGAGGACGGCAAATAAGTGCCATCGCAATCATGACACGCTGACGTTGACCTCCAGAAAGCTCATGAGGATACGATTTGTAGACTTTCTTAGGGTCTTTTAGCTTGACCTTTTTGAAAAGTTGTAGTACCCTACGTCTCGCTGCAGATTTTTGAATTGGTTCGTGAGCTAAAAGAGCTTCAATCACTTGGTCGCCACATTGTACAACAGGATTGAGAGAACTCATAGGATTTTGAAAGATCATCCCGATTTCTCCGCCACGAATAGACTCAAGCTCTTTTTCAGAAAGTTGAAGCAAGTCAACCATTCCAAGTCGTTTACTTCGGAAAAGGATATTTCCGCTAACTCGAATATTTTTTCTGTTTTTGAGAAGGTTTAAAATACTAAGTACCGAAACAGATTTTCCAGAGCCTGATTCGCCTACAATGCCGAGTGTTTCACCACGCTCAACTCTAAAGTTAATCTGGTCAACTGCTAAAAAGCTGCTATTTCCAATTAGGAATTCAACCTTTAAGTTTTTTACATCGAGTATGAAATCTTGGTTGAATTGTGTACTTGCATTCTCCATCATAGTCTCCAAAGCTGAAAAAAATTAAGATCGTTCTATCACAATATGAAACGTTGAATAGGATAAGCTTACTACTAAACTTAGGCTATAGGGATAAGAATCAATAAAATCTCACTAAATAGTCACCGTTATCAAGACATAAATTTAAGACTTTTGTTCTTTATCTGAACGCTATCCACTTAAAATTTCACAATTTAAGAACAGATTTTATTCAATTTTATGATCATGTCTGATACAAAAAAATCTGATCTTCAAACCGAAGATAAGAGTGCTAGAATCGAATACCGAATCCAAACAACAAATTTCAAGACGCCTCAGATGAAAGCAATGTTTGAGATTTTAGTAACAGCAAATGCAATTACAAGCAGACATAATTCTTTTCTGAAACCGTATAATCTTTCCACTCAACAGTATAATATCCTAAGAATGTTGAGAGGCTCTTTTCCTTCTGCCCTAACTATCCATGATATTAACGATCGGATGATCGATCGATCGCCTAATACAACCCGAATGATTGATAAATTATTACCTAGAGATTTAGTAACAAGGTATCGTTCTGATTCTGATAGGAGGGTGGTATATGTAGAAATAACAGAGAAAGGCTTAAATCTTTTGGTTGAAATAGATAAAGAATTAGGAACCTTCAAGAAGTTTTTGGACAATATAAATGTCGAAGAGGCGGAACAATTATCTGTCATTCTAACAAAGTTACGCTCAGCTAATATTGGCGATTTTTAAGAGTAAAAAAAGAAAGATAGTATGAAACTATCTTTCTTTATGACTTGTATATTTTTCTTTGATCACTTCTTGAATTGGGGTATTTGTAATTTTACACTCTAGCCAAGAAATTAGATCAAGGTAGTTGAATGGTCTTCGTTCATAAGGATCTTCACGAAGTTCAATGAGCTTTTCTCGAAGTGAGACAAACTGCACTTTCAGTTCTTCTTGGTTTGAGATTTTGCCTAATTTTCTCAAAAACTTGAAGATTTCTTCTTGCACCGCATTTTGGTCATTCATTTTTCCTAAGAAACGATAAACAGACTTCACCTGATATTCAACCAAGTCATCATTTCCCATCTCAAAGTGTGCAACCAAACTAAGTATACGAGCAAAACAATGGATGTCTTCACGAAGTCGTGTGTCTCTGTATGAAATGATTTTGTTCAGATAGAAGATACATTTTGAGTTATCTCCAGCTCCAAAGTACATACATGCAATTTTGTAGTAGAAAACTAGAATTCTATGATTGTCTAGTTTTTCTGCATACTGTGCAATGCGTTCCTCAATTTTAGGCGCAAGGGAAGTACCTTCCGTAAAAGTCCCTTCCGCAAAATGCATATTCAGACGAAGTGTATATTCATACAGAAACCCTAGAATTTCCAGATTCTCATTCATCTTTCCTGCATATCGCTCTTCAAATTGGAGTAGAGAATCTAGAGCATATTGCATCTGATCTTGTCTACCCAGTAAAAAGACTGTTTCAGAGAAATAATGAATTCCTTTCAAGTACCACTCTGGCTCTCGGTCTAGAAGGTTAGGGTGTTCGTGGAAAAGCTCAATCCATTTTTGAGCATAACGATAACATTTTACAAAATCTTGAATGATAAAGCTGTACCAAACATGACAGATGTACCAATACAATTTTTCGGTACCGCTAAGCTTTTCGGGGTCAAGTTCTGGCAGACGAGTAAAAAAGAACGATTTTACTCTTTTGTAATCATCAATATTACGAACATGCCCGGCTTTAATATAAATACCATAAAGAGTAAGCGATAAATTGGAAAGCTGATGTAGGTGTGCAATTTTATTGCGAGTACTACCTGCTTCGCTAGTCAATTCCTCAGCTCTATTTCTTAGACTTCGGGTGATATATTGTTGCTCAATAATCTTTTCAAATTCTATGACTTCCAACTTTAATGTGAAACGCTCATAGGTATCCGCCATTTGACGAGTTTTATCCAAAATTTTAAGACTTTGCTTATAAAGTCCTTTGAGATAAAGAACTTGGGCAAAGTCAATTTGCTCTCGGATTTGCATATCAATATTCCGAGCAGCACTATTGAGTTTTAAGCTGGTTAACAGTTGTTTGTATAAATGTGCTTTCAGATTTGAAAGTTGTGCTTTTTTTATATTCGTTTTCTCAAGAATAACTTTTTCATCATAATGATCTGACTTATCCAACACATCGAAAAGCTGGATAAATTTCATCCCTTCCTTGTTACTTGTGCGCTGTGCATAGAGCTTAAAACTACGCTTTTCAGACTTTGTTAGAGATTTAATTAGCTGAAAAAGATGTTCCGTTTGTTGGTTGGGCATTGTAATTATTGTTTGATGCTTTCTGCCCTAAATTACTAAAAAACGAAGAAAATCAAGCTCAACTCACAACTTTAGAAATTGTAAGGCCTTATAGATTTAAGTTTTTCAATCGTTTTTTCTCTTTCTAGCTTGCAATCTCTTAGAAAAAATAGAACGAACTCAATATCACTACATTCATATAAGTTATGGAACATGTTGCAATTTTCGATACAACTTTGAGAGACGGGGAGCAAGTCCCAGGTTGTAAGTTAAATCAGAGTGAAAAGATTGAAATCGCTTTAGCACTTGAGAAACTCGGAGTGGATGTAATTGAAGCTGGATTCCCAATTTCGAGCCCAGGTGATTTTACTTCTGTAAATGAAATTTCAAAAGTTATAAAGAATGCAACAATATGTGGACTCACAAGAGCTGTGAAGAAAGATATTGAAGTAGCTGCTGAGGCTTTGATCCCTGCAGTTCGTCCACGTATTCATACAGGAATCGGAACTTCAGATAGCCATATTTTCCACAAATTACGTTCGTCAAGAGAAGATATCATTGAAAGAGCCGTATCTGCTGTCAAATACGCTAAACGTTTTGTTGAAGACGTCGAGTTTTATGCAGAAGATGCAGGTCGTACAGATAATGAGTTCTTGGCAAGAGTAGTGGAAGAAGTGATCAAGGTTGGTGCTACAGTTGTGAATATTCCTGATACTACAGGATACTGTTTACCTGAGCAATACGGAGCTAAAATCAAATATTTGATGGAAAATGTGAATGGTATCCACAAGGCTACTATTTCTACACACTGTCATAATGATCTTGGTTTGGCTACTGCAAACTCAATTGCAGGGGTGCAATACGGAGCTCGCCAGATCGAGTGTACGATAAACGGTATCGGAGAAAGAGCGGGAAATGCTTCTTTGGAAGAAGTTGTCATGATTATGCGTCAGCATAGAGATATGAACGTACAAACAGGAATTGATTCTAGAGAATTGACAGGTTTGAGTAACCTAGTGTCAAATAGAATGAAAATGCCTGTTCAAGCCAATAAAGCCATCGTAGGAGCAAATGCTTTTGCACACTCATCAGGAATTCACCAAGACGGTGTGATCAAGAGTCGTGAAACTTACGAAATCATCGATCCAGCAGAAGTAGGTGTTGATCAATCTCAGATTGTATTGACAGCTCGTAGTGGTCGTGCAGCCTTGAAGTATAGAGCTTCTAAATTGGGCTACCAAGTACGTCATGATATGTTGGAAGAGGTGTACAGAAAATTCTTAAACGTAGCGGATCAGAAAAAAGAAGTAGTTGATGCAGATTTGCATACCATTTTTGCTGAAACTCCTGCAGCTGTTTAAGTATCAATAAGAGCGCATATAACCAAGATAAATTAACAAAGAGACACATAAGAGATGGCTAAAACACTTTTCGATAAGATTTGGGATAGCCACGTTGTTGAACACGTGGAAGGGAATCAAGAGATTCTTTATATCGATAAGCACTTTATTCATGAAGTAACAAGTCCGCAAGCCTTTGCCGGAATTGAGAAACGTGGAGTAGAGCTTTTCAGAAAAGATAGAATCCTCGCTACCGCAGATCACAACGTTCCTACGAAAGACCAACACTTGCCAATTAAAGATTCATTATCTCGTTCGCAAGTGAATAAATTGACAGAAAACTGTCATAATCATGGTGTGAAACTTTATGGTTTGGGACACCCTTATCAAGGGATTGTACACGTTATCGGACCAGAATTAGGTTTCACTCAACCAGGTATGACTATCGTTTGTGGTGATAGCCATACTTCTACACACGGCGCATTTGGAGCAATTGCATTTGGTATTGGTACATCGCAAGTAGAACAGGTGATGGCTACACAATGTCTATTGCAAACAAAACCAAAAACGATGCGAATTACTGTTGATGGAGAGTTAGAAGAAGGTGTTACTTCAAAAGACATCGTTCTTTACATCATTTCTCAATTAACAGCTGGTGGAGGAACAGGTCACTTCATCGAATTTGCTGGTAGTGCAATCCGTTCGCTTTCTATGGAAGCACGTATGACGGTTTGTAATATGAGTATCGAGATGGGTGCTCGTGGTGGAATGATCGCTCCAGACGAAACAACTTTCGAATATATTAAAGGAAGAGAATTTGCACCTCAAGGTGAGTCTTACGATAAAGCTGTAGCTTATTGGAAGACACTTTTCACAGATGAGGATGCGACTTTCGATAAAGAATATACTTTCAAAGCAGAAGATATTCAGCCTATGCTTACTTACGGTACTAATCCAGGAATGGGTATCGGAGTACAGGAGAATATCCCAACTGCTTCAGATGCTTCTAACCCTGATTCTTTCAAAAAATCATTGGAATACATGGGCTTGGAAGAGGGACAATCATTATTGGGTAAGGAAGTAAACTACGTTTTCATTGGTAGTTGTACCAATAGTCGTATCGAAGATTTACGAGAAGTAGCTGCTTTCGTAAAAGGAAAGCAAAAAGCTGACAATGTAACCGCACTGATTGTTCCAGGATCTAAACAAGTCGAAAAACAAGCCAAAGAAGAAGGTATTGATAAAGTACTTTTTGAGGCAGGTTTTGAGCTACGTGAACCAGGTTGTTCAGCTTGTTTGGGAATGAACGAAGATAAAGTGCCTAAGGGCGAATATTGTGTGTCTACTTCAAACCGTAACTTCGAAGGACGTCAAGGACCAGGCGCTCGTACGCTTCTTGCAAGTCCTTTGATGGCTGCGGCTACAGCAGTAACAGGAAAGATCACTGACGTGAGAGAACTGATTGCTGAAACGGTGTAAAAGTAAAAACTACATTTTCGTTGAGTTGATGAATCGTTGAAAAGTTGAATTGAAAATATAGTATATGATTCTTTTCAATTGAGTTTTCTAACAATCGAAGTCTCAACTCTATTCAACAATTCAACAAGGCAAAGCCTTAATTCGACAATTTAACGGAGCTTTAGCTCCCAATAAATATGGAAAAATTCGAAACATTACAATCGGGCATCATTCCATTGCCGATTGAAGATATAGATACAGACCAAATTATTCCAGCTCGTTTCCTTAAGGCTACGACAAGAGATGGATTTGGTGAAAACCTTTTCAGAGATTGGCGTTATTTTCCTGACGGTTCACCAAAAGAAGATTTTGTCTTGAATGACAATACGCATGAAGGCAAGAGAATCTTGGTGGCAGGGAAAAATTTCGGATGCGGATCTTCTCGTGAGCATGCTGCTTGGGCTATTCACGATTACGGAATCAAGGTGGTTGTTTCCAGTTTCTTTGCAGACATCTTTAAAGGAAATGCACTAAACAATGGTGTACTTCCCGTACAAGTAAGTCAAACGTTTCTAGATAAAGTCTTTGAACTTCAAGCTTCATCAGAAGTGTCTATTTCAGTAGATCTAACTACTCAATCAATCAAGGTAGAAGGAACAGATTTGGAAGAGACTTTTGAGGTCAATGACTATAAAAAAATGTGTTTGTTGAACGGCTATGACGATATTGATTTCTTGCTGAGTAAGAAAGACAAAATCGAAGCTTTCGAAGCACAACGACAAGATATTTTTTAAACAGAATATAAAAAGAGACCTAGTGGAAGCTGGGTCTCTTTCAACTTATAACGCGCAGATCAAAAATGGCAACTAAAAATATAGCAGTACTAGCAGGTGATGGTATCGGACCTGAAGTAGTAGCACAAGGAATTAAAGTATTGGATGCAGTAGCAGAAGTGTTCGGACATACGTTCAATTACACAGAAGCTTTGGTAGGAGCAGTTGCAATTGATGCAACAGGAAATCCACTACCAGAAGAAACACTTGAGGTTTGTAAAGCATCTGATGCCGTATTTTTCGGAGCAATCGGTCATCCAAAATACGATAACGACCCGAATGCGAAGGTAAGACCAGAGCAAGGTTTATTGGCACTTCGTAAGAGTTTAGGTCTTTTTGCAAACATTCGTCCTGTAACTACTTTTGAAGCCCTTATCCATAAATCTCCATTGAAAGAGGAGAAAGTTAGAGGTGCTGACTTAGTTGTGTATAGAGAATTGACTGGAGGTATCTACTTTGGTGAAAAAGGTAGAAACGAAAAAGGTGATGAGGCATATGACAACTGTGCTTATTCTACGGGTGAGATTGAGCGTATTGCAAAACTTGCTTTCGAAGCCGCTCAAAATCGTAGAAAGAAACTTACGCTAGTTGATAAAGCAAATGTATTGGAAACATCACGTTTGTGGAGAGAGGTTGTAAGAGGAATGGCTTCATCATACCCAGATGTAGAAGTAGATTATATGTTCGTGGATAATGCCGCTATGCAACTGATCCAATGGCCTTCTCAGTTTGATGTCATCTTGACTGAAAATATGTTTGGTGATATTATTTCTGATGAAGCATCTGTACTTACGGGTTCTATGGGATTATTACCTTCTGCTTCAATTGGAGCAAAAGTAGGAATGTATGAGCCTATTCACGGTTCTTATCCACAAGCAGCAGGACAAGATATAGCGAACCCAATGGCTACAGTTCTTTCAGCAGCTATGTTGTTGGATGGTATCGGAATGTACACGGAAGGAAATGCCGTAAGAACAGCCGTAGACAAAGCGATCTCTGAGAACTATGTGACAGAAGATTTAGATAAAGAAGCAGCTAAGAAATGTTCTGAGGTTGGAGATTATCTAGCTGAATTGGTGAAGGCAAATGTACAAGAAAGTATTTAACGCTTAGGAGCGATACTTATTTATCGTGAGGTAGTAATTGGCTATATAGAAGTTTTAGAACGATAAGGGTTTAAGTACATTGTGCTTAAACCCTTATCTATAACTAAATATTAGCGGTTTTAATCATGTTAGAAAAGGTTTTTTCTTTAATCTTACCAATATTGCCAATAGTGCTAATTCCCCCTGTATTTGCACTAAGTAGCATGCCACCCATTGAAGGCATAGCGAAGCCCATATATTTACCAGACGCTCCATCAATAATACAAGTTGAGAAAATGACAGTAGTAGATGACACCGTAGGGATAACTAATAGGAACGCATAATCAGAAGACTCCTCTTTAAAATACTTTTCGTACTCTACATCGGTAACCAATTTCACAGGATATTTATATAACTTTTTTAGTTGACTAAAAGAAAACTTTTTATGTAAGGAGCTATTTTTGACAAGTAAGGTTTTATTTTTTAGCTCTTTAGCATTTTTGGAGATCTCTGCATAGAATCCTTTTTTGGTGATTTTCTCACCTTTCATTCTATTAGTAATTGTCATTTTTATGTTTCTAATCCCAAACTTACTAGAGATAAATGAAGGATATGGTTCGGGTAAGTTGACAAATACTATTGGACCTTTTAGAGAAGATGCATATATCTTCTCACCTCTATTAAGGATTAATGCATGGTGAAGTTCTCTAAATTTATGATTCGCTTGATCTTTCTCTCCTATAAGTTCAGGAGCTAGGATAACGTAACTTGAAGGTAATTGACCACTAGAACGAGAATATTTATAAGAGGTGAAGTGTAGTACAGCATATTTTTGCTTTTGTTTCTTACTCAATGAGAGAAACTGATCTTGAGGCATGTACTCAACTTTTTTATTGAAGTCCCACTCTTTAGTGATCAATTCTTTTACATAGCTGTTGAATTCTACGTATGTATTTTGGATTTCATTGAGCTTTTGTTGACCGTATTTTTTTGTTATTCTCTTTTGCGTTTTTGCAGGAATACTGACCTCAAGAACTAGCAATGTACGATCTTTTATCTCTTGAAGGTGTTTTACATTGGTTTGTTGGAATTGAGCATGACAAAAATTACTAATAACCAATAATGGTGTTACTAATAGTAAAAAAAATTTCATAGGAATGTGTCTTATTTAAAATTTGGTTTGAATTTTATTTGTCCTTTTAAAGAATATAGCTTTTCAGTAGAGTCAATACTCCAAGTATATTTTATATCGCAGAATGAGATAATTATATAGTCTTCAACTTCACTTACATATATGGTTCCTTCTTCAACTTGTCTATAGTTATTATAGTCTAATATTATCATGACCTTTTTTGTGCCTGACTCTAAATATTGGGCTGTTGTACTATGGTATTCTCCATTCATTGGAATCTCAGAGAAATAAAATTTTAGTCCTAAAGTACCCCCTGAAGTAGATACTTGATACTTACCAAAAGCTGGAGATAGAGTTTCATAAACTTTACCAATTTTAGAAGTGGCACCATTGTCGATAATTTCATTATCATTTAATTCACATGGAACTTCAGGAAGAGGTGGATACCAATTAGCTACAAAGCTTTGCATTTTCCCTTTTGACATTCCACACTCATTTATAGAAAAAGGATAAAAGAAATATTCTTGTCCTAGTATTGCATTAAACTCTGCACTAAATTCTCCTAATGAGGAATTTACTATGATTTGATTTTCTGATAAAACTCCGTTGGAGTCTGTACTTAAGTAATAGCCATTTGCTATAATTTCATATGCTCCTTCATTAATTACTTCAGACACAAGAGTAGTAGACCCATTAGTGGAGTCTTGTTGATAGTAACTGTTTTCAGAGATAAGAGGTGTACATTGGTCATAATCTTTAAATAAGTCAAAGTTCATCTCATCAAGAAATGCGCTACAAGATTGAAATAATAGTATACATACTATGGATGGATAAAATTTTAATTTCATTTTAGTCAAAATAATAGATGAGGGATATAGAGTTTTTCCAGTAAGAAGATATGTATTGGTCTTCGGTTAAAAAGATTGGTTTACTCAATGAAATAGTAAGATCAAGCTGATTCAAAAGGATTGCCTTTACGCCGATTCTTGGACTAAGACCAATTGCTTTTTCATTGATATTACTCAATGTAGTTGTACTCCCTTCAAAATCTGAAAAAGAACTATAGGAGTTGTAGAATCCATATGCTTCAAAGCCTATTATAGGGCTAATGACAGATTCAAAAAATTGATAATCTAATATCATTCCTAAATAAAATGATTTATAATCTCCCATCATTTGAAAACCTGATGAAATAATGTGGTCATTAATTACTCCAAATGTCCATAAAGTATCTTGTGTGGTATTAAAAGATTGGTAGCCTACAATAAAAGATGAGTGAACACCTTTTTGTAAGAAAGTTTTTTTAGTATCATTAGTTAGAATTACTTCATAGCTGATAGATGGCTTGTATGCATTAGCAAAATCATTACTAGGTTTTACAAATGAGGTTTTAAGACCTATCTGCGCATTGGTCTGTAATGAAATTACAAATACAGTAAGGAATTGTAGTATAAAAAAAAGATACTTCATTTGAGGTTAAAAAGTTTGATATTGTCATTTAGTGTGCAAAGTTATATACTTCATTGATTTTAGCAAATATTAATTAATTGGATTATTTATAGATAAAAAAAAGGTTAAAGCTACATGTATGTTGAAAACAATGTATCTAAGCCTTTTAACTTTAACTATTAAAATATTTACATAAATTGAACTTAGTAGATTACTCGTCATTTACTTGAGTAAGTATTTTTTATCCGATTTATTTTTTACAAAGACATAAATTCAATGCAAAGCGAAAAGACTTTTCAAACTGATTACCGTAAATGGATCACTTTCAATAAAGTTTTAGGTGAGTACAAACATCTATTTGATCTTTATAATGTACTGGAGCAGTTAAGCTCCAAAGGTTTGTATCAACTTACAAAAACAGAAGAGGAAGGAGAAACCAAGTATTTAATCGAACAAGAAGGATTTGAAGAAGCACTTCTTATTCAAAGTGAAACAGAAAGAAAGTTATGCTTAGAATATCTAAAAGAGCATTACTTACCAAAAGAAAATATTGAGGGGTGGTATCAGGAAAAAGTAGAGACTGAAGACCGTTCTCAGAATCTCAGTTATCAAGAACATGATCCAACCTTTGTTCCTAAAAGAGATATCGAGTCGGTTAAGGTTCATCCTAAAGAAAGACGTTATCTAAAGATCAAGACTTTTATTAGTGTGCTTTTCTACATTGTAGTAGCAGTGGGTGTAGTAATAGCAGCTTTAGAAAATCCAAACCCTGTGATGATTGTAGCCAATATTATTGGTGTTTTACTCTATATCGGTATTATAGCTTTTGCACAACGTTTCCTTCATGGTTTATTTATTGGAATGATGAAAGGAAATGCAGTAAGGCTGAATAAATCTCAGTATCCTGAAATTTATGATATCGTAGAAAAGCAATCTGAAGAAATTGGACTGAAAGAAGCCCCAGAGGTGTATGTTGCTTATGGACCTTTAAATGCTTTTGTAACGAAGTTTTCAAGAAAAAAATATCTTGTGCTCTATTCTGAGGTATTGGAAACAGCCAATGCAGGAAATTATGATATCATGAAGTTTGTGATTGGTCATGAGTTGGCACATATCAAACGAAATCATTTAGGTAAGGCATGGTTATTCCCTTCGTTGTTTATCCCAATTTTAAGTTTAGCCTATTCAAGAGCTTGCGAATATACTTGTGATCGTTATGGTGCACATTTTTCAGAACAAGGAGCTTTTGAAGGAATTTTGGCTTTAACGGCAGGGCCACATATTTATGCAAAAATTAGCTTGAAGAGTTTCATAAGAGATGCTGCATCTCAAGGTGGATTTTTCGTTTGGTTTACGGAGAAGTTTTCTACACATCCACACCTTGTTAATAGAGTCTTAGCCCTAAAAAGCTACACGAAGATGGGGCTATAGAAAAATGCTCAATAGTCGAAATAAATCTTTAAAAGTCATGGAAGTTTTCAGATTTGAATTAAGACATTATTCGATTCAAATCTGAAGACTTTTTTGCTTTTATAAAATTAGAATGAAAGCGTTAATCCGTTTTGAATGGTGTAGTTTACTTTATCTATAGCTATGATTGGTTCATTTTCGTACCAGTATGAGAAGCTTGTGGTAAACGCCCAATGTTCAGATAGCTTTATATTAAAATTACCTGTTGCACTAAGGCGGTATTGACTCAAACGTTCAAATGGAACTTGGTAATAGGAAATGACATTGAAAAATAGCTTGTCACTAATGTCCCAATTCACCGAGAGGTAAGATGCGATTTTGAAAAACTGTGTTTCCCTAAAACTTCCAATATTTCCTTGTTCTTCATTTTCTTCTTGCCAGAGTTCGTGTTCGAACATAGCTCCCAATCCCACAGAAGTTTTGAATTTTTCTCCTTCCTTCAAATTATAGCGAGCATCAGAACCGATAAGGTAACGTTCTTTCAAACCTCTGACATTATCGTATTGTAATTGAGTGAAGATTTCGGGAGATATCTTCCAAATCTTATAAATATTTGAACGGAGGTGTAGATAACCGTTACTGATAAGTTGTTCTCCATTTCCTTTCAAGAAATTCATATTCCCGATGAAATAGTAATCAGCATTTTGTCCTAAGTGTGCGGCATTCGTCTCAAAGCTAAAATCCAGTGTTTTGGTTTGTTGGCTTTGTAGCGTATAGGTACCTGTAAAAGCACCTAACCAAACATTGGTAGTGTCTTCTTGAAGTCGAACAGCTTCTACATTTAATATTTGGGCATTGACACCCATAACACTGATAAGGACTAGTAAAAGGGAAAAGAATATTCTCTGCATTCTAAAAAGGATTATTTAATTTTTACAAAAATATAATGGATTAAAGGAAGTGAAAAGGTTTTGTTAGGAAAAGCTGTTAATAAGTAATCTGAATACAAGGCTTTTGCGATTTGGAGGGATCAAATTTTAAAAGTAGAGATAAGTTGAAGCCAAAAATACATTGTTCCTTCAACCTTCCTTAGATACAAGAATTTACTTTAGTCTCCATCATTCTAAAAAGCTGATGAATGTATGGTGGCTATTCTTGAATATATTCCTATTTTTGTTGTTTCATTAAAGAATGTGATTTCTAACGAATAAATAACTTTCCAACTGGAAATAATTAAGCGATGAAGATTTCAATTGACTGGCTTAAAGAATATATAGATTTCGATAAATCTGCAGAAGAGATTGACCACATCCTAACGATGGGTGGACTTGAAGTAGAAGGTATCGAGAAGTTTGAACCAATTGAAGGCGGATTAGCTGGATTGGTAATTGGTGAAGTAGTTGAATGTGGTAAACACCCAGGTGCAGACAAGCTTAGCTTGACTAAAGTTGATGTTGGAGGTGAAGAGTTACTTCCAATTGTTTGTGGCGCACCAAACGTAGCAGCAGGACAAAAAGTTGTTGTGGCTACAGTGGGTACAATGCTTTACCCTTCAGAAGGCGAGGCATTCAAAATCAAGAAAGGGAAAATCAGAGGTGAAGTTTCGATGGGAATGATCTGTGCCGAAGACGAAATCGGTTTGGGTGCATCTCATGACGGAATCATGGTTTTGGATACTGATGTTGCAAACGGTACTCCAGCCGCTGATTACTTTGATTTGGATACAACAGATGTTGTTGAGATTGGTCTTACTCCAAACCGTGTAGATGCAGCATCGCATTACGGTGTGGCAAGAGACTTGAAAGTGTTGTTGGAAAAGGAAATCAAGTTCCCTTCAACAGAAGCTTTCAAAGTAGCCAATACAAACCGTACGATTGCTGTTGAGGTAGAAAACACAGAAGCTTGTCCAAGATATACAGGTCTTACAATTTCTGGTTTGACGGTAGCACCTTCTCCTGAGTGGTTACAAAACAGATTGAAGTCAATTGGACTGGCACCAATCAACAACGTGGTAGATGCAACAAACTACATCATGCACGGATTGGGACAACCACTTCACGCTTTTGACGCCGATGAGGTAAAAGGTGATAAAATCGTTGTAAAATTAGCTAACGAAGGAGAGAAATTCGTTACGCTTGACGAAGAAGAAAGAACATTGGCAGCTGCAGATTTGATGATCTGTAATGCTGAAGAGCCAATGTGTATTGCAGGTGTTTTTGGCGGATTGCATTCAGGTGTTTCTGACAAGACGACTAGCATTTTCTTGGAGTCGGCTTACTTCTCGCCAGATTTCGTAAGAAAAACATCACAACGTCACGGTATCAAGACAGATTCTTCTTTCCGTTTCGAGAGAGGAACTGACCCTAACTTGCCAGCCGAAGCTTTGAAAGTAGCAGCATTGCTTATTCAAGAAGTGGCAGGTGGTGAAGTGTCTTCAGAAGTTGTAGATACTAACTCAGAAAGAGTAGCTGACTTTGTAGTCAATGTAAAATATAAACACATCGACCGTTTGATCGGTAAAGAAATTCCAAAAGAAGAGGTACACCGTATCTTGGAAGGTTTGGAAATGACTTTCCTTTCAGATAGCGAAGAGGAATTCACAATTTCAGTTCCTCCTTACCGTGTTGATGTTCAACGTGAGGCAGATATCATTGAAGAAATCCTTCGTATCATCGGATTCAATAGTGTTGAATTGAGCGAAGATTTACATTCAGACTTCTTGGCTCACTTCCCTAAGAAAGACAAAGAAGTACTTCAAGCGAAAGTAACTGAGATGTTGGCAGGAGCAGGCATGAACGAAATCATGACCAACTCACTAACCACACATACTTATGCGGAAGCTGTTGAAAGCCTTAATTCAGAGAAAAACGTTGAGATTCTGAACATCTTGAGTGCAGACTTAGATGTGATGCGTCAAACATTGTTATTCTCAGCTTTAGAAGTTGTAAATCACAACGTAAACCGTCGTCAAACGAACTTGAAAATGTTCGAATTCGGTAAAATTTACCGTAAAGAAGAAAACGGTTACGAAGAAGATGCGAAGCTTTCATTGGTAATGACTGGTGATGTAACTGAAGAAAGCTGGAGAGCGGCTTCAAAACCATCAACTTTCCATGACCTTCAGAAATACACAAACTTCATTTTCCAAAAATTGAATATTCTTGATATCGATCAAGACTCTTTGGAAGATGATCGTTTCGCTTACGGATTGTCATTGAGCAAAAAAGGAAAACACATTGGTGTAATCGGAAAAGTTGCTCCTAAAGTGGCTAAAGTAGTAGGTGTAAAACAAGAAGTATTCTACGCTGAGTTGGATTGGTCAGTAATGCTTGATTTGTATTCTGCAGATTACGTATTCACTGAAATTCCTAAATATCCTGCAGTACGTCGTGACCTTTCATTGGTAATGAGCTCGAGCACTAAGTTTGCTCAAGTGAAAGAATTGGCAATGAAGACAGAACGTAAATTGTTGAAAGACGTCAATGTATTTGACGTTTACGAAGGCGAACACTTGGAAGAAGGAAAGAAATCTTATTCGGTAAGTTTCATCTTGCAAGACACGCAAAAGACGCTAAATGATAAAGCTATCGATAAGGTGATGAAGCGTTTGATGTCATCTTTCGAGAGAGAATTAAATATCTTGATTAGAAAGTAATCTTCTTGATTGAATTTTAATCAAAACAAAATCAATACCTCTACAGAAAATGCACAATGTTTTCAGTAGAGGTGTTTTTTGTTTTGTAGATTTCTACCTAATATGCAGAACTAAATGATATTTTTATCCTACAATAGTCCTATACTGTGGATTAAAATTTGTATTTTTTTGTGGATAAACATCATATATTAGTTTTATCTTTATTTTTTTAAATAACAATGACCCGAAAGGAGATCGCGAAAGCAGTTCTCCAACTTAAAGTGTACTCTCTAAGTGGGGCAGGGCAGTATAAGAATTGGAGGAGAATGAGAGAGCTATACAATCATCTAAATGGGAGTGGAATATGGTAGATTCTAATCTTGATAAAGTTGTAGTAGACGTCAGTTCAAACATAGAAAGCTTGTTTGATGAGCTTTTGCATGTCAAAAAAGAAGTCAACCAACTTACAGTAGTCAATAAAAACCTACAAGCTACTGTGGATAACCGCGAAGCTGATTTGGCGGTTTTGAAAAAACAAGCAGAAGAATTTATTTCTCAAATTGAGGCTTATACAGCCGAACGTGATGCTTTGAAAGAACAAGCAGAGCAATTGGCGTATACCAACAAAGAATTTGAGAGTGTCTTAGAGCGACATCAAAAAGAATTGGTGGAACTCCGAAAAGAAAATAGATACTTAAGGTCAACGTGGGAAGCTGATCAGTATATCATTCGAGGAAAACAAAAAGAAGTCTACCAACTCCAAGAGCTCCTTAAAGAAACGCATAATTCTTATGCAGAAGAGCTTAGTTATTTAAGAACAAAGAGTGTAGATACTTCTTTGCTAGATGCTAAGGAAGAAAAATATCAAGCTCTTTTATCAGATTATAATTTCCTTCTACCTCTTTTCAAATTAAAACAAGCTGAAGTTCTGAAGTTGCAAAATTACATTGCAGCAACAGGACAGCAAGCAGCTATTGATAAGCGTGTAGAAGAAAATCTGAAAATTAAAAAGGATAAACTTATTGATTGGCGAATTACCGCTTTCAGAAATATGAAGGATAGAGCTGAGAAAGATGTCGCTCAACTTCAAATATTGCTGAAGGCTAAAATGGATGAAGTTTACTCACTTCAATCTTTGGTAAAAGACAACCAAAAGGCATATACAAAACAGTTATCAGAGCTTAAAGCGAAAGCCTTAGATCAGTCAGAACTTGAGGCTAAAGAGTATGAGATACAATCAATTCGCTCTGCTGAATATTTCTTGAAGACAAGCTTGAAGCAAAAGCAAGCTGAAGTATATCGTTTGCAAAATGATTTAGCGACACAAGGACGAGAAGCTTTAATCAAAAAGCTAGAAGTACAAGAGAATGAGGATTTCTTGAAATGGCAACTTTCAACTTCAAAAGATTTGAAAAATCAGTGGGAGAAAGAGGCTATTCAACTAGAAACGATTCTCAAAGCTAAAATGAATGAGCTTTATCAGTTGCAGTCTCTTAGCCATGAAAATTGGAAAGATGCAGCCGAGTTAGGTCATCAAGTAGAAGGACAGCAACAAAAAATTGATGCTTTAGAGCAAAATCAATTGACGTTAGAAGATACTGCTATAACTTCAAATGCAATCGATAGCGTTCCTGCTTCATTATATATCGCAAAGCAAGAAGAGGTTTATCGTTTACAGGCACTTAACAACCAAAACTGGAAAGAAAGTGCTGAAAACAAGAATGAGAAAAATCTCTTAACCGAAAAATTTAATGAAGCAGAAGAACAGACAATCGTTCTTGAAATTACGAATGAAGATTTATCAACTTCAGAGAGTGTTCCAACTTCGCTTTACTTGGCTAAACAGAATGAAGTTTATGCTTTGCAAAGCTTAGTAAAAGGGAATCACCTTGAAGCAAGAGCTAAGTTTTTAGAAAAGAAAACGAATTCTAAAACAAAAGTAGCGAAGCTAAAAGGGAAAAATGCAGAATTGAAGCATAGACTAGCTGAAGGAAAAAAAGCATTAGTACTTTCTGAAGATTTACTAAAAGCAAAACAAGTTGAAGTTTATCGACTTCAAGAGTTAGTGCAGTCAAACTATAGAATTTCTTTACAAAAGAAACTTTCTGAAAAAGAGGAAGTAAATGTGGTTTCTACAGATTCGACAGAAGTTCTACTAAATGAGGTGATTGCAGATAAAAAACAATTAGAACGTCATTTAATAGCAAAGCTTCAAGAAGTTTATTCTTTACAGCATCTGGTAACCGAAAAAGGAAAAGACCGTAAAGTATTCAATAGTGATTTTGATTCTAATGATGAAGAACTAGAGTTTCTACAACTGGAATTGGAAGAGCTAAAAGAAAAATTAGAGGATAGAATAGAAGAAAATAATATGCTATGGGAGTTGGCCGAACAAGCCAAACTTAAACTCTCAAGTAATGAAGGAATTTCGGTTAATAGCGAAGTATTAAAACAAGAAAATCAGGAAGTAAACAGTCTTGTTGAAAATCTGACTTTAGATCATGAGTCGGAGAAGTTGGCAACAAACTTGCAAGAAAGCACAAAAACACAGCTTTCAGAGGAGAATGAAAGCGTAAATGATTTTCAATATCGGTCGAATTTTACTAGAATTGTAGAGTCGTTGGGAGGTGAAGAAGGAGATCCTAAAAAGTTGACAGAAGCAATTGATAACTATATTCAACAGATCGACCACTGTATCAAATATATAGACCGTTTGATTTAGGAGGGCACATTCATGGAGAAGATAAATATAAATTTAACTATATCTGGCAAAAACTACTCCCTGAGAGTGGATCCTGAGGAAGAAGGCTTTCTCCGAGCTGCTGCGGAATTTCTGAACAGCAAGCTTGAAGAAAAGCAAGATCAGACAGGTATCCGCAATGTGCAAGATTTGTTAACCATGGCAGCATTTGATATTGCTGTCGCTTTTCTAAAGTTGAAAGATGAAAATGAGCTCGCGCAGCAAAAAATGCATGAGATCAACAGTTTAATCGTTGAAAAATTAAGAAAAGCCGAATAATTCAATTCTTTTTAAACTCGATAATTTACCCTGATCCCTTTCCCCACGCTTTATTATATATTGAGGATGGTGAGATCGCTTTTGCATTTTGTGAATGATCCACCGAATCACATTATTTAAGCAAGATCAAAGATGGATATAACACTTATTATTGCATCGGTAGTATCGCTTGTATTGGGGGTACTATTTGGCCGTTTTGGGCTTAGAAAACTTTTCCAGAGATGGGAACACGATGCGCTCAAGAAAGCAGAAATGATTGTAAAAGAAGCTGAAATCAAAGCTAGTGCAATCAAAAAAGAGAGACAGTTAGAGGCGAAGGAAAAATTCTTGAAACTTAAATCTGATTTTGATTCGGAATATAATCGTAAGAAAAACCAATTAGCCGTAAACGAAAATAAACTTAAGCAATTCGAGAACCGCATTAAGCAAAATGAGCTTAAGTTTAAGCAAAGAGAAGCTTTACTAACGAAAGAGCGTGATCAAATCAAGCGTAAGAATGATGAGCTTGATCGTGAACGCGAAGAAGTAAAAGGGCAAAGAGAAGCAACGCTAAAGGCTCGTGAAAATGTTGAAAAACTAAGACAAGAGCAGATTGCTAGCCTTGAAAAAATTGCAAACCTTAAAGCTGATGAAGCTAAAGAGCAGTTAGTAGAAGCATTACAAGATGAAGCTCGTGCAAGTGCTTCTGTGTATATCAAAGATATCATGGAAGAAGCGAAGCATACAGCTACAAAAGAGGCTAAGAAAACGGTTATCACAACCATCCAACGTACAGCCGCAGAACATGCAATTGAAAACTGTGTATCTGTGTTCAACTTGGATAGTGATGAACTGAAAGGTAAAATCATTGGTCGTGAAGGACGAAATATCCGTGCCTTAGAAGCAAGTACAGGTGTTGAAATCGTTGTAGATGACACTCCAGAGGCTATCATTATTTCAGGGTTTGATCCTGTAAGACGTGAAATTGCACGTGTATCTCTTTCTCGTTTGGTTGCCGATGGTCGTATTCACCCAGCACGTATTGAGGAAGTAGTTTCTAAAACACGTAAGAATATTGAAGAAGAAATCATGGAGCTAGGTGAGCGTACAGCTATTGATCTAGGTATCCACGGTCTGCATCCTGAACTAATCAAAATGGTTGGTCGTATGCGTTTCCGTTCTTCTTATGGTCAGAACTTGTTACAGCACTCTAGAGAAGTAGCAAATCTGACAGCCACAATGGCAGCTGAACTTGGCTTAAATGCTAAGAGAGCTAAGAGAGCAGGTCTTCTTCATGATATCGGAAAAGTTTGGCCAGAAGAGTCAGAATTGCCACACGCAATTTTGGGTATGAATCTAGCCAAAAAATACGGAGAGCATCCTGAAGTATGTAATGCAATTGGAGCTCACCACGATGAGATTGAGATGACGACTTTGATTTCTCCAATCGTTCAATCTTGTGATGCAATCAGTGGTTCTAGACCTGGTGCTAGACGCGAAATGATGGAATCTTACATCCAACGTCTGAAAGATCTAGAAACACTAGCAATGAACTTCAAAGGAGTAAACAAATGCTATGCTATGCAAGCTGGTCGTGAGCTTCGAGTATTGGTAGATGCTGAAAATGTATCTGACGTAGAAGCAGGACAATTGTCATTCGATATTTCTCAAAAAATTGAGAAAGATATGCAGTACCCTGGTCAGATCAAAGTAACCGTAATTCGTGAAATGCGTTCAGTAAACTACGCGAAGTAATCTGAAAAAGATCATTTAAATGATAAATAAAATGCCTTGAACATTTGAGTTTCAAGGCATTTTTGTTTTCTATATAGCTATGGAAAGTGCATACATCAGAGAGATTATTAGGGAGCAGCGAGAACAAGATGATTATAGTAAGCAGCTTGATTTAATAGTGAGGCAACAAGATTACCTTCCACCTCCTACACTTAAACAAGAAGAACGTTTGCTGATCATTTATACTAAGATTTATAGACTTTCACTCGATAAGGGATTTGAATTACCTTATTATGATATCTGGTCATTTATTCTGATGCAATGTGCTTGGAGAGAATATATCTCAAGAGATGAACAAAACTTCGATGCTACTTTCAGAAGAATATTGAATAATTCTTTTGATAATTGGCAACGAAAAGCTGATTCCTTGTAAACGAATTAGTTAGGCTTTTTCTAGGAAATATTCTACATTTGCAAGCGTATATTAGAATAAGAATATACAATTCTATGAGAGAAGACTATTTAAAAGGCGATAACGATAATTTTTCTCCAGAAGAAAGAGATTACGAAAAAGCATTAAGACCTCTTTCTTTTGAAGACTTTACAGGACAGCATAAAATTGTAGAAAATTTAAAAATTTTCGTTCAAGCGGCTGTAAAAAGAGGCGAACCTCTTGATCACGTACTTCTACATGGCCCTCCCGGTCTAGGAAAAACAACACTTTCCAATATCATTGCAAATGAAATGGGTGCTGAAATTAAGATTACTTCAGGGCCTGTTTTGGAAAAGCCAAGCGATCTTGCTGGTTTATTGACCAATTTAAGTGAAGGAGATGTTCTATTTATAGATGAGATTCATCGATTGAATCCAGTAGTTGAGGAATACTTATACTCAGCAATGGAAGATTATCGAATAGATATTATGTTGGATTCTGGACCGAATGCGCGTACCATTCAGATCAGTTTGGAACCTTTTACCCTAATTGGAGCTACAACAAGGTCAGGTTTGCTTACAGCACCGCTTCGTGCTCGTTTTGGTATCAATGCTCGATTAGAATATTATGATGCAAAGCTTTTGTCTTCTATCGTAAAACGTTCTTGCAATATCATGGAGGCACCAGTAGAAGATAGTGCAGCCTACGAAATAGCAAGAAGAAGTAGAGGTACTCCACGTATCGCCAACAATCTTTTGAGACGTACTCGTGACTTTGCCGAAATTAAAGGCAATGGAACAATTACGATGGAAATTGCTCAAATGGCATTAGATGCACTCAATGTCGATCATGATGGTTTAGATGAAATGGATAACCGTATCCTTTCAACGATCATTGAAAAGTTTAATGGTGGACCTGTTGGGTTGAATACCATCGCAACAGCCTGTGGAGAAGAAGCAGAAACGATTGAGGAAGTTTATGAACCTTTCTTGATTAAAGAGGGCTATTTGAAGCGAACAGCTCGTGGACGTCAAGCGACCTTAGAAGCCTTCAGACATCTAGGAATCGCGCCTCCGCAAGATCAGAGCCAAGGATCTTTATTCTAAAAAAAAGAATCATTTGAAAGAAATTCATTTTTTCAATCACAAGTAAACAAATCCGAGTATTTGGAAGTTTGTGAAGGGAAGAATTTACTTTCTTTATATAAATTGTTTAGTCACTAATTCATTAATTATAAACCCGCAATTAAAGTGGAAAAAACTACCGTAAAATACAAAGTCAAAGACATCTCACTTGCTGAGTGGGGGAGAAAAGAAATCAGACTAGCAGAAGCTGAAATGCCAGGATTGATGTCTCTTCGTGAGGAGTACGGTGCAAGCAAGCCTTTGAAAGGTGCTCGTATTGCAGGATGTCTTCACATGACAATCCAAACTGCAGTATTGATTGAGACTTTGGTAGAGCTTGGAGCTGACGTTACTTGGTCATCTTGTAACATCTTCTCTACACAAGATCACGCTGCTGCTGCTATTGCTGCTGCAGGTATTCCTGTGTTTGCTTGGAAAGGTATGAATGAGGAAGAGTTTGATTGGTGTATCGAGCAAACTTTGTTCGCTTTTGAAGATGGAAAGCCATTGAACATGATCTTGGATGACGGTGGAGACTTAACAAACATGGTCTTGGATCGTTTCCCAGAGCTAGTGAAAGATATTAAAGGTCTTTCTGAAGAAACTACTACAGGTGTTCACAGATTGGTTGAGCGTCAAGAAAATGGTACGCTTCCAATGCCTGCAATCAACGTAAATGACTCAGTTACGAAATCTAAATTTGACAACAAATATGGATGTAAAGAGTCATTGGTAGACGGTATTCGTCGTGCTACAGATGTAATGATGGCTGGTAAAGTAGCTGTTGTTGCTGGTTACGGTGATGTAGGAAAAGGTTCAGCTGCTTCTCTAAGAGGTGCTGGAGCTCGTGTAATTGTAACTGAGATTGATCCTATCTGTGCATTGCAAGCTGCAATGGACGGTTTTGAGGTGAAGAAAATGGACAACGCTGTAGCTGAGGCTGACATCGTGGTAACTACTACTGGTAACAAAGATATCATAGTAGGTCGTCACTTCGAAGTTATGAAGGACAAAACTATCGTTTGTAACATCGGTCACTTCGATAATGAAATCGATATGGCTTGGTTGAATGGTAACTATGGTTCTACTAAAGAGAACATTAAGCCACAAGTTGACCTTTATAATGTAAACGGAAACGATATCATCATTTTGGCTGAAGGTCGTTTGGTGAACTTGGGTTGTGCGACTGGTCACCCATCATTCGTAATGTCTAACTCATTCACTAACCAAACTTTGGCACAAATTGAATTGTGGTTGAATTCAGACAACTACAAGAATGAGGTGTATATGCTTCCAAAACACCTTGATGAGAAAGTTGCAAGATTGCACTTGGCTAAGATTGGTGTTGAATTGGATGTATTGTCTGACGATCAAGCATCTTATATCGGTGTGACTCCAGAAGGTCCTTATAAGCCAGAGCACTACCGTTACTAATCATATATTTTATGATAACACAAAGCCCTTCTTGGAAACAGGAAGGGTTTTTCTGTTTTTAAGAAGGGCTTATTCTATTTCGAAAAGACAAATCTATTTGATTAATTCTTTTTTGTAGAACTCGAGATGTAAATCTGTGCCATCATATACACCAAAGCTATTATCACTAAACCAAGCTCCTGTATTGAGGTATTTAGCACTTTCATTTACTTCTAAATCTAAAGGCAAATGTCTGTGCCCAAAAACATAGAAGTCATGGTGTTTCTTCGCTTCTTCTTCTGTGCAGTATGTCCAAATCCACTCTCGTTCTTTTGCTACAAAGCCTTCGTCTTTAAAGTGATTCTTCTTTCTGCTACTTTGTGACCAAGCTGTAGCAATTCCAATACCGATATTTGGATGTAAAAAACCGAATAGCCATTGGCATATCTTATTGGCAAAAATCTTTTTAAGAATCTTATAAGTGTAGTCACCAGGACCAAGTCCATCTCCATGTCCTATATGGAACTGATGATTTCCAATTTTGAAATCAGTAGGTTCTCTCAGGAGTTGAACGCCAAGTTCGGTAGGAAAATAGTCAAAAAGCCACATATCATGATTTCCTGTGAAAATAGTTACAGGAATTCCAGAATCCGTGATTTCAGCAAGTTTACCTTGAAATCGAATAAAACCTTTTGGAATTACAGTTTTAAATTCGAACCAAAAGTCAAAAATATCCCCAATCAGAAAGATATGAGCAGCGTCTTTTCTCACTTCTTCCAACCATTCGACTATTAGGTCTTCTCTCTTACGACTTTCTTCAAATGAAGGACTTCCTAAATGGAAATCTGAGGCGAAATACACCTTTTTTCCTTCTGGTAAATCTATCTGGTACATCTTGCTATTTTAATCTAAAAAATAACAGCCGACAAGCTGTTGCATGTCGGCTGTGATATTTCTTAAACCTATTAAGGTAGGTCTAATTTGTAAAGCTATTAAAGGTTGGCGACTAGCGCTTCTCTCTAATTTTAGCAGCTTTACCCATACGACCTCTAAGGTAGAATAGTCTAGCTCTTCTAACTTTACCTTTTCTCAATACTTCGATTTTATCGATAGCAGGAGAGATCAAAGGGAAAATTCTTTCAACACCAACACCGTTAGAGATTTTTCTTACTGTGAAAGTCTCTCCGTTAGTGCCTTTGTTTCTTCTTTGGATAACAGTTCCTTGGAATTGCTGAACTCTTTCTTTGTTACCCTCTTTAATTCTTACGTGTACGTTGATCGTATCACCAGCGCCGAATTCAGGACGATCCGCTCTTTGAGCGTTGAAGTCCTGCTCAACTCTTTTTAATAAATCCATTGTATCGTATTTTTAATACATTCAAAATTCAGTCTGCAAATATAGGGATCTTTATTCAGAAATTAAATACATCTCCTTGAAATAATTGAAGTTATGTATTTATTAAGAATCTTTAGATTGATAATCTCCCTAATCAATAGGTATTCAAGATCTTATTCGAATATAAATGGACTTGGTGTAGCACATAGAATAAATACAACTAAGGATATAAATGCTAATATTTTTCGTCCTAAACCTAAGTCTTCTTCATAAAGAGCAGGAGGATGTGTTACTCCTAAAACTCGTCCAAGTAAAAAAGTAAAAAGAAGCCAGCCAGAGTAGCCTTCTATGCCAAAGAATGAACTAGAAATTAACTGTAATGTAAACATAGAGAATACATATGCCCATACTTTAACTTTATCCTTCTTCGCTATTTTCTCAAATATTAGGTATAAGAAGCCTATATAAATCGCGATATATGGAAGTTCTGCTAGAGAAGTAAAATCAGTGAAATTGAAGAGCCCTAGACCTGCATAGAATACAAAGGCAAGAAATAAGACGAAAGATACATTCTTAGCTTTTTTATATCCAAATACACCATACAAGATATGCCCTCCATCAAGTTGGCCTATTGGTAAAAGATTTAGAGAAGTAAAGAAACAAGCCAAGTATCCAGCCATCAGAAATGGGTAATGCATTAGCTCATGAGCATTAGGCATAGATTGCAAGTCGTCAACTAGCCAATTTGTCATAAGTTTGAAAAGAAGGTTTTCTCCAATTTTAAAGTTTGCTCCTTCAGGTAGTACATCATAGGCGTGTTGAGCATAATTATAACCCCATTGTTTATACTCTGGATGAATAGAAAAAATATATTCAGGAGGAGGTAGATGTGTGAAGCCATAAATAAGAACTCCTAGAGCGGCAATAAAACCAGCCAATGGTCCTGCTATACCTACATCAAAAAACTCTTTCTTAGATCTCATAGGACTATTTATGCTGATAAAAGCACCCATGGTACCAAGACTTGGTCCGATAGGAATCCAGAAGGGAATATAATAGGGTAAGGATACGTCTAGTTTGTAATATCTAGCGGTAAGGTAATGTCCAAACTCATGTACTGTGAGAATGCCTAGAAAACTAATGGCGTATTGTAAACCTAAGTTTAGGTCATGAGCGGTTATTTCTGAAAATAGGACAAGTTTAGTAGTCGACCACTCTATTCCTGCAGCAATACTACAGCATAAGGTAATTAAGAATAAAGTGAGGTGTACAGTATATTTATAATTCTTCAGAAAGTATAAAAATCGCTTTTTCAAAGGGCTAGTATCTTAATGGTCTGTCAATACTAAACAATATGCAAAAAAAGTGATCGAATGAAAATATAGGGTACAAAAAAAGGCTGTCCGAATGGACAGCCCTTCTTTATATATATCGTTGAAACGAAATTACTTGATCTCGATTTCAGCACCTTCTTTCTCAAGCTCAGCTTTAAGGCTTTCAGCTTCATCTTTAGAGATACCCTCTTTGATTGGAGCTGGAGCGCTATCAGCCAATTCTTTAGCTTCTTTCAAGCCAAGACCTGCAAGAGATTTCAATGCTTTAACTACTTTCAATTTAGCAGCACCTGCAGATTTCAAGATAACGTCGAATTCAGTTTTCTCCTCAGCAGCAGCACCACCTTCAGCACCACCAGCAACCATTACTGGAGCAGCAGCAGCTGCAGGCTCGATACCATACTCTTCTTTAAGGATTTCAGCTAATTCTTGAACTTCTTTTACTGTCAAGTTAACCAATTGTTCTGCGAATTCTTTCAATTCTGCCATTTTAATAGAAATTTAATAAAGTCTTAATCCAATAATTTTCAATAAATATATGGGAAGCAACTGAATCAAAAGTATTATTGAAGCCTTTTGACTTGCGTAACATTCCACTTAGGGTTTGGTTGAAAAAGCTAAAATTAAGCTCTTTCTTCCAAAGTTTTAAGTACACCAGCGATTGTATCTTGACCGCTCTTAAGCGCAGAGATAACATTTTTCGCAGGAGACTGAAGCAAACCGATAACGTCGCCGATAAGCTCGTTTTTCGATTTGATGTTGCTTAGTGTTTCTAGTTGATCAGCACCAATGAATAGTGTTGAGTCAATAGATGCACCTTTCAAAGCAGGAAGTTGACGGTCTTTAGCAGCACCTTTGTGTACTTCTTTCAAAACCTTAGCAGGAGTGTTTCCTGCTTCAGAGAACATGATACCAGAGAAGCCTTTCAACACGTTAGCGTTGAAGTCAGCATAATCTACATCATTGTTCAATGCTTCCAATGCTTTAGCAATAAGAGTATTTTTAACTACTCTGTATTCGATACCTTTGTTGAAACAAGCCTGTCTGAAGTTGTTCACCTCCGCTACTGTCATCGTTCCAGCGTCTACGATGTAGAAGTTTTCAGTGTTTGCAAGCTTCTGGCTTAATTCTTCAACAAGGTTTAATTTTTCTTGTTTTGTCATAATGATAAATTATACAGAAGCTTTTTCAACTTTGATTCCAGGACCCATTGTGCTAGAGATAGTGATACTTTTGAAGTAAGTACCTTTAGCAGCAGATGGTTTCAAACGGTTAAGAGTATTGATCAACTCAGCAGCATTGTCTGCCAATTGGTCTGCGCTGAACGATACTTTACCGATGCTTGTGTGAATGATACCAGTTTTGTCAACTTTAAAGTCAATTTTACCAGCCTTCACTTCTTTAACAGCATTAGCAACATCCATTGTCACTGTACCCGCTTTAGGGTTAGGCATCAATCCTCTAGGACCTAAAACACGACCTAAACGACCGATTTTTGCCATTACAGTTGGCATAGTGATGATCACGTCGATGTCAGTCCAACCACCTTCAATTTTCTTGATGTAGTCGTCCAAACCTACGTAATCAGCCCCAGCAGCTTTTGCTTCTTCTTCCTTGTCTGGTGTTACCAGTGCAAGTACCTTAACTTCTTTACCTACGCCGTGAGGAAGTGTAACAACACCTCTTACCATTTGATCCGCTTTACGAGGATCAACGCCAAGTCTCACGTCAACGTCAACTGAAGCATCGAATTTTTCAAAAGAGATCTCTTTCAACAAAGCACAAGCTTCAGGAAGAGTGTATGCTTTTTCAGCATCTACTTTTGAAATTGCTTCTTTATAGTTCTTAGATAATTTTGCCATTTTTCTGTTTCTGGTTTTTAGTTATCCCAAGGAGCTGTTCCTTCAACAGTAAGACCCATTGAACGAGCTGTACCAGCGATCATTTTCATTGCTGACTCAATAGTAAATGCATTCAAGTCAGGCATTTTTGTTTCAGCGATAGTACGCACTTGGTCCCAAGAAACTGAGGCAACCTTATTACGGTTAGGCTCTGAAGAACCTTTCTTGATCTTTGCTGCTTCCAAAAGCAAATTCGCTGCAGGAGGAGTCTTGATAACAAAATCAAAAGACTTATCTGCATAAATTGTTACTAGAACTGGAAGGAGCTGACCAGCTTTGTCTTGGGTTCTAGCGTTGAATTGCTTACAGAAGTCCATGATGTTAAGTCCTTTCGAACCTAGCGCTGGACCTACTGGAGGTGAAGGGTTTGCCGCACCACCTTTGATCTGCAATTTCAGGTAACCCGTGATTTCCTTAGCCATCTTCTTAATCTACTTTTTCTACTTGTTTATAATCAAGTTCCACTGGCGCATTACGCCCGAAAATTTTAACCATAACGTTGAGTTTTTTCTTCTCTTCGAAGACTTCCTCAACCGTACCAGTAAAGCCATTGAAAGGACCATCCATCACCTTCACTTCTTCTCCTACGGAATATGTGACATCCATTTGGATCTCTTCCGTCTCGGCCTCATCCACTTTACCAAGAATTCGGTTAATTTCAGACTCTCGCATAGGCTTTGGAAGCACTGAAGGGTCTTTTGTATCCGCATTCAGAAAACCTATGACACCTGGAACACTGTTTATCATGTGAAGAACCTCACCATGTGTTAAGTTGGCTTGCACAATCACATACCCTGGGAAGAAGTTTCGTTCTACCGCAACTTTCTTCGTTTTTCCATCTCTGGATTTACGAATCTGGAATACTTTCTCGGTAGGAACCATTACTTCGGTAACAAAGTCAGTCAAACCTTGGTTTTCGACTTCTTTCTCTAAGTATTGCTTCACTTTCTTCTCCTGCCCACTTACGGCACGGACTACATACCATTGTAGTTCACTCATGATTTATATATTACGAGGTTCAGTGTTTTACTATTAAAACAATGCGTAAATGTTTTCTAGTGTAGCTCTTGTAACGATGTCCACACCATAAACAACTAACGCAAATACTGTTGATGCTACTAACACCAAAAGAGACTGTTCTTGAACAGATGAGAATGGTAACCAAGTTACGTTCTCTTTCATTTCTTTAACTGACTCTCTGATAAATTTCATTACCGCCATAATATTCGCTTTTACACACAAAAAGAAGCTCTGTAAAGAACCTCTCTTGCATAAGTTTAAAAAAAGTACTTTATAATAAACCCAACTTTTATTAGGCTTGATTTGCACGGGCGGTAAGACTCGAACTCACGACCTTAGGTTTTGGAGACCTCTGCTCTACCAACTGAGCTACGCCCGTATATTTCCCTGATTCGGAGGTGCAAAAGTATAAACTCTCTTTAGATAATCAAAACTTTATCAAGAATTATTTTAGTTAATTCCCTTTAATAGAGTTAGTTAACCTGTGAAGTTTTTTTGCACTTTTTCTCGTTTGAAAAACAAACCCCTTCAATTAACGAAATTGAAGGGGTTTTTCTTGCACGGGCGGTAAGACTCGAACTCACGACCTTAGGTTTTGGAGACCTCTGCTCTACCAACTGAGCTACGCCCGTTTAATGTTTTCCTCAGTGTTTCTCTCTGAAAGCGTTGCAAAGAAATAGGGTTCTATTTTATTTTCCAAACCCCTTTATCTTTTTTTTGCTGTGATATTGTACTATAGCTTGATTATCAATTGGAAAATTTTTAGCTACAAATCACTTTTTTTTGCAATCTGCAGATTTTTCTTTTCATTTAAAGTTTATTTCAAATGAAGAAAATTATCCTATGAAGTCAGTAATCTTAATTTTCACACTCTTTTTTATGTCATTGTTAAGTTTTGGACAAAAAGTAGAAGGTTGGTCTATTCTAGCCGATGTGAGATTTGAAGATGTTTATTTTGAAGAGGTGGATCAGTATTTTCTGAAGCCTATTTTCGGAAAGAAATTATTGAAAGCAAGCAAAACCGAAGTAACGATTACAGGTTTTGTAATGCCTTTTGAAGTGGAGGGGGAAGATAAAATGATTATCCTTTCTCAAAATCCATATTCGTCATGCTTTTTCTGTGGTGGTGCAGGGCCTGAAACCGTAGCAGAAATTCACTTTAAGAAGAAACCTAAAAGATTCTCGCCAGATGAGGTGATACAAGTCAAAGGAATTTTACATCTTAATGATTCGGATGTAGATCATTTGAACTATATGATCAAAGAAGCTACAATCATTGAAATACCTTAATCCTTATAATACCACTACTTTCTACTCAACTATCAAAAGATGAATGCTAAAAAGATTCATTTCACAGGGAAAAGCGGGCAAAAGATTGCTGCTCGTTTAGAACTCCCTCCTAATCAAGATGCCCAAGAATTTGTATTATTTGCCCATTGCTTCACTTGTAACAAAGACTTATCTGCTGTACGAAATATCAGTAGACAATTAGCTTCAAGTGGATTTGGGGTTTTAAGATTTGATTTCACTGGTCTTGGCGAAAGTGAAGGAGAGTTTGCAGACACGAATTTCTCCAATAATCTAGATGACTTGATCAGTGCGGCTGATTTTCTAAAGCAAAATTTCAAAGCTCCTAGTCTTTTGGTCGGTCATTCTTTGGGTGGCGCAGCAGTTTTATACATCGCAGACAAAATTCCGTCTGTATCTGCTGTGGCTACTATTGGCGCACCTTCTCAACCTGTTCATGTAAAGCATCTTTTTGCAAATGAAGAAGAAAATATCATTTTGAAAGGATCTGCAGAAGTTAATATCGGAGGACGTCCCTTCACGATTCAAAAACAGTTTATTGAAGACCTCGAAAATCGAGACTTAGAAACAGTCTTGAAATCTTTGCGAAAAGCAATTCTGATTTTGCATTCACCGCAAGATCAGACTGTATCTATAAATAATGCGGCAGAGATTTATAATATAGCATTCCATCCCAAAAGTTTTATTTCATTAGATGGTGCAGACCACCTTCTGAGTAAAGTTGCGGATTCGCTTTATGTTGGTGAGGTGATTAGTTCTTGGGCGAAAAGGTATATCCCTTTTCCAGAAGATAAGAAATTAGATAATCCACTTCACGGAGTAGCACACATAGGAACTGAAAAATATGCGACGCAGATCAAAGTAGGAAAACATTATATTTTGGCTGATGAGCCAGAAAGTGTGGGAGGTAAAGATTATGGCCCGACTCCTTACGACTTTGTGATGGCAGGTTTAGGCTCTTGTACGGCAATCACATTAAAAATGTATGCCGATCATAAAAAATTAGATGTGGAGGATATCTATGTTCATTTAGAACATGACAAAATACATGCAGATGACTCTTCTAATACTGAAAATAGTTCCAATGGAAAAATTGATCAGTTTAGAAGAGTCATTGAGGTAAAAGGTAATCTAACAGATGAGCAAAAAGAACGCTTACTTCAAATTGCGAACAAATGTCCTGTTCATAAAACCTTAGAACAGCCTGTAAAAGTGATTACCGAGTTAAAATCTTAATTTCTAAATATGAATTACGCTTTCTCTAATTTTTGTGTTGGAGAAGGCGTTTTTTCTTTTACAAACTGGCTAAAGAAAAGAGAAATCAGGCACAGACCGAAAGCACCTAAGAATGGTATTCTCCAATCTTGTAACCACATATAGCCTCCAAGTACAGGTAAAAATACTGCAGCAATATGATTGATTGTAAAACCAACAGCCATTGATGGAGCAATATCTTTTGGATCTGCATTCTTTTGGAAATAGGTTTTTATCGCTATTGAGAAATTGAAAAAGACATGATCTAAAATATACAATCCGCCAGCAACCCATCTATTTTCAATAAAAGCATAAGCTAAGAATATAATTGATAATGAAATATATTCGAATGAAAGCGTTTTTCGCTCCCCAAATCGATTAATCATTTTAGCAATTACAGGATTGAAGAAAATAGATATGATGTTATTTACAACAAACAAAATACTTATCTCTTGAAGGCTGTACTCATATTTTTCAACTAGAAGTAAAACCGCAAAAACAACAAATACTTGTCTACGAGCACCACTCAGAAGGTTTAGTACATAAAAAAGCCAATAACGCTTTTTCAGAATCATCTTCTTGTGCTGCGGAATCATCGTTTTATCTACAGGGTCTTTGAAAAATGCCCAAGTCACTAAAATAAGAACCGCTCCACCTATCAGAAGATAAAGGCTTTCGAAGTTGGTGTATTTAGATAAAAAGTAGATTACGGCTCCGACCGAGATATTTGTAATCGCCATGACACTTTTCAGATTGGCAAGTACAAATGGACTTTGCTGCTTGTCAAAATACTGAAGACTTAAAGATTGATTGGCTGTCTCAAAGTAATGGAATCCAACAGACATTATAAATGTAGTAGCCATCATTCCTTCAAAAGATGGAAATAGTCCTGTTAGCATCACACCAACACCCATCACGAAAGTAGAAATTGATGCAAAACGGTCTTCCCGAATAAAAAGTAAGACAAAAATAGCAGTGAGAGCTAGAAATCCAGGAACTTCTCTAAAGGACTGAATGGAACCAATCTGCAGTCCATCTAAACCTACTTCGTTTACCGCAAAGTTATTAAAAAGGGTTCTCCACCCTTGAAATCCTAGTGCAGATGCTACGCAAAGCAATACCAAAAATGAGTACATTGGTTTTGCTTTCAATTCGCGCAATAGTTGTTTGTTCATAGAGTTATGATTATTTGAGGGCTAAAGCTACTAAACAAAGTACAGTTTGTACATAAATACCTCTTATAAAATCAATTATAAAGGCTACATACGTACTAATTTTAAAATGCATTTACTCGTTTTATTATAATCCTTATTTAAATTGCTCCAACTACTTTAATTTTGGTATGTTTTTTACTGATCTGTTTGCTAAAAACTATATTTACTAGTTTGTGAACAATCCGAATCAATCTAGGAATGCAAAGATTAAAATATATTTACCTCGTTTTTTTTAGCTTCTGTATGCTTACGCTTTCTAATGCTGTAGCTCAAGTTGGAGTGAAGATTAATGAAGGTCTAAGGTTTACAAAAACTTCTACTGTTACTTTTGAAGCATGGGCTCCAGGAGCTTCGGAGATGTTGATAAGTGAAGATTTCAATTTTTCAGATACCGATTGGCAAGGTTATACGCCTAACCCAATGCCATGGAAGTTTTCTGACGAAGATGGAATGAAAACGCTTTATGCCAAATTCAAATACAGAGATGGTTCTACTTCTGAAATCTTTACAGATGATATTTTATTAGATACTGAAGCCCCAAAAAAAGGACGAGTAATTATTACTAAAGGACATTATACGAATGATCGTGTAGTACAGGTTAAGCTTGAATGCAAAGAAGCTTATGAAATGATGATCACGAATGATGGCGACTTTACGAATGCACACTGGCAGGAATTTCGAAAAAATTTGACTTGGCAGCTTTCTAAGAATGAAGGGAGGAAGACAGTTTCGGTAAAATTTAGAGATAGAGCTGAGAATGAATCTGAAGTTTTTGAAGATCAGATCAAGTATGATATAACTCCGCCAACACCAATCAGTATTGAGATTGAGCCAGAGAACTCCGTTTTTGATGAAGAGACAAATACCTTGTTTATCAATATGTATAACAGAGAGGTAACTTTGTACTTGGAAGCAAAGGAGGCTGAGTTTATGAAAATCAGTAATGAGAAAAGTTTCTTTGGGCACAAATGGCGTAAATATCAAGATATTTTAGAGGAATGGCTTTTAGAAGAAGGGGACTTTGAAGGGTACCGAAAGGTGTATGTGAAGTTTATGGATAAAGCCAAGAATGAATCGAAACCTATAACAGCTAATATTTACGTAGACACAAAACCTCCACATCAGAATGAAATTAGATTTGATAGTGAAACCATAAAAGAACTTACTACTGATCTAACTATTTTTTCCAATGGTGCCCATGAGATGAAGGTCTCAAATGATAGTACATTTAAGAATGTAGATTGGGAACCATATACCACAAGTAAAGAGTGGGAATTAGATGGAAGTAATTCTTCAGAGGATAAGTTTGTCTATGCTATTTTCCGAGATCGAGCAAAAAACGTATCTGAGCGAGTTCAAGCACATATAATTTATGATAATACACCACCACGTGATTGTTCGTTTACGATAAATGATGGTGCGGATGGGACATTTGATGCCCATGTAAATATAAAAGCTTCAGCGAAAGATGCAGTAGCTATGCGTATAGGACTTACTCCAGACCTAAGCGAAACTCCATGGATGGATTATACGACTAATCCTCGTAAAACATATATCACCAACAAAGGAGGTACTCATTATATATATATGCAATTTAGAGATTGGGCACAGAATGAGTCTGAGATTCTAAAAGATAGTATTTACCTGTGGATTAAACCTACAAGAGAAGAAGTGAGGATTAATGATGGTAGTCCTTATTATACTTCTTCAGACCCGAATGTTACTTTACACCTTTTTGCTAATCATTCAGATAAAATGATGATTAGTAATTCAATAAACTTTGAGGATGTTACGCCTATTCCATACCAAGAGGAAATAGATTGGACATTAGAAGAAGGAGACGGAGAAAAGAGAGTGTATGTCCGTTTTCTGAATTCAACAAATGTTCCATCAGAGGTGACAAGTGCTAGTGTTTTTGTTGATACTGGAGTTCCAACAGATTGTAAGTTTTCAATCAATAGCGGTGACGAATATACTTATGATGACAAAGTCTTAGTAGAAGCTTCAGCTAAAGGAGCAACGGCTATGCGTGTAGGAAGTTCACCAAATCTTGAGGGCATACCTTGGATACATTATACAGATAAGCCAAGAGCATTTTACTTGAACCCTAGGCATGGGCTTAAAAAGCTTTACATGCAATTTATGGATCAAGCACACAATCAGTCAGAGATTATAGCAGATAGTATTTACCTAGTAGCTTTGCCTGTTAGAACCTCTGTTCGTATAAATCAAGGAGCTGAATTCTGTAATGATGTTGATGGAAATGTAACTCTTGATCTGACGGGCTTGAATACAAGTACCATGCTTGTGAGTAATTCGGAAGATTTTGATAATGCTGAGGAAATTCCTTTCCAAAAAAGAATTCCATGGAAGCTTGAAACAGGGGATGGAGTGAAAAAGGTTTTTGTGAAGATTTGGAATGAAGAACACAATGCCTTTGTAGTGACTTCCGATGAAATTATTCTTGATGGAACACCTCCGCAAGAGTATTCATTCACTTTGAACAATGGAGAGAAAAGTACTTTCGATGAAGAAATAAAGCTTGAAGCAAGAGCAAGAGGCGCAGTAGGTATGCGAATTGGCTTTTTGGAAAATTTGGAAGGTTCACCTTGGATCAATTACACAGATCAAGCTAGGACAGTGAGGTTAGACCCTTCAGGAGGTATTCATCGTGTATTTATCCAATTTAAAGATCAAGCAGGGAATCTAACACCTGTGTTAGAAGATAGTATCACATTGCTAGTTCGTCCAATCCGATCAACGGTACATATCAATCAAGGTGATGAATATTTTACGGAATCTCATGGGCGAGTAAAACTGAATCTTTTCTCGATCAATGCGCAAAAGATGTTGATCAGCAATCACGAAGATTTTAGCGATGCAGAATGGTTGCCTTATAGCACTCAGGTCGATTGGCAGTTAGAGCCTGGAGATGGTGTAAGAACTGTTTACGTGAGATACTTTAGTAAAACACAAACTTCTTCAGAAATCATCTCTGATAAAATTATTGTAGATACAACTCCTCCGCAGCAATTGCATGCTGAAATACTACCTGTACCTGCAGAGTTTAGAGTTTTATATTATAGAGATATTCAAATTCTTTTCAGAGGAGAAGATATTGCCTACTATCAGATTAGTGAACAGGAAGATTTCAAATACGCTCCTTGGAGACCTTATTCTAACCTATTATTCTTTTATGGTTTTAAGGCGAATCTTCAAACGGGAAAAAGAACCTTGTATGTTCGAATGAGAGATTGGGCAGGAAATGTATCGGAGCCTGTATCATACGATACTTTTATACCTAAAAAAGAAAAACTGCCACCAATCATGTGGCCAAAAGATATTATTCTTAGAGGGACAAAAGCATTTACAAACAGATCAGTATTACCGCTGACTTTGCAAGTGAAAAATGCAGTAAAAATGCGATCGTCAGATTATAAAGGTTCTCTTTCTTATAAAGAGTGGAAAGATTATAACCCTGAGTACATGTGGCAGCTGTCAGGGAATGAAGGAGTGAAAGATTTATACCTTCAATTTATTCTTGATGGAGAAGTTATCTCAGACGTTTATCATTGCCAAGTTTATTTAGATAAGAATGTACCATCGAATATTAAGTTAGAAATAGAGGATGGACTTTATTGTAAGGATCCAGAACGCGAAGTAACCTTAAACTTATTTGCTTATGGTGCTCATAAGGTGAGGATAAGTAATTCTCCTGATTTAGAAAATGCCCCTTGGCAACGTTATCAATCTAAAATGAAATGGAAACTTAGTGAAGGTGACGGCGATAAAACGGTTTATGTACAGTACGGAGATTTTGCAGGAAATATCTCAGAAACATTACAACAAAGTATTCTTTTAGACCGAGAAGAACCCGTAGCTGTAAATTTCTCCATAAATAATGACGCACAATATACGACTTCAAGAGAAGTCCAATTGAACATAAAAGCAGAGGAAGCTGATAAAATGTGGATAAGTAAAACGCCACATTACAGTTTTAATTCACCTTGGTTGCCATATAAAGAAGATTTTAAATACTCGCTAAAGTTTAATCAAGAAGGAAAGGCAGATTTGTATGTCCGATTTAGGGATGTAGCTGGAAATATTTCACAAGCAAATCATGCACAAATTATACTTGATTTAGAAGCTCCTGTGGTCAAGAAGTTAGAACTAAATGGTGAAGATAGTTTTACAACTAGCACAACTGTTAAGCTAACATCAGATGTTTTAGGAGCGAAATACATGCAAGTATCAAACTCTAAGAATTTTGGAAATGAATGGAATGCTTATTTCCATGAGACCGACTGGACTTTGGAAGGCGGAAAAGGAATGAAACGAGTTTATGTCCGCTTTAAAGATGCTGCTGGAAACATTTCAAAACCTACTTATGCCGAGATAATGCTGTATTAGTTTCAATTTTTTGAAAAAAAATCACTGTTTTTTGTGATTTTATTAAAAAATAAATGAATTATTATTGTAATTTAGAAACATAAAGTGAAACGCAGCACTTTATCTTAATCCAAAAGATGCCACCTCTCTAATCTAGAAGAGGTGGCATCTTTACTATATTTCCCTAAATAAGATCTAAAGAAGCTTAACAGTTCATTGCAGTTTACGATTAAGCACTGTCTTTAGGGTTATATGAAAATGATAACGGGCTAGTCTGCCTTTATCTTAAATTTTTTGAGACAGCATACAAACAATGAAGACATGAGAGTACTAAAGTTTGGAGGAACTTCCGTGGGCTCTGCCGATAATATCAGACAAACGGCATCCATTATAAAGTCTTATCAGGAAAAATATGACACAACGATTGTGGTGGTTTCTGCAATGAGTGGTATTACCAATGCCCTTATTGAAGCAGGGAAAAAAGCAGCACAACAAGATGAGACCTATAAAGAGATTCATACGACCATCGAGACCAAGCATTTGGACACGATTCGTAGTCTTATGGAAGTGAGTGAGCAAAGTTCACTTATTGCCCAACTTAAAGTACAACTCAATGAAATAGATGAGCTTCTTCATGGTATTTTCCTTATTAAGGAATTATCGAAGAGAGTTCTAGATATGCTTCAGAGTTATGGTGAGCGCATGTCATCTTTGATCATTGCAACTTATCTCACTCAAGAAGGTTGTCCTGCAAAAGCGGAAGATGCACGTAAGTTTATCCGTACAGATCAAACTTTTGGAGCAGCCAAAGTAAATCAGTCTTATACTGAAGATGCGATCCAGACTTACTTTGCAGGAGTTGATTATACTCCGATTGTAACAGGCTTCTGTGCGTCTGACCATACAGGTGAGACTACAACACTTGGTAGAGGTGGTTCAGATTACACTGCGGCTATCATAGGTGGAGCATTAGAGGCTGAAGAGATCGAGATTTGGACAGATGTGGATGGTATTATGACTACGGATCCACGTATTGTAAAAGATGCGTTCTCATTAGACCAAATTTCATATGAAGAGGCAATGGAGCTTTCTCACTTTGGGGCGAAAGTGATCTATCCGCCAACTATTCTTCCTGCATTAGAAAAGAAAATTCCGATCAGTATTCGTAACACATTCAATCCTGCTTACCCAGGTACCATGATCTGTGAAGAATCTGGAAACGAAGAATTACCGATCAAAGGAATTTCAAGTATAAAAGAAGTACATCTGCTCACCCTTTCGGGTAGTGGACTTATTGGTATCCCAGGTGTTTCTTCTCGTTTGTTTAGTGCTTTGGGTAATGCCAATATCAATGTAATATTGATTACGCAAGCCTCTTCAGAGCATTCAATTACACTTGCAGTTCTTCCAGAATTTGCAGAAGATGCTGAGGAAGCAATCACAAATGAATTTTCAGCTGAAATTGAGAGAGGTAAAGTAGATATTGTTCATGTAGAAGAATCACTTTCTGTTATAGCGGTAGTTGGTGAAAACATGAAACATACGCCAGGTATTTCTGGGAAGTTCTTCTCTGCACTTGGTAAAAACGGTATCAATGTAGCGGCAATTGCTCAAGGTTCTTCAGAGTTGAATATCTCTGTTGTAATCAAGAATTCGGACTTGAAGAAAGCCTTAAATGCACTTCATGAAAAATTCTTTGAGCAAGACCTTAATACCATTCACTTATATATGATTGGTGCAGGTTTGATTGGTAGTACCCTTCTTAACCAAATTCGTCAGCAAACGGAGTTCTTGCAAAATGATCAAAAACTCAAAATCCGTTTGGCAGGACTTGCGAACAGTAAGTTGATGAAATTGGATGAAAAAGGTTTAGATATTTCTCTTTCGAAAGAAGAATTACTAAAAGATGCTGAACCTGTAGATGTAGCTCAGTTTGTGGATAGAGTAAAAGCCATGAACATGCGTAACTCTATCATTGTAGACTGTACTCCAACGATGGCGGTAGTAGATCATTACGAAGATATTCTTTCGAATAGTATCTCTATTACTACGCCAAATAAGTTGGCTAACTCTGGTTCTTTAGCAGATTATAAGCGTTACCAAAAGGCAGCCAACAGAAGAGGAGTGAAGTTTTGTTACGAAACAAACGTAGGCGCAGGGCTTCCAGTGATTTCACCATTGAATGATTTGAAATACAGTGGTGATCAAATTTTGAAAATTGAAGGTATCCTTTCGGGTACACTATCTTATATATTCAACAGTTTTGACGGAAGCGTTCCATTTGCAGAAGTGGTTCGTACAGCTCAAGAAAAAGGATTTACAGAACCAGACCCTCGTGATGATTTGAACGGGATGGATGTTGCTCGTAAAATCTTGATTTTGGCAAGAGAGGCAGGTTATGCTTTAGAACCGTCAGATGTAGATGTAGAAAATATCCTTCCTCAATCATGTTTGGATGCTCAGACCGTAGATGATTTCTACGCAGAACTTGAAAGCAATGCAGACTTCTTTGAAAATAGGAGAGAGCAAGCCGCAAATGAAGGAAAGGTGCTTCGTTTTATTGCTACGCTAGAAAATGGTCAAGCAAGCGTAAATCTTGAAGCTGTAGATCAATCGCATCCTTTCTACCATTTGTCTGGTAGTGACAATATGATTGCTTTTACTACAAAGCGTTACTTGAATGAGCCGTTGATCATCAAAGGCCCTGGTGCAGGAGCAGAAGTGACAGCAGCTGGAGTATTCGCAGAAGTAATCTCTATCGGGAATTACCTAGTGAATGGATAAGATTAGCTAAAAAATATGTTTTAGATAAGTGGAACCCCACTTTAAAAGGTCGATGTCGCTACTTTTTAGCGACATCGATTTATATATTAAAAAATAAAAATCAGTATGAGTATACGTGTTTTCGCCCCTGCTACTGTTGCTAATGTGGCTTGTGGATACGATGTTTTAGGATTAGCGCTCGGTCAGCCCGGAGATGAGGTAATTATCAAAAAATCTGACAAAGCAGGTGTGCGTATTACTGAAATTACGGGAGACGATGGAAGATTGCCAACTGACCCGCTAAAAAACACAGTAGGAATATCTGTAATCAAATACCTTGAAGCTATCGGTGCGAAAGAACAAGGTTTGGAGATTACTTTACATAAAAAAATGCCTTTCGGAAGTGGTTTAGGCTCTAGTGCTGCAAGTACAGTAGCTGGGGTTTTTGCTGCCAACGAACTTTTGGGTAAACCACTTACACAAGAAAATCTTCTACCATTTGCTATGGAAGGCGAAAGAGTTGCTTGTGGTAGTGCCCATGCAGATAATGTTGCTCCAGCACTTTATGGAGGAATTGTGTTGATCAGAAGCTATAAGCCTCTTGATGTGATCAAACTTCCTGTTCCTTCAGAGTTGTATGTTACTGTTGTGCATCCGCATATTGAAGTTGCGACAAAAGATGCTCGTCAAATCTTGAAGAGTAATATTTCTTTCCAACGTGCCATTGAGCAATGGGGAAATGTTGGGGGACTTGTAGCAGGTCTTTATCAAGAAGATTATGATCTTATCAGCAGATCATTGAAGGATGTGGTAGTAGAGCCTGTTCGTTCAATTCTAATTCCAGGATTTGAATCGGTGAAGCAAGCTGCACTTGACAATGGTGCTTTAGGTGGTAGTATTTCGGGTTCTGGCCCATCTATTTTCTCACTTTGTAAAGGAGAAGAAATAGCTGGTCAGGTCGCAGAAGCAAAAAGAAAAGCATTTAGCGAGATCGGAATTCACTGCGATGTTTATGTTTCTCCTGTCAATCAAGCAGGACCAATTGTTTTGGATTAAGAAGTCATAAAACAAGCTATAAATAAACCTAAGTTCTCGAATAAGAGGACTTAGGTTTTTCTTTTTTATATGAAATAAAGCTGGCTGGATTTAGCGTGTTAAAAAATTATTCTGAATATGTCTGGCTGCATTTAGGCAGGGAGAAAAAAATTCTGAATGTACTTGGCTACATTTAGCTATGCTTCTAAAAATTATTTACCTACTTGGCTGTATTTAGATAGGCTTTCAAAAATTTTTAATGAGGCTGGCTACATTTAAGTACATCAAAAATTATTTTTTAGTAATCTGGCTGCGTTTAGGCTAGTTGCAAATTTTTTTTGATGTGCTAGCTGAATTTATGAGTGCCAATTAAGTACTAGGACATAAGAAAATAGATAAAACTATCCTTAGAATTTGCGAAGCTATCTAAGGTTTATCTATGAAAGCAAGAGTCTTTAGACTCGAAAAATTGGGAATGAAATCGAGTCTGAAGAACTGCGTCCGCCTCTATCCTTCATTTATGAGTTCTTAGAGTTACTCTAAGAGCAGTAAAGTTTTAGCTCAAATTCATCTGTCCTAGTACTTATAACTCTACATGGATGAAATTGAAAGTATTCATAAAAAAAGTAGTCCAACTTCGGAAGATGGACTACTTTACTGATTCTATATTTTCAAGATAGACTTATACGGTCTTAATTACTTCTTCGTAAGGAACACGGTGACGTTCTGAGTAAATTCCGCCTTCAGCTCCTTTTCCACAACCAATCACCATGTTGATTTCAGCGCCTTTAGGTAGGTTCAGCATTTTAGCGACACGCTTACTGTCAAAACCTTCCATTGGGCAAGTGTCATAACCTTCGGCAGTCATATGATACATGAACGTCATAGCTCCTAATGCTGCACTTTTATGCACACAAATACGTGCGTCTGTATAGCTTACTTCACGCATCTGAGGTTTTTTCAGCCCCATAAAATAAGTATACACTTGTTTGAAAAGTGAGAGTAAACGGAAAGGATCTTCCTTGTAGCGCATAGGCATTAGTTTTCTGTAATAGTCTAATGCACGAAGCGATTTCGGGTCTTTTTTATCTCCGATCTGTTTCTTGATAAACTCAAAGTTCATCTCGCAGCGTTCTTTCCATTTGTCTTGGCGAGTCACAACTACAACCAATTCTCTAGCTGTTCTTGCCGCACTTTGGCGTAAGCAATATTGTGATAGTTCGTCTCTTTTATCTTGATCAATTACACGGTAAAACTCCCAAAGTTGCATATTTGAACTGTTTGGGGAAAGAGTGGCCATTTCAAGGCTTCGTTTTACAGCATCATGATCAAAGTTTTCTTCTTGGTCAAAGATTCGTACTGATCGTCTTGTGTTGATTATGTCTTGAAAGACTGTTGTATTATCTGTTATAATTTCCATGTTTCCTTGGTATACACACGTTTGAGCATGTAAATGTACATATTTTTAGAAACAAAAAACCTCATCCAAAAGTGAATGAGGTTATGATAATATCTTTAAAGGTTAAGACTTTTTAATCAGAAGATTAGTCCAATGCAATTGGTTTTTGTTGTGCCAATGCTTTTTGGTAGGCATCATAACGTGTTCTGTAACCTTTTGCAAATCGTTCAAGAGACTTCATTTTTCTCTCAAATTTGCCTTCGCCAATCATACTGATTTGAACAAAGTGCTCAGCCATTTTTTCAAAGTTGTTCATCCATAGGTAAGCATGTGCAATGTTATAGTGCAGAGACGCTTGTACCTTAGGGCTAATTCTAGCTTTCTTACTTTTGTCAGCCTCTTTTAATTCTTCTTCCCAAATTCCGATAGCTTGAGTAAGTTTTTCTGTTGCTTTCTCATAAAGCTCAGGACGTAGAATCATGAAGTAACCTTCGTTGGCAATAGTAGCAGCTTCTTGTTGTTTAGAATAATCTAGCTTTTTCGATTTACCAACCCACAAATCATCTTTGTATTTTGTTTGTGTGTAACCGTAGTAGTCGTTCAAAGTGAATTTAACGCCAAATAAAGCATTGTTTTTCAACTGCTCTTCTTTTGTACTCAACTCATTGTTACGTTGCTTTTTCCACTCCAATTTCAATTTGTATTTGTTGGTATCAGAACCCCAAGTGAACTTCTGAGCGTCTGATGATTTGAAATGTAGCGAGTAAAGTTCTTGTCCTTCGCTAGTAAGCGCAACAAGTTTAATCGGATTAGAAGCTTCATAGCTTGCAGTATAAAGAGAGTCTCCGACAATACCGTAATCATGGTATTTGAAACCTTCTGTTACAAACTTTAGGGTTGTAGATGAATTTTCATCTCTCACCAAACCTTCAATCTCAACATGTTGGTTAGCCAATGCCATTGCGTCATAAACTTTAGGAACGTATGGTTTAGCTGGATAAGGCTTCTTTACAACCTGATCTAAAGAAGGAGCTTTTACACCAAGAGCAGCATTGGCAAGTCTTTCACCTACTTTCTTCTTGTTGTATGCTTCAATTTCATCTTTTTTATTCTCGATGGCAGTTTCATACTCAAGATCAATCTGATCTTTTTCCGCTTGCCAATTTGCTAGAAGGTTTTCAACTTCTTCTTTATTCGCAGCTTCTCCCTCTAGTTTAAAAGTTCTTTCACCGCCAGGGAAAGGTACCTTAGGAAGTTTGATGTACTGGAATTCGAGTTTGATGCGGTCAGGCTTTTGAGCAAAAGCCACATTCACTAGACAAAAAAGAGTAAATAGTAATGTAAATGTCTTTTTCATAAAAAATAGAATTAAGAGATAGTTTTCAGCTAATGCTGCAATATACAGTATCTGAGAATCAGACAGAACTATATAAGCAGAAAACAAAAAGTTATCCCTTAATTCTAGAATTTCTTATCACATGCTAAACTGTGCTTTTTTCACTTTATGTTTTTTAGATTGATAAATCTCTTTGTTCATAGGAGAATAAATAATGGAAAGGACGATGATGCTTATGACTACTTCGTAAAGTTCCCATTTGCTACCTGTCGGGATTGCATTCAAGCCTATGCTGAAGATCAGGAATACAATTCCGTGATGTAAATATCCGATTGGTACACCCCATTTGTTTACTAAGTTTCTGAATCCTTCTTTTTTACGATAGAGAAAAGGAGTGATACAAAGGTGGATAATCAATACTACCGTAATCAGTTTTCCGAAAATCAGTGTGTTTATTTTTACATCACCTACTTTCATGTTGTGTAGGTTTGTTTCGCCTTGAAGATTGTATTGCTGAAAGAATTCGTTGGTTTCAACATTCCAAATACGTTGTCCCCAAGACATTTCTTCTCCAGCAATAAATAAGAAGAATGATGCCATCAGGACTTGCATTACAAGCCAATGAATAGATTTACTGCTGGCGTATTTGAAAATACGAACCACAGTCATGACAGAAGCGACCAATAGAAAAAGAACTGTCGCATTTTCTACCATTCCATCTTCAATAAGAATAGTTTTTTCTAGGAAATGAAGATCGGTTTGGGCAAAGTAGATACCTGCCAAGAGTAAAGCCATTACCACAAAGTCTGTAGCGAAGTCTAGTAGTTTAAAAGAATAAGTTTTTGAGTTCATAAATTAGGAGTTTTAGTTAATTAATAAGCAACGTAGGTTACGCATAAAAAACAACACCTTTTTTCCTCAAAAAATTTGTAGACCTATATTCTTGTCAGATCATTCAAAGAATAAATCTAGACTTCATCAATAAAATCTAGTTTACAGCTTAATCAATAAAAAAGAGTTGAGAAATCAGTTCCCAACTCTGTTATATTTTCTTCTATTTATTTAGAAAACTAATCTCTGTGCTGAAGGTAAGTTTCTAAAATAAGACTGATGAATTTTCCTGGTTGTTTTACCCCATTAGCTTCTGCTGCTTCTCTGATTCTCTCGTAAAGATCAGTTCTAAGTTTTACAGAAGAGTATTCAATTTGTTGTTTTTTAGGTTTGATTGAATCTATATCCATGTTCGGAAAGCCCGAGAGTGATTTTTTATCTTCATTTTTCAAACCCATATCATTTTCATCATTTTCCTTCAAGTCAGGAATAAGTCCATTTTCTTCACTTCTTCTTAAAGCATCAAAAATTAGGTCTGTTTTACTCTTAGTCATAAAGCACGCAATTAATATATAGTTATAGGATACATTTAGTCATGAATTCATCAAAAAATCTGTTGAATTCATCGTCTCTCACTGTAGGGTCTGTAATGTCGTTTACGGTAGAAATTCCTCTTTTGTACCTTACCAAGTTTGAGATAGGAGAGTAAAAAAATTCTAAACCGCCAATACCAGCGAGCTCTTTTAGTCGGATATGTTCGATTGTCTGATCCTTCTTGTTCACAACCCCAAAGACATCAAGACTGTAACCTTGTCTTTCCTTAATCTGTCGTATTTTAGGTAAGGTCTGCAAGAAGTTGAGCGTTGCTTTGATATCTAAAGCACTCGCTACAATTGGTACAATGACCACGTCAGAAACCAGAATACTATAATAAATTTCTTTTCCGTCTATTCGACCAGGAATATCCAAGAATATGATGTCATATTTCTGTTCAGCCAAAACCAAAGTTTTATCAAAGTTGATTTCTGGTTTGGGTTGACGCCAATTGAAACTGATGACATCATAAGAACCCTGATGATTCTCATGCGAATAAATATCTTTAACGGATTTTTGAGGGTCACAATCGATTACCAATACCTTCAAATCTGTTCGATTGTGCACTGCCGCTGCAATCAGCATGAGCAGCGTACTTTTCCCCACTCCGCCCTTTTGGGTGGCAAATGATATGACCTTAGCACTCATCCAATAAAGTGTAAAAAAAGAATGTTCGATACTATTATCCTAAGGCATGAAGCTACAGCTATTATTATAATTTTACAATACCATGAACAAAGAATACAATACCGAAAAAGGAAAGAAAAGCTAACATTTGTATAAGAATCCAACTTTTGGGATTGATTTTCCATTATTCTAGTTAAATTCGCAGTTCTGTAAATCGTTGAGATTAACTGATTTAGATAGGAGATGGCAAGACAAAAACAGAAGAAATTCGCTGTAACGCAACAAAGAGACTACATTGTAGAGCCTGGAAAAGAGATTTATGAGTCAATTAGAGGGCAGTGGAGAGAAAAGATTTTTAAGAACGACAATCCAATAGTTTTAGAGTTGGCTTGTGGTCGTGGAGAGTATTCTACTGGACTTGGAGAAGTTTACCCAGACAAAAACTTTATCGGAATAGATATTAAAGGCGACCGTTTGTGGTACGGAAGTAATGTTGTGGAAGAGAAAGGACTTAAGAATGTAGCTTTCTTACGTTGCTTTATTCTTGATCTTGAGAAATTCTTCGCTGACGGAGAAGTAGATGAAATTTGGATTGTTCATCCAGACCCTCGTCCACGTAAAGGAGATGCTAAAAAACGTTTGACGCATCCACGCTTCTTGAACAACTACCGTAAAATCTTAAAAGATAATGGTCTTGTTCGTTTCAAGACAGATAACCAAGGTTTGTTCGAATACACACTTGAAGTTTTGGAGGAAGAAAAAATTCCGACAGAAGTTCAAACTTTTAACTTATACGAAGAGCCTGAGTTAATGAAGGAGCACCACGGAATCAAAACTCGTTACGAACGAAAGTTTACAGCCGAAGGACATAATATTCATTACTGCCGATTTAGATTACATAAAAAAGATATTACAGATAAATACCCTGTACATAATCCTTTGTTATCTAACATTGCATCTAACTAAGATATTTAAGTAATTTTTATTTGAATAGCGTTGTGAAAAAATATTCACAGCGCTATTTCTATTTCTAATTAAGAAGCGAAAGATGAAAGAAGCGATCATTGATTTGCACTATTTTCCTAACATCGAATATTTTTCGATACTTTCTAAGCTTGATGTAGTATATCTGGAGGCAAAAGAAAATTTTCAGAAACAGACTTACAGAAACCGTTGTTATATATTGACAGCGAATAAAGTGGAGCGTTTGTCTGTTCCTTTATTGGGTGCCAATAAAGGATTGCCAATTCAGGAGATGAAAATAGATGCGAGAGAATCTTGGCAAAAACAACATTGGCGTGCCATACAATCCGCTTACGGGAGATCAGCTTATTTTGAATACTACGCTGATATGATCAAGGAGGTTTTGTTGGGGAAAGAATACACACACCTATTCGAACTCAATTACGAAATACTGACATTCTGTCTTAAAATACTGGGAGTCAAGTGCCAAATCAGGTTAACTGAAGACTTTACTCCTCCTCAAGAGTGTGACATTTTGGACCTCAGATCAGCGATACACCCCAAAAAAGAGTTTGGTATCATTAATGTACAGCCATACCAACAAGTATTTGGGGAAGGTTTTGCCCCGAACCTAAGTATTTTGGATCTTCTATTCAATGAAGGGCCAAATGCTTCTTACATTTTGAGAATGCAGGAAAGTAAGTTTCTGTCTTAAATTCATACAGTTTGAAAATTTACGGAAACCATAGGCCTTTCTTTTTGTATTTCAGAATGTAATTCTTTAATTTATACAAAAGAAACAGTGCATTTCAGTCATCAAAATTATAAAGCCCATGGCTATGGAAGCTAAATTTTCAAATAGGGTTAAGGAAGTCATCTCTTTGAGCCGTGAAGAGGCACTCAGACTTGGACATGACTATATCGGTACCGAACACCTTTTGCTAGGCATGCTTAGAGAAGGTGAAGGTATTGCGGTTGCGTTATTGAAAAAGTTAGGGGTAGATCTTTCACAGTTAAGGGATGCTGTTGAGCAAGCTACGAAAGGAACAGCAAGCCACAACGTAAAAAACCTTGCCAATATACCTTTAACCAGACAATCCGAAAAAACTCTTAAAATTACCTATTTAGAAGCCAAGATATTCAAAGCAAGTTTAATAGGAACAGAACACTTACTCCTTTCTATTCTTCGTGATGATGACAACTTAGCTACACAAATACTTCACAAATTTGATGTAACCTATGATGTAATCAAAGAGCTACTTGAATACAGACAAGACGGACCAGTCTCAGCATCTGATACAGATGATGATGACGATATGAGAAGTGGAAGAGGCTACTCTGGTGGTAGTGGTTCTTCATCTTCAAGTCGAGAGTCTTCAAAAGGTAGTGAAAAGTCAAAAACACCTGTATTGGACAACTTCGGTCGTGATCTTACTCGCATGGCAGAAGATGGTAAACTGGATCCAATTGTAGGTCGTGAAAACGAAATTGAGCGTGTTGCTCAAATTCTTAGCCGTAGAAAGAAAAATAATCCTATTCTTATAGGTGAACCTGGAGTAGGTAAGACCGCAATTGCTGAAGGTCTTGCTCTTAGAATTATCCAAAAAAAGGTTTCAAGAGTCTTATTCGGTAAAAGAGTTGTTACTCTAGATCTAGCTTCATTAGTTGCTGGAACAAAATATAGAGGACAGTTTGAAGAAAGAATGAAAGCTGTAATGAATGAGCTTGAAAAAGCTCCAGAAGTTATCTTATTTATTGACGAGATTCATACGATCGTTGGTGCAGGAGGAGCTTCAGGTTCATTAGATGCTTCAAATATGTTCAAACCAGCCCTTGCAAGGGGTGATATACAATGTATTGGTGCAACTACTCTAGATGAGTATAGACAATATATTGAGAAAGATGGTGCCTTAGCTCGTCGTTTCCAAATGGTAATGGTAGATGCTACCACTCCAGATGAAACAATGGAGATATTGGATAACATCAAAAGCAAATATGAAGATCACCATAGAGTGAGTTACTCACAAGAAGCATTAGAAGCTTGTGTGAAACTTTCTGATCGATATATTTCTGACCGATTCCTTCCAGACAAGGCTATTGATGTTCTTGATGAGGCAGGAGCTCGTGTTCATATCAACAATATTCATGTACCAGATGACATCGTGAAGCTTGAAGAGCAAATCGAGGATATCAAAGTACAGAAAAATAAAGTTGTTAAGAGTCAGAAATACGAAGAAGCTGCTAAGCTAAGAGATACAGAGAAAAAGCTGATTGAACAGTTAGATACGGCTAAAGTTCGTTGGGAAAAAGAAACGAATGAGCAAGTATATCCTGTAGATGAAGCAAACGTAGCTGAAGTAATTGCGATGATGACAGGTATTCCTGTAAATCGTGTAGCCCAAAATGAAGGACAAAAACTTCTAAATATGGGTGAAACTTTGAATGGAAGTGTTATCGGTCAAGACGAAGCGATTAAAAAGCTTACAAAAGCAATTCAAAGAACTCGTGTAGGTTTGAAAGATCCGAAGAAGCCAATTGGTTCGTTCGTATTCTTAGGTCCTACTGGAGTTGGTAAAACAGAATTAGCGAAAGTACTTGCTAATTATCTATTCGACAAAGAAGATTCTTTGGTTCGTATTGATATGAGTGAGTATATGGAGAAGTTCTCTGTATCGAGACTTGTAGGAGCGCCTCCGGGCTATGTTGGATATGAAGAGGGTGGTCAGCTAACTGAGAAAATCCGTAGAAAACCTTATAGTGTAGTTCTATTGGATGAAATCGAGAAAGCTCACCCAGATGTTTTCAACTTATTGCTACAGGTTCTAGATGATGGTATCTTAACCGATGGTTTGGGTAGAAGAGTTGATTTCAGAAATACAATCATCATTATGACTTCAAATATTGGAGTTCGTGATCTTAAAGAATTTGGTACTGGTATTGGTTTCAGTACTCAAGCCAAAAAAGATCAGGATGGAAGTCACATGAAGTCAACAATTCAAGGTGCGTTGAAAAAAGCATTCTCGCCGGAATTCTTGAACCGTTTGGATGATGTGATTGTGTTTAATTCACTTGAGCGTGAGCACATCCATAAGATCATCGATATCTCATTGGGCAAACTATTCCAAAGAGTACAAACATTAGGGTATACAATCCAATTAACTACTGAAGCAAAAGACTTCTTAGCAGAAAAAGGATATGATCCTCAGTATGGTGCTCGTCCATTGAATAGAGCTATCCAAAAATACTTAGAAGACCCTATAGCAGAAGAACTGTTGAAGGGTGAAATAGTGGAAGGAGATATCATTTTAGCTGATTATAAAGGCGAAGGAGAAGAAATTACAGTTTCTATCCAAAAAGCAACAGCTGAAAAAGAAGCAGAATAATTATTTCTGATTCTTAAATATAAAAGGCAACTAGTCAATCTGATTAGTTGCCTTTCTTCTTTATACCTTTTTTGTTGAATTTTTTTAATTGATAAAAAGACTTCTAATCTTTTTTCCTAGTACCTCACTTATTCTGATGTAAGATTCGACAGTCCACCCTCCAACATGTGGAGAAAATAGCACGTTATCAGATTTTATAAGGTAGTCAAAGGCTTCTTTTTGTTCAGGAGTTAATGTATTAAGCTTTTCATTTTCCAATACATCTAAGCCTGCGCCAAGTATCTTACCTGATTCTATGAATTTTTTAATGATTTGTAGTGGAATCACTTCACCTCTGGCCAAGTTAATGAGGTAGAAAGGCTTTCTGAATTTCTTGAAATACTCTTCATCAACTAAGTAACGGTTGAACTGATTAAGGGGGATGTGAAAGCTTAGTACATCAGCTTCTTCTCTCAGTTGATCAAGAGAGACTTCTTTAGCATATTCATCACCATAGCCTGTTTTTTCATTATCAAAAGCCAGAACTCTACAGCCAAATCCTTTTAACCTCTTAGCAAACTCTCGTCCCATATTACCGTAGCCAATAATGCCTACAGTACAAAGGTGCAGCTCTCGTCCTCTATTTTCTTCTCTGTTCCATTGCATACTCCTAATTTCACGATCAGCTATATGCAACTTATTCATCAAGCAAAGTAGCATACCTAGGGCATGTTCTCCTACTGCATCTCTATTGCCTTCTGGCGCATTTATGAGACTTATATTTCTTCTTTTAAGGTATTCTTCATCAATCTGATCAACACCTGCACCTGCTCTTGCTATAAATCGTAAACGAGGAGCTTTATCCATTAACTCAATATTTACTTTCATCTTTGAACGTAAGATTAAGCCTTCATAGTCTTTTATTTTATCATGAACCTTCTCAGGTGTTAATTCAGGTAAATAATCTACATGAATATTGACTTCTTCCAACATTGGAACAATACATTCATGCATTTTATCAATTATTAAAACTTTAATCATATAGCTAAGTTACTTGTTTTAACTAGGGCGAAGTTATGATTTTACTTTAATAGTAAATATGATATGTATACTTTTGTGCCGTTTTGAAATACAGAAACTTAGAATTCTACTTAACATCATCAATCAATTATGAAAGGTATAGCGATTAATACAATTAGGGTCGGTTTAGTATATAGACTCACAAACTTTAGTGAGACTTTCGATTTTGAGGTTTTAGAAGCTTTAGAAGAAGATAATTTTCAGCTTAAAGATTTACATACTTTAGAACGTTACGAATTAAATGACTTGATCCGTTACGGAATGGGAGAAGATTTTGAAATCATTGAATTAGAGGAAGGAATTTAAAGATTCTGTAGACAATTCTTTTATATCTGTTAAGTTAGTTAGGATATTTAAAGACATTTATGTTTTTACATTTAACCCTTTGTACCGATACTTTCTTTGTATATCTACTTTATTTTTCTTGAGGTGTTCTATGTCCTGCGCTCAAGATACAACTGCTATCCTTTCAGAGAAAGATACTTCGGTATACTATATAAGTTATATAGATTCTCTCACAACTCGTTTACTGGGGGTTTATAAAGTGAATTCCTTAATCTATTTACCCAAAGACTCAGAAATTATCGCTTACCTTCCCAATAAACCTTTCAACATTGGAATTGGGGCAGATTATCGGTGGCTAGGACTCAACATAGCGTTTAACTTTCCTTTTATCAATAATGATAATGATAGGTTTGGTGATACCCAGTTTTTCGATGCTCAGTTCAATCTATACTCTAGGAAATTTGTAGCAGATTTATTTTTTCAAGTTACTAAAGGGTATTATTTAAATAATCCAGACGATTTAATTCCAGATTGGGACTCTGATGAGCCTTATTTAAGACCTGATCTTCGAGTAACTGCATTAGGGGTGGATTGGGCCTATATATTTAATCATGAGAAATATTCTTACAGAGCCGCATTTACACAAAATGAATGGCAATTGCATAGTACAGGGACACCTTTATTAGGAGGGTATCTGAATAGCGTACATTTTGATGCAGATTCTTCATTGATTCCATTTTCTGTACGCCCTGAATTGCCAGATGAGGCAAATGTGGAAGAAGGTGTTTTTATCAATTTAGGAATTTCATTTGGTTATGCGCATTCCTTTGTGATCAAGGAACATTGGTTTACAAATTTCTCCTTAGTGTATGGTTTTGGAATGAATGTGAGTAGAACATACTTAGATTTACCTGAGAAAACAGAAGAAAATTATGTATCTCCACATATGAAAGCTATAGCGAGAGTTGCTCTTGGGTATAATAGTCATAAGTGGTATATCGGAGGTTCATCTGTTTTACAGCTGAATACAGTCCCGACTTATACGGCAGGGTCTTCCTTGTATTTACTAGGTAATTTTAGAATTAATTTGGTAAGGCGTTTTAATTTGAATCTGAAGAGAAAATACTTGATTCCATTAATCAGGTTATAAAATAAAAAAAGCCATTCAATTTCTTGAATGGCTTCTGAAGCAGAGAGTGAGGGATTCGAACCCTCGGTACCTTGCGGTACGCCGGTTTTCAAGACCGGTACATTCGACCACTCTGTCAACTCTCTAGGTATTATGGTCTAAATTATTAAAGTAGGTGCAGAGAGTGAGGGATTCGAACCCTCGGTACCTTGCGGTACGCCGGTTTTCAAGACCGGTACATTCGACCACTCTGTCAACTCTCTAAGGTATTATCTACTTTCCGTTAAACGAAATTTGCAGAGAGTGAGGGATTCGAACCCTCGGTACCTTGCGGTACGCCGGTTTTCAAGACCGGTACATTCGACCACTCTGTCAACTCTCTGTGTGTGATCTTTCGTTTAACGCGGTGCAAATATGCACGATGTTTTCTTATCTAGCAAGCCTGTTTACGCTTTTTTACAACATTTTTTGTTGAATAATACGTAAGATCTTAATTTTCAGAAAGAAAATTTTCAGGTTAATTCTTCTATTTTTTCTTGAAAGTACGGATCAAGTAGTGATTTTATACTTTCAGGCATACGCATTGGTCTGAAAGATTTACTATCTAAAAACACAAGGATAGTGTAGCCAATGTTGAGGAGATCTCCTTTTTCATTGAATATTTCGTAATCAAATCTAATTCGACTGTTAGGCATTTCTTTCAACATTGTTTTCACTGTTAAAAGATCATCGTATTTAGCGGGTTTTATGAACTTACTCCAATTTTCTAAAACAGGAAGCATAATACCTTCTTCTTCCATGGATTTATAGCTTAACCCTAAATGACGGAATGATTCCGTTCTACCAGTTTCATAAAAGGTGGCGTAATTTCCATAATAAACGACACCCATCTGATCTGTATCCGCATAACGGACTCTTATCTTGTGCTCAAATAAAAACATGCTAACAGTGATTTTTATTCCTCAGAATGCGATTTTCTTAAATACAAAGACAGCAATTTAAGGGATTTCCTTTTAGTGTACAATTTGGAATTTCTTAGATAGAACAAAGTCTGTATACAAAATTGGTTTTTGATTTAAAATAATTCACATTGCAGGATGATCGAAAATTGCGGTCTGATTACTCACTATACAGTTATTTACCCATAAATATTCACTTTCAATTTTTTTAATAATACTGACATGAGGTGTCGGGTGAATTTTTAGTGATATTTTAATATTTTTGTCGTCTAATCAAAATTTTTCGAGTTTGACACTTATAAAATCTATTTCCGGAATCAGAGGAACTATTGGAGGAAAAGCAGGAGATACGCTTTCACCAATTGATGTTGTTAAATTTGCTAGTGCTTATGCTAAATGGGTATTAGAGTCTTCTGATAACAAGAAAGTTGTAGTTGGACGTGATGCACGAGTATCAGGTTCAATGGTAGCTAATTTGGTCAACTCAACCCTTATCGGGATGGGATTGGATGTATTAGACTTAGGACTTTCTACAACACCAACCGTTGAAGTTGCTGTTACGGAAGAAAAAGCTGCAGGAGGTATTATTATCACCGCTAGTCATAATCCAGGTAACTGGAATGCCTTAAAATTACTTAATGAGAAAGGTGAATTTGTTTCTGCAGATAACAGCTTGAAGATCCTTAAATATGCGGAAGAAGAGGATTTTGATTATGTAGAGGCAAAAAATATAGGGCTAATCACAAGAGATGATACTTATATTGATAAGCATATAGATATGATTACAGCTCTGCCTTTGGTTGATGTTGAAGCAATTAGAGCTAAGAACTTTAAGGTAGTCATTGATTGTGTAAATTCAACTGGTGGTATAGCTGTACCAAAATTATTGAGAGCACTTGGTGTTGAAGTAATTGAGGAATTATTCTGTGTGCCTGATGGAAAATTCCCTCATAACCCTGAACCACTCACTGAGAATCTTACTGAAATTTGCGGTAAGTTAGAGGCAGGTAATTTTGACTTAGGTATAGTCGTAGACCCTGATGTAGATCGTCTAGCATTAATTTGTGAGGATGGTACTCCATTTGGAGAGGAATATACCTTAGTTGCTGTAGCTGACTATGTATTGGGTAAGACTCCTGGTAATACAGTTTCTAACATGTCTTCAACGAGAGCATTGAGGGATGTTACAGAAAAAGCTGGACAGACTTATACGGCATCAGCAGTAGGAGAGGTAAACGTAGTCTCAATGATGAAAGAGACAAATGCGATTATTGGTGGAGAAGGAAATGGCGGTGTAATTTTACCTGAATTACACTATGGAAGAGATGCGTTGGTTGGAATTGCTTTGTTCTTATCAAAATTAGCATCTTTCAATGGTACTACGAAAATGCTTCGTATGTCTTATCCTGAATACCATATTTCAAAGAATAAAATTGAATTGACTCCAGAAATTGATGTTGACAAAATTCTAGAGGAAATTCAGAAAAAATATGCCAATCAACCAATCAATACTCTTGATGGAGTAAAGATCGAATTTGATAATACTTGGGTCCACCTCAGAAAATCGAATACAGAACCAATTATTCGTATTTACTCTGAAGCAGAAACACCTTCAGTGGCTGATCATTTAGCTCAAAAGATCATCTCTGATATTAAGGAAATCATTACTTTCCGTGCTTCTGAGGACTAATCCCTTTTTATTATGATATGTTAAAGGGCAATTTTCATGTATTTATATGAGAAAATTGTCCTTTTGTGTTATAGCTGTAGGGGATTCATTTACAACTAGCAAATTTTACACAATTATGAGAAAAGTTTACCTTGACAATGCCGCCTCAACTTTTTTAGACAAAGAGGTTTTAGCGGAAATGGTAATCCAGATGGAGAACACAAATGGTAATCCTAACGCAACACATTCATTTGGTAGAGATGCCCGCGGCTTAATAGAAACAGCACGTCAACAAATTGCGAAAATGATTAATGCTTCAACTTCTGAAATTATTTTTACAGGAAGTGGTACAGAGGCTGATAATTTGGCAATTAGAGGATTAATTAAAGCAAACAAATTAGAGTATGTAATCAGTAGCCGACTAGAGCATCACGCTGTTGGTCATACGATTGAAGAACTCGAAAAAGAGGGAAGAGTAAAAGCTTTATATGTTCACACCGATGAAAGAGGAAATGTGGACTATGAGCATCTTGAAGAACTACTCAAAACGCATGAAAATACTTTAGTTTCTTTGATGCATGGAAATAATGAAGTAGCCAACTTAACAGACTTAGAACGTGTAGGAAGTCTATGTGAAGAATACGACGCTTTTTTCCATACAGATACGGTACAGACAATGGGACACCTTCCATTGGATGTTAAAAAAGGAAAGATGCATGCTTTAGTAGGTTCTGCTCATAAATTTCATGGACCAAAAGGAATTGGTTTTCTTTACCTTAAAAAGGGAACAGAATTGTCACCTGAAATAACAGGAGGGGGACAAGAAAAAGAATTAAGAAGTGGAACAGAAAACCTTCATAGTATTTCAGCAATGGCAAAAGCGCTTCAAATAGCGACTGATGGTATTGAGAATGATATGGAGTATATCAAAGATGTAAAAAGCTACTTTATTCAAAGACTTAGAGAAACATTTGAAGGGGTTCAATTTAATGGAATGTCTGAAGATGTAGATAATAGTCTGTACACAGTGCTTAGCGTAAGTTTTCCTCCATCTACAAATAATGGAATGCTACTTTTTATGCTAGACTTAAATGGAATAGCAGCATCTGGAGGTAGTGCTTGCTCGAGTGGAGCACAAATTGGATCTCATGTGCTATCGGCTCTAAGATCAGATCCGGAAAGAGGTAACGTTAGATTCTCTTTTTGTAAGCACACAACAAAAGAAGAAATTGACTATACAATAGAGAAGCTTGGTGAGATTTACGAGGGAGAAGCAATCCTAAAGTAAACTATCCAATTAAGATATAGAACGAAAAAGGTTTCCCATCAAATTGGGAAACCTTTTCTTTTTATTCCTAATCTTAAATACAGACATTATTATATTTGAATGTAAACAGATAATCAAGTAAAGATGAGTGCCGAGTTTTTAAGTATCAATCCAGATAATCCACAAGAGAGATTAATTGAAGAAGCGTGTAGAATATTACAAAAAGGTGGTTTAATTATTTATCCAACCGATTCAGTATATGGAATTGGCTGTGATCTTTATAATCAATCCGCAATAAAAAGGCTATGTCAATTTAAAGGAATTAAACCTAATAAATTAAACTTATCTTTTATCTGTTATGACTTATCAGATATCACAACTTATGTGAAGCGAGTACCTAACCCAATTTTTAAAAGTATGAAAAAGGCATTGCCAGGTCCTTATACTTTTATTTTTGAAGCTAGTAATCGAGTTCCTAAAATTGTAGATGGTAAGAAAAAGCAAGTAGGTATTCGTGTGCCAGATAATAATATTCCTAGAGAGATTGTAAGAGTTTTAGGTAATCCTATCATTTCATCTTCACTAAAGAGCAATGATAGTATTCTTGAGTATCCTACTGACCCAGAGTTGATATATGAAGAATTTGGAAAGAGAGTAGATTTAATTATCGATGGCGGATATGGTCAAAACCAAGGTACAACAGTCGTAGACTGTTTAGGTGAATCTCCAGAAATAATCAGAGAGGGTTTAGGAGAAGTAGATCTAATTCTGTAGAGTTTTGATAATTGGCTAAGAATAGAGATCTCTAAAAATACTTTATAAATATCAGAAGATTCTATTTTCAGATACTTGTAAATCAGTGATGTCAGCGTTTTTCTTATCTAAGAAACTACTACATTCATGACCTGTTATTTCCCTAATCAAAAAAATCACCGTCATGAAGATTGCAGTTATTGGTACTGGTTATGTTGGACTTGTTTCAGGTACTTGTTTTGCTGAAACAGGTAATCACGTAATTTGTGTAGACAATGATGCCCAGAAAGTAGCAAAACTAAATGCTGGAGAATTAACGATCTATGAGCCTGGTTTAGAAAACCTATTTCAAAGAAATACTAAAGAACAAAGACTTTTCTTCACAACAGATTTAGAGGAAGCTGTAAAAGATGTTGAGATCATCTTTTTGGCTTTACCAACACCTCCTGGTGAAGATGGATCTGCAGACTTGTCCTATGTTTTAGGTGTGGCAGAACAATTGGGACAAATGATTACTTCCTATAAAGTAATTGTGGACAAAAGTACAGTACCTGTAGGAACTGCTGAAAAAGTAGCAGCAGCAATCAAAAAGAATGCTAAAGTAGATTTCGATGTTGTCTCTAACCCTGAGTTCCTAAGAGAAGGAGTAGCTGTTGATGACTTTTTGAAGCCAGACCGTGTTGTAGTTGGAACTTCATCTGCAAGAGCACAAGATGTAATGCACAGATTGTATGAACCATTTGTGAGACAGGGGAATCCAATCTACTTTATGGATGAAAGATCAGCTGAAATGACCAAGTATGCAGCGAATTCATACCTAGCAACTCGTATTACATTTATGAATGAGATCGCAAACCTTTGCGAGACAGTAGGTGCAAATGTTGATGAAGTAAGAAAAGGTATGGGGAGTGATAATAGAATCGGAAGAAGATTCTTATTCCCAGGTGTTGGTTATGGAGGGAGCTGTTTCCCGAAAGATGTTCAAGCACTTCATAAAACTTCTGTTGATAATAAGTACGACTTTAAGGTATTGAAGTCTGTTATGGAAGTGAATAACAAACAAAAGCATGTACTATCAGAGAAGATATTGAAGTATTTCAATAATGATTTAAATGGTAAGCATATTGCTGTTTGGGGGTTAGCTTTCAAACCAAACACAGATGATATCAGGGAAGCCCCTGCTATTTATACAATCGAAAATCTTTTGAGAGCTGGTGCAAAAGTGACTGCTTATGACCCCGAGGCATCTGAGAATATGAAAAAGATATTCGAAGATCGAGTGAATTTTGTAGAGCATCGATATGATGCGCTTAAAGAAGCTGATGCACTAGCTATAGTTACAGAATGGAGCATTTTCAGAACTCCAGATTTCTCATTTATGGGAGAATTGATGAAAGAGAAAGTGATCTTTGATGGTAGAAATCTTTATGATACTGAGTTGATGATTGATAAAGGCTTCTATTATAATAGTATAGGAAGAAATACTGTTGAGCTTAGAAAAAACCATGTTAATTAGAGTCTAGATGAAAAGAGTATTAATAACAGGAGCAGCTGGTTTTCTCGGTTCGCACCTATGCGATAGGTTTATAAAAGAAGGATATCATGTTATTGGAATGGATAACCTTCTGACTGGTTCAAAAGATAATATAGAGCATCTTTTTCCTCTTGAGAATTTTGAATTCTATTATCATGATGTAACCAAGTTTGTTCACGTACCAGGAGAGTTGGATTATATATTACATTTTGCTTCTCCTGCGAGTCCAATTGATTACTTGAAAATGCCTATTCAAACCCTTAAGGTAGGTTCTTTAGGTTGTCATAATTTATTAGGCTTAGCAAAGGATAAAGGAGCAAGGTTCTTAATAGCATCTACCTCTGAAGTATATGGAGACCCTGAAGTACATCCTCAGAAAGAAGACTATTGGGGGCATGTAAATCCTATTGGTCCGAGAGGTGTATATGATGAGGCAAAACGTTTCCAAGAGGCGATGACTATGGCATATCATGAATTTCATGGCGTAGAAACTCGTATTGTAAGAATTTTTAATACCTATGGACCAAGAATGCGACTAGATGATGGTCGAGCGTTACCAGCTTTCATGAGTCAAGCACTGAAAGGAGATAATATTACTGTCTTTGGCGATGGAAGTCAGACAAGATCATTCTGTTATGTAGATGATTTAGTAGATGGTATTTATCGATTACTGTTTAGTGATTATCATTTGCCAGTAAATATTGGGAATCCATCTGAGATAACGATCAGAGAATTTGCTGAAGAAGTAGTTGAATTGACTGGTTCGGGAAGTGAAATTACGTATAATCCTCTGCCAAAAGATGATCCTAAACAAAGGCGACCTGATATCTCAAAAGCAAAGGCAATTTTAGATTGGGAACCTAAAGTTGATAGAAAAGAAGGTCTCAAAATCACCTTAGAATATTTTAAAGGAAAACTTGTTTATTAATCCACATATTAGGCTACCTCGTTTTGGTAGCCTTTTTTTATATACTTATGTTATACATATCTAGTTATTTAGACTAATATTAGAAAACAATTAGATAAGGATTGTATTGAACTTTTGTAAAGTGATTTGTTATCTTTACATTAGAGTACAAACAATCACAAATGGATAACTCGGAAAAAAAAGCATTCCTTTTACTCAAGGCTGTTATTTTACATTTTCATGGTGCAGATAATGATGATAATAAAGTATTATTGGAAACTGCATCTCAACTAGATGCTCAATCTGAATTGGAATGGGTTGAGACGTTTATATCCGATGATTATCTCACTTGCTTTGAAAGAGCTACAGATTACCTAAATGATTTTATGCCTTCTATTTCTCCAGAGAAACGGGTTGATTATCTCTATAAAGTTTGGCTAGCACAAGAAAAACAGAGTTATGTAAGTGAAATGGTTGCTAATGCTATGCTTAATATGGCTAGAGATTGGCAAATCATCATGCAATTTGTACCTTTGATAAAGAATAAATAATCTATTTATATGAAAAACCTCTACCACACAAGTAGAGGTTTTTTTCAACATGAACAATCGGTATTATTACTCGTTTTATATTGATTGTCAAATTATAGATTTAAGAACCGCAGAAGACAGCATGATGAACAAGCAAACAATCTTTAGACACTTAGGGAAAATGCGTTATCAAGAGGCTTGGGACTACCAAACAGAACTCTTTGACGCAACGGTTCAACAAAAACTCAATAATAGAAAAGCAGAAAAAGAAGGAGGAGAGCCTACTCCAACAAAGAATTATATCCTTTTCTGTGAGCATCCACATGTCTATACTTTAGGGAAGAGTGGAAAAGAAAGCCACCTTTTGCTTAACCAAACAGGGCTTGAAGCAAATGAAGTGGAGTTCTTTAAAATTAATAGAGGAGGAGATATTACATATCATGGTCCTGGACAAATTGTAGGCTATCCAATATTAGATCTTGATAATTTTTTTACTGATATACATAAATATCTCAGACTTCTAGAGGAAGCTATCATTATGACATTAGCAGACTATGGAATTGAAGCTGGTCGAATTGATGGATTAACTGGAGTTTGGATTGATCATATTGAACAAAAAAGACCTCGTAAAATCTGTGCGATGGGCGTAAAAGCTAGTCGTTGGGTTACAATGCATGGTTTTGCTTTCAATATAAATGCAGATTTATCTTACTTTGGTCATATAGTACCTTGTGGTATTTCTGATAAAGCAGTGACTTCAATGAAGGAAGAATTAGGTCGAGAAATACCTCTTCCTGAAGTTGAGGAAAAGCTTTTAGGGCATATCACTTCACTTTTTGAAATGGAAATTATCAAAGAATAAGGTTTAACCTAACTTCTTTACATTTATGGAAATTTATTCAGTCTCTCACCCAAGTCAAGCGGTTGAGGGAAACATTGCACTTACGTCTTCCAAAAGTGAAAGTAATAGAGCTTTGATTATTCAAGCACTTTCACAACAACAAATTACACTAGACAATATCTCTGCAGCTAGAGATACTCAAACAATGATGCGTTTGCTAAAGTCAGATGATCAGACTTTGGATGTGTTGGATGCTGGAACCACTATGCGTTTCTTGACGGCATTCTCTACTTCCAAAAATCGCGATACAATCATGACTGGAACAGAACGTATGCAAGAACGTCCAATCAAGATATTAGTTGATGCTTTACGTAGTATTGGAGCTGAAATCGAGTATCTGAAAAATGATGGCTATCCTCCTTTTCACATTAAATCTTTTGAGCAATCATCAGAAGAAGTAAGTGTACAAGGTGATATCAGTAGCCAATATATTTCAGCTTTGCTCATGATTGCGCCAACACTTCCAAAAGGCTTGAAAATTCAGCTTACAGGAGAAGTCGCATCAAGACCATATATCGAGATGACGCTTCAACTGATGGATATGTTTGGGATCAGCTACAATTGGAGTGACTCTAATTGTATTAGCATTGCTCCACAGGAATATCAAGAAAATGCTTATACAATCGAATCAGATTGGTCTGGAGCGAGTTATTGGTATAGCATTGTAGCTTTGGCGAAAGAAGCTAAGATTAAGTTGCTAAATCTAAGAGACAATTCTCTGCAAGGAGATCGAGCAATTGTGGAAATTATGGAACAATTAGGGGTTTCTTCGACTTTCGATAATGAAGGGGTTGTTCTTCAGAAAATTGAGGCGAAAGAAAGCTTTGATTATGACTTTACACATTGTCCAGATTTGGCACAAACAATTGCTGTGGTATGTGCTGCATTAGGTATTGAAGGTCGTCTTCGAGGGCTAAAATCACTCCGTATTAAAGAGACGGATAGAATTGCTGCAATTGAGACAGAACTTCAGAAAATGGGCATTGCAGTAGAGGTATTCGGGGACGATGAAATTGTCGTAAAATCTGGTACTATCCAACTGGATGGTGCTCGTGTTGATACCTACGAAGATCACCGTATGGCTATGGCTTTTGCACCTTTGGCATTACTTCATTCTGTTGAGATTGAAGAGCCTGATGTTGTTCAAAAGTCTTATCCAATCTTCTGGGATCATTTGAAACAAGTAGGTTTCGAAATTAAGTAAAGAAATATAGCCGCAGCAGAAATGTTGCGGCATCTTTTCCATTTCACTACTATGCAGGAATTAGAACCGTTTTATGGGTGGATGAAACATTACAATTCTAACTCAGACCCTCATTCACCATTTTATCTCAAAGAATACGAAACAGATTACTATACAAATACCATATACGGTTATTACATACATCCTCTTTGGGATTTTATAGGTTCTGAAACGCTCTATATCAAAATCCTGTATACTAACTATCAGCAAGGTGTGGTTGTTATTGAACTTTTTGGAGAATGGAATGATACACTCCACAATGACATCATGTACCTCAAAAGGGAAATTGTTGATAGATTACTTCCGTACGAAATCACAAAATTCATACTTATTGGTGAAAATATATTCAATTTTCATGGTTCAGATGACTGCTACTACGAAGAGTGGTTTGATGATGTTGAAGATGGTTGGATAGCTGCGCTCAATTTTAGGGATTTTGTAATAGAAGAAATGGAACACTTCAATATTGATAATTATATAAATTTTGGAGGCTCTCTAAACATTGAAAACTGGAGAACTATGCCTCCTCTCAGACTCTGTCAGCTAGTAAATGAAAGGATCACTTACCGATTAGGCTCAAGTCATTTGTAAATTAATTGTATTTTATAAAGTACTTTCTTTCTTTTGCAGCAATCGGAAGTCAAAAGGTATCATATACTAAAAAAGCAACTCAATTTTAAGTAGTTAAGTTGAGTCATGGACTTCTTTTTCTAATAAACTTTCTAACAATATTTTTACACCTTAAACCTCAAATTTTGAAATGTTCGGATTAGCATTTAAAGAAATCTTTTCTGTAACAATTATCCTTTTTTCTGTTATTGATATTGTCGGTTCTATTCCGATTATTATCGACTTGAAAAAGAAAGAAGGGAAGATTGAATCTATGAAAGCGACTTTTATCGCAGGGATCATTATGATTGCGTTCTTATTTTTAGGAACGTATATCTTGAAACTTTTTGGTCTTGATGTAGAATCCTTTGCAATTGCAGGTTCATTGATCTTATTCTTTTTAGGAATTGAAATGATTTTGGGAATTACGCTTTTCAAAGACGATCCAAGTAATTCAAGTGGTTCGATTGTACCTTTGGCATTTCCGCTGATAGCAGGAGCTGGTACAATGACTACTATTATTTCGTTAAAAGCAGAATATGATCAAGCAAATATATTAGTCGGTATCATTCTTAATTTATTGTTTGTTTACCTAGTTCTTAAATCCTCTGATTGGATAGCTAGAAAATTAGGAACGGGAGGAGCAAACATTTTAAGAAAAGTATTCGGGATTATCCTTTTGGCAATTGCCATCAAACTTTTTAAAGCAAATATCTAGAAATGACACCATGGCGAATATGATTTTTGAGAAATCGTATTCGCTTTTGTATATGATTACTTTATACGCTGTGTATAACATTTGAAGACATGAACACAAACAATAAAACTAACGCCCTAGAAGCTGCAAAAAGGGTATTTAAAATAGAAGCAGACGAAGTATTGAAACTGGCTGATAAACTAACAGATGATTTTGCCAATGCAACAGAGAGTATATTAGCTTGTAAAGGAAAAGTGATTGTTTGTGGAATGGGGAAATCTGGACATATCGGAAAGAAAATCGCAGCCACGCTAGCAAGTACAGGAACGCCAAGTTTCTTCTTGCACCCTGCTGAAGCTTTTCATGGAGACCTTGGAATGATCACTTCGGAAGATATTTTTATCGGTATTTCTAATTCGGGAGAAACGGAGGAATTGATACAATTGATTCCTGCTGTGAAGAGAAATGGAAACAAGTTTATTTCTATTTGTGGAAAAGCAGATTCTACATTAGTGAAGAACTCTGACTTTTTCTTAAATATTAGTGTAGATAAAGAAGCTTGTCCTTTGGAGTTAGCTCCAACTTCTTCAACAACAGCAACACTTGCAATGGGAGATGCTCTAGCAGTAGCATTGATGGAAGCGAGAGATTTCAAACCAGAAAACTTTGCAATGTTCCATCCTGGTGGAAGTCTCGGACGTAAACTTTTGACGAAAGTGAAAGATGTTATGCGTTCAGAGAAGTTGCCTATTGTTACGGCTGAAACCTTAATGGAAGACCTAATCCTAACGATGACTGAAGGGAAACTAGGGATGGCAATAGTGATAGATGATGAAGGTAAAATAAGTGGAATTGTAACCGATGGAGACCTTCGAAGAGCATGGCAAAAACACAGTGCCTTGTCGAACACTTCTGTGAATGAAATTATGACTGCTTCACCTAAAACTATTGTTTCAGATGCAATGCTTGTAGATGCAGAAGAACTGATGATGAAATATAAAATTACTTCATTGATTGTAGTTGAAGAGCAAAAGCCAATTGGAGTAATGCAACTTTATAGTATCTAGATATAACCTTCTAGGTTTTGTAAATAGAAAGGTCAACTCATTTCACTTGAGTTGACCTTTTATTTTATGTCCGAGTTTAGCCTTTTGATTTTAGTAATATAATACCATTTTTAGCCCTTGTGCCATAAAGAGCCATAGCTGTCGAATCGTCTTTTTTAAATACTTTAGTTACTTCAACCTCATTCAACGTTAGAGTACTTAATTGCTCTGGTGCGATGATTTCACCATCTAATACTAATAAGGTCATCGGATTTTGAGGTGTAGTAGAAAAGCATGTGATTCCATTAGTTGAACGAGAGGCTTTACTCATATCAGCCATTTTATTCGTTGTGGAATCTACTTTATATTCTATTTCAAATTGGATGATAGAGTCTACTTTGGATCGAAGGTCAGAATAGGCTTGTGAGTCTTGAGCATAAGCTAACTGAACAAAGCAAAGAGAGCAAAGAATTAAAAAAAATGGTTTCATTTTGTTTGTAGTTTATAGTTTAAAAGAATCTTTTAAAGGGGTTTACAGATCGTAAAACTTTAAAAGTTATTTATTTAAGTAGGTAAAATAAGGAGCTTATTCTTCTTTCACGCTTATAGCTTTGTCTTTTAACTTTTGTTTTGGGGTTAATGAAATAAAAAAGAGAGAAACATAAGCTCCTCTCTTGGTGAGTTCTGATTCTTTATTACTTTTTCTTTTTCGGTGATACTTCTAAGTTCCAAAGATCTTCTTGATACTTTTTCACATCATCACCAAACTCTTCGGGGAATACATTACGAAATTTGTGGGTATCTTTTAAAATTACATCAACCATTACGTCTACCATGCCTTGTGGATCGTACTGAAATCCTTCTTTGGCAAACATGGCTTGCATTTCTCTTAGAGGCTGTTCAGGTGTGAAATTCTTCCCCGCTTGGAACCATTGGTCAACAGTGTCATACATGCGATCATTAAAACCTGTGTTGAATGGTCCAGGGTTGATTGTCGCAACTTGTACACCTAGTGGCTCAAGTTCTAGTTGCATTAATTGGAAAATAGCTTCTACAGCATGTTTTGAAGCCACATAAGGAGCTAGGAAAGGGTAAGTTCGGAGTCCAGCTGTAGATGAAACTACAATGATTTTTCCATTTCTTCTTTTTGCAAAAATGGCTGCAAACTTCTGAGATAATTCTAAAGTCCTAAACACGTTGATCTCAAAAACATGACGAAATCTTTCTAAAGGAATTTCAGCGGCAGGGCCTGTTTCTCCAGTGGCAGCATTAGCTACAAAAATATCAATATCGATACCATATTTTCGTAAGATGGTTTCGTGATCACTTTCGTTGGTATATTCCAATTTTTCAATAATCAAATCGACACCGGCCTCTTTTGCAGCATTTTTTAATAATGATACTTGAGGCCAATTTTCTACTGTAGCAATTACTTTATGTCCCTTTTGGGCAAGTCCGATAGCTGTACCCTTTCCTAGTCCAGAACCAGCACCAGTAATTAATATCGTCTTACTCATAGTTTAGTTTTTTAGTTAGAATGAAAATCCTTTGTGAATGACAGCTTCCGAAGCTAAAATATCATCAAGTTTCTCTAGTGCACTTTTGAGATGAGGCGTTTCCCAATGCTTTTCTTCTTCTTTTTCATTTTCCCATTTTTCAATCGAAAATACGGTATTGGGTTTTAGGGCGTTTTCTATGACCAGATATTCTATGACTCCTGCTTCCTTACGTGTTTCTTCAGCCAATTTAGAAACCACTTCCTTTAGTTCTTCTAGTTTGCCTTCTTTTGCAGTCAGTGCGACTACGGTGAAAATTTGTTTGCTCATATTTTTTTATTGAAGTAAACAGGGCTTGTGAATATGTCGTTTCTGTATGAATGTTTTAGGGGAAAGAAGAAGGTAGTTGTAATAAAAAAAGCTATACGATCTTCGGGAGAGTTCGTATAGCTTTTTTTAAATAGGGTAAATAAAATCTAAACCTTCTGCATCCATATACTCTTGGTGATTTTCCATTTATTGCCAACTAGCCAACAATCGGATAAATTGATTTGGTAATCAGTACCTTCATGATTCATTAAGATATGGATGTTATACGCTTCAAAAGGCGCTCCTTCTACATTTTGAGCATCAAATGAGATGAATTTAGCCTTTTTCCAATTGATCTTTTCAGCTTCAGTTTCTTTTTTAAGCTCCTGAAAATCCATAGGAATCCATCGCTCTAGCTTTTGAGCTTGAGCAGCTCCTCGTTGCTTGGCGCTTTCTTTTAATTCTTCGGGCAGATGTAGCTCAAATATTTGTACAATTTCAGTCTCAATAATGTAGCAGCTTTTTAGTACTTCTTCGTTTTGAGCTACAATAGCTTCAAATATTCGTTTAGAGAAATCTTCTTTTGTTTCAATAGAATCTTGAGCCCAACAATAATTTTGCAAAAGTAGTAAGAGGAGTAGATGAAATTTTCTCATCATTTTTAGTTTTGAGTTAGGTAAAAGTATATGAGGTATTGAATTTCCACATAGGAAAAAATTAAATCTAATCTAATGAATCACTTATTCTTTTTAAAGTGAAAGGAGTTTTATCCGAAGTAAGTCTGAAAAATTAAAAGCATCTGAACTTCAATTAAATAGAGGGTGGTGTTCTAAAGTTGTAGAAAGTTTTAGCCATTGGTAATGGCATTATTTGAATTAGCTAAAATTAAGTTTTGAGTTTAAAAAGCTAAAGATAAATAGTCTTTTTCTAAGAATTTATGGCGTGCTTATTTTTCCGTTTAATGTCACGAATAACAGACCTAACCATATTCATTTTAGACAGATTTTCATTAGAGAGTATTTTTACAAGATGATTCTCTTTCAAGTTGAGTGTTTTAAAAATTTCATTTTCTGAGAATCCTTTCGTGTGAAGTTTTGCTACATCATCAAAGAAATTTTCCATGAATCGGAGTTTTTTCTCGAGCTGAATTTTTCCGTTCTGAAGTTGTGGATTGTGGGCACAGAATAGAGTATCAAAATCTAGTTTTAAAATCCTTTGGGTAGATTCAATCTGATCAGAGATGCTTTCATTAGAAAGGAAATATCCAATGTATGAATTGATGTACAAGTCGGCTGAAAAAAGCCACTTCCTGTTTGGCTCATAAAGTGCTACCATATCAGAAGCATGACCAGGGATTGGAATAATCTCGAATTCAAAATTATTGGTACTGACTTTATCTTTTATAGGAATTAAGTCGTGATAAGCTTCTCTTTGACTATACATCACTTTTTGAATGAAGCTCAGTCTTGGAGGGTTTTTCATTAGCTCAGAAGTTTTCTCTGAGGAGTAGACAGGGCACTGATGTAATTTTTGAAGTGAAGGAATATTTCCTGTATGATCTTCGTGATGATGTGTAATAAATATTTTTTCAACTGGTAAATCTTTAGTGGAAGCTATGATTTGCTTGTGTAGTTTGCGCTGTCCTGTGTCAATCAGAAGTCCGTCTATGAAATAGGTATGTACAAATAAACTGGGTTTCCCAAACGGGGCATATCCAAATTTGAACCCTTGTACTTCTTCGTGTATAAATGATTGTGTAGAGATCAAAACAATGATCGTTTTATGTGAATTGGTTGGTATAGAAAAAGCAATATACAATAGTCAAAAAATAAGGTCAACTCATTACTGAATTGACCTAAACATATTATAAAAAGCTTTTTTCTAAACCTTTCTGATAGCTAAATGCATTTTCACTTTCTTCATAACCTTTTAATCGATCTTCCAATAACTTGAAATCAAAACCCGTTTGGATTTCAGCAGACATTTCTTTTGTGATTGGGTTCATGCTCTTGGCATAATGTAAATTGGAAAGATCATGACGCTGACTATAAAGTGCAGGAAGAAAGTTTTCAAAAACACCTACTTCTATTGTATTGTGTGTAATCCATGCCTCCCAAAATTCGGAAGTATATTGTCCTACAATCTTTTTAGTGATTGCCTTAGCTATAAAATTTTGCTTGTGTGTGCCAGCTACAACCTCATAATGATAGTGGACGCCTATAATTTCTCCATTTTCATATACATCTTTAAATGAGATGCGGAGAAATATCATTGTACCTAGAAATGGGATTTGTTTTCCCATTCCCCAACCATCTTTTTCACAATAAAAAATGTTCAGTTCGTTTTCTACAGGATATTTCAGACCGTATTTATTGAATTGCATCGCTTCTTTAATCTGGATTTTCCCTCCAGCTCTTGCCGTATTGTTTTCTCCCAACTTTCCTTTAAAGCTCGCATTAATATGATCTGATGGATGCCACAACAGATAGGCAGGAACTTTGATGTTTTCATAACCTTCAATATCGTCTAGGGTAACACGAAGGTTTGCGAAGTTTTTGAACCACCATACAATCATTTCTGAAGTTACACCTCTTAATAAAGAATGCTCCAGTACGACACATAATTGCCCCGATTTATTTTTCACCTGTCCCCAATGTACGGATGAAGTTGGCTTTAACTCCCATCCGTATTTACGTTCTTTTGGCATCACTAACTTTCCCATAATCTTTTGTGCTTTAATGTTCTATACAAAAGTATTGTCAGAAGAGGTCAAAAATATTGATGTGGGTTAAGAACTGTGTCGCTGTTTTAAAAATCGGCTTAAAGCTTCTGGTGTGATCCCGATAAAAGCAGCAATATATTTTGAAGGTGTTTTTCTAATGATCTCAGGATAATACTCCTCAAGAAAAGCATACTCGGTTTCTGTGTTTGCTGTGGTTTTTATACTGATAAAGTTTTTTGCTTCCACGAGGTGTTCCAGTATCTTTTTTCTCAGAAATACTCCTATTGAGTCTGAATACAGGTATAGCTCCATAAAATACTCATACGGTATTGTGATGTATTTGACTGAGGTGATAGCAATCACATTATCGGATTGAATGGTTTTGGAAAAGGCACTAATCATGTTTGAACAGAGATTTCCTTTCTGAAAAAATCTGGAAATAACCTGTTTATCATCTCTATTGTATTCAGATGAAACAATGCCATCTAAAATGTAGATCACTTTATCACAGATATCTGTTTCTCTAAATATTACCTCTCGTTTTTTGGCTTCTTTTATTGTCAGCTTTGAAGAAAATTTATTCCATTCTTCAACAGAGTTAAACTGTGTATACTTCTCAATCTCTTGCTTTAATACTTCCATCTTACATAGAATTCTAGTGGAATGTAATGATAAGATAAAAAAAATAAGGTCAACCCATTGCTGAGTTGACCTTTAATATTTTAAACTGAATAATGACTATTCAGCAAATTTTTTCAAGATGATTGAGAAATTGTGTCCACCGAAACCGAACGTGTTGCTCAATACAGCGTTTACTTCTCTCTTTTCCGCTTTGTTCAATGTCAATTTGAATCTCGGGTCGATGTTTTCGTCACGAGTTTCATTGTTGATTGTAGGAGGAACAGTTTGTCTCTCCAAAGCGAAGATAGATGCAAGGGCTTCAATTGCACCAGCAGCACCAAGAAGGTGACCAGTCATTGATTTCGTTGAAGAAATATTCATCTCGTATGCGTGATCTCCAAATACTTTCTGAATACCTTTCAATTCTGCCACATCACCAAGAGGAGTTGACGTACCATGAACGTTGATATAGTCAATCTCATCAGGAGACATATTTGCATCTTTTAGGGCTTCTTGCATTACTTTCACGACACCTTCTCCTTCAGGATGAGGAGCAGTCATGTGGTGAGCATCGCAAGACATACCGCCACCCATTACTTCGGCGTATATTTTTGCACCTCTTGCCAGAGCGTGATCGAGTTCTTCTAGGATTAGAGCACCTCCTCCTTCACCCAATACAAAACCATCACGGTTTTGATCGAATGGACGAGAAGCTGATTCAGGGCTGTCGTTACGAGTAGACAATGCTTTCAATGCATTGAAACCTCCGATACCAGACTCGTTTACACAAGCTTCAGTACCACCAGCCAAGAACATATCTGCTTTACCCAAACGGATGTAGTTGAATGCGTCTACAAATGCATTGGTCGCGGATGCACAAGCAGAAACAGTTGAGAAGTTTGGTCCACTGAAACCGTACTTAATAGCAAGGTGTCCGGGAGCAAGGTCAACTAGCATCTTAGGGATAAAGAACGGGTTGAAACGAGGTGTTCCATCGCCATTGGCGAAATCGATCACTTCTTTTTGCAAACTCGTTAATCCACCGATACCAGCGCCCCAAATTACCCCAACTCTACTTTTATCGATAGCGTCAAGGTCTAGTTTAGAATCTTTAATTGCTTGATCACCAACAGCCATAGCATATTGGCAGAACAAGTCCATTTTACGAGCTTCTTTACGGTCAAGATACTCATTTACATTGAAGCCTTTAACTTCACAAGCAAATTGAGTTTTGAATTTTGAAGCATCAAATTTTGTGATAGGCTGGGCTCCACTTACACCTTTCTCTAAAGAATCCCAATATTCTTCCACGGTATTCCCGATAGGTGTAACAGCACCAAGGCCTGTTACTACAACTCTTCTTAACTTCATAACAGAAGTGGGTTGGTTAGAGATAAAAATCGTTTACACTGTAGCTAAAAAACAGACCTGACAGTTCTTGTTTAAGAAAACAACACGGTCAGGTCTTTTTTCAGGTTATCCTCCCTGGGAGTGTGTATATTCACTAAGCTATAAGGCCTAATGATTAAGCTACGTTCTCTTCCAAGTAAGATATCGCTTGACCTACAGTCGCGATAGACTCAGCTTGATCGTCTGGAATAGATACGTTGAATTCTTTTTCGAATTCCATGATCAATTCTACAGTGTCAAGAGAATCTGCACCAAGGTCGTTAGTGAAACTAGCCTCAGGAGTTACTTCTGATTCTTCAACTCCTAATTTCTCTACTACTATCTTTTGTACTTTTTCTGCGATTTCAGACATTTTTTCAACAAGTTTAGTTTTGATGATCGACTTGCAAATAAATACATTTACATTCTTAATATCAAAATTAATATTAGAAATTTGATACACAAAAGCTTAAATGCACTTATTCTGATTTATTTAACTTTTTTTCTATTCCTAAAGAGACTTGTTTACCCATATCGGCTAAGAATCTGGCTAACTGCTGTTTAGCAAGCTCAAGGATGAAAAGTGCAATACGATCCATGACCATTCTGTACCATTTAGAGCCTTGATTTTGTTTTACCTCAGAAACGAGTAATTCTTCTCCTGTATTGGTTTCTACTGCTTTGCTGACAACATTTTCAGTGAGTTCTGGCTGTTGTTTTCTGCCATCTAGAAGCCATTTTACGAGTAAATAAGCACCAAAAAATGCAGAGCCTATAAAAAAGTAACGTTTACCTTTTTTTTCAACCTCTACATAAGCATCATTAAACTGAGACTGAATAGATTCACGAAGTTCGTTTGCCTCGGTTTTCAGTGCTTGTCTTTGTAACTCTATATCATTTTTGATCCTAACGACCCCGTCTTTCTTAGTGTTTTCCATATTCGTATTTGTTTAAACTTATTAAATACTGAGCCTTATAACTCAGAATCAAACTTGTCTAAGAAGACATACAGTTGAGTCCATATCCATCTTCGTTTCCAATAGATCAGAAGGATAATCAGCAGATAGAATAGAGAAATGAGAAAGAAACCCGCAAATTCAGGCCATCCCAACGAATAGGAAATGAGATGCGCTGTTCCGATACTTGCAAACAAGAGCAGTAGGCTTAAAAGAATTAAAGCTACTGAGCAGATGATTACGATCGAAAAAATGTTTGTCAAAGAAGCTTTAGCTTCCAATTTGAAGAGTTTGAAGTATGCTTCAAGCATCTTCACTATGGTCTCTGTAAAAGTATTTAAACTATTCTTCTGCGCTTGATTCAAAGGATCCTTCCCTGTACTCGATGTCATACAAAGCCGTTTTTAGTTGAAACTAACATTTGAAATTACCAAAATTTCTAGCTTAAGTATAGTTTTAACGAAAAATATTGGTCTTACTTGTTCCTAGATTTCTACTTTTTAGAAAACTCTAAAAGTATTTTATGAGAATAAAAGTAGTCAATTGAATAGAGATGCTTTTATTTTGATCTGACAATCTAAACCAGAATCTAGAAAATGACCATGAGAGGGATTATTTGTAGCCTACTTTTATTTATGCCTTTACTTTCTTTTGGGCAAGTAACTAAGGAGTATTACGGTGATTCTACATTAAAAGCAGAAGGGGCTTTGGAAAATGGACAACGAGTCGGTGCGTGGAAACTATATTATCCTTCTGGAGGAACGAATGCTATACTACATTATAAAGAAGGAGAATTTCATGGCTTATGTGTCTTTTTTGACTTTGAGGGGAATAAGATCTCGGAAGAAAATTGGAAAAATGGAGTAGAGGAGGGTGTAAGTATCTCTTACCATCCTAATGGTACAATTCGTAAAAAGGGGGATTTCTCAAACGGTTTATACGAAGGAGAATGGGTTTTCTATTTTGAGAATGGCTCTATTGAAAGACTTGGAAGTTATCGTCTTGGAGAACCGAATGGTATTTGGCAATTCTATTATGAGAATAGTCAGCTTCAGTCTAAAGGTGAGTTTAAAGAAGGTTTAAGGCATGGGGAATGGAAAACATACTCAGAGAAAGGAATTCAAGAGTTTGAGGGCAGTTATTATGCCGATAAACCAATAGGCATTTGGTATAAGTATAAGAAAAACGGGAAAAAGACCATCTATCAAGATTATGGTGAACAATAACTAGGTTTACTTATAGATTGAATTTTTTAGATGTCTAAAGTTTTCCTTTGTACTAGTTTTTGATCTGAGTGTTCCGACCAATAAGAAATGAGATCTGCAACATGGGCAGCACAACCCCAAGATACTGTAAAACCAGAGCCTCCGTGCCCATAGTTGTGTATTATTGAAGTACCATCTTCTTTTTCTACTCTGATGGAGTCTCTTCCTGGTCTTAATCCAACGACCACATCTATTATATCCTCAGTTTTAATTTTTGAGTTGAATGAAGCAGAGCGTTGTAGTATCCTTTGAGTTGTACTTGTATCTGGGGTTAAATCAAATTGATCTTTTCGAACAGTTCCTCCAAGTACAATACAGTCTTCACGAGGAATGATATAGGTTGTTTCATCTTTAAATTCGTCAATTGGAAATTCGCACAAGACTCCATTTATAGTAGAGTTTGGCTTCATCTTCACAATTTGTCCTTGTATCGGGAATACTTTAGCGTCCTCGGCTAATCTAAGCGCACCTAAACCACTACAATTGACTATCCAGTCATACTTAAATGAAAGTTCTTTAAGGTCTTGAACCTCTTCTAAGACCATTTGACCTCCAAGTGCTAAAAACTTTTCATAAAGGTAATTGAGGTAAATTGGCGATTCCATAACTGGAACATCTCTCTCATAAGACAATGACGGGATATTATTTATATCAAACTGTTTTGCACTATTATGTTGATCTTTCGGGAAAGCATCAAGCCATGGAAGACCACTTTTTTTCTGATCAATAATCGTGAATTTTGAAAAATGAACACCAGTTTTTGGTTCTAAGGAGAGTTCTTTGAGTTTGTAGTAAGTAAACTTACTCCATTTATTTACTAGTATATAAGGTTGAGCTTGATAAGGAAACCAAACAGCAGCAGCAATGGCAGAGGTTGTTGTAAAAGGAAGCTCTTTTGTGTGAATTGTAACTTGATATCCTTTTTCAACTAAAAGTAATGCTGTGGAAAGTCCTATGACTCCTGCGCCCACTATTGCAATGTGTTGTTCTTTTTCCATTCGCTCTATCTTCTATGTTAGTTTTGGAGCAACTAAAATTAGAAATAGAGCTTATTGATTAATCACTGAATTCAAGGAAATTTCAGAATCGCTTTTTACAGAAAAAGAGATACATACAAAAAAAGCCTTACACTTCATCAGAAATGTAAGGCTTAAAAATCAGCGGAACGGACGGGATTCGAACCCGCGACCCCCTGCGTGACAGGCAGGTATTCTAACCAGCTGAACTACCGCTCCATGGGAAATATATATTTACTCTTTGTATAAAAGAGATTTTGCGGAACGGACGGGATTCGAACCCGCGACCCCCTGCGTGACAGGCAGGTATTCTAACCAGCTGAACTACCGCTCCGTGGGAAATATATATTTACTCTTTTATAAAAGAGATTTGCGGAACGGACGGGATTCGAACCCGCGACCCCCTGCGTGACAGGCAGGTATTCTAACCAGCTGAACTACCGCTCCGTGGGAAATATATATTTACTCTTTTATAAAAGAGATTTGCGGAACGGACGGGATTCGAACCCGCGACCCCCTGCGTGACAGGCAGGTATTCTAACCAGCTGAACTACCGCTCCTTATTTCGGTCGCCTTTCTCAGAAAAGCGATGCAAAGATGCACGGCTGAATTTACTTTTCCAAATATAGATCGTAAAAAATAGCAATGTGAAGTAGTGCTGTTTTTGCAACTTTTTGATATCCAAGAGTAAAGACTGTCTATTTTTTTTGTAAATAAAAGCGTATAGCTAAATTTGAATTGTAAAAAGTCAAGAAAAGATCTTCAGATATGGCTAAAAAGAGAAACTCATGCAGATTTTTAGTTGTATTTTTAGTAGAAGCAGTGAGAATATAGAATTATTGAATAAATTCCTGCACAAAAACAAACTTTTTAAATCCTTTTTACCTAAATTTACGGGCTATAATAATTCAGGATCGGGAACGCTCTTAGAAATAATAAACTTTATCGGATTATATGGAAAATACCGTTTCTCAGAAGCTTGACGCTATGGTTAAGCTACAGAGTATAGACTCCAAATTAGATGAAATAAAAAAAATCCGTGGTGACTTACCTGAAGAAGTTCAGGATCTAGAGGACGAAATTGCGGGTTACGAAACACGTGTTGATAAATTCAAAAGTGAACTTTCAGATTTAGAAGCTTCAATTGATCAGCATAAGGCGAATATCAAGTCTTATAAAGATCGTGTAGCTCATTTGCAAGATCAGCAAATGAATGTTCGTAACAATCGTGAGTATGATGCGATCAATAAAGAGCTTGAAATGTTAGATCTTGATGAGCAAGTTTCTAATAAGAAAATCAAACAAGATCAAGCTGCAATCTCTGCGAAGAAAGAGCAAATCATCGATACTAAAACTACTTTAGAAGAAAGAAAGAAAGACCTTTCTTCAAAGAAAGTTGAGTTGGATGAAATCATCAGTGAAACTGAAATTGAAGAAGAGAAACTGATGAAGCAGAGAGATAAAGCGCTTAAGAATGTACAAGACGAGCGTCTTATCACTGCATACGACCGTATCCGTTCTAACGCTGTGAATGGTCTTGCGGTAGTTTCAGTTAAGAAATCTGCTTGTGGTGGATGTTTCAATGTTGTACCTCCACAACGTCAAGCTGATATCAAGGAGCGTAAGAAGATCATCGTGTGTGAGCACTGTGGTCGTGTACTTGCAGGTGTAGAAGTTGAGGTTGTTGAAGAAAAACCTAAGAAACGTACTACACGTCGTAAGAAAAAAGAGGCTTAATTGTCAATTTTATATAGAAAAAGGACTACCAGTAGTGGCAGTCCTTTTTTTATGTCTTTTTAGTTCTTATTTATAATCGGAACCAAGCAGAAATCTTAATTCCAAAATTATTCACATCTGGGTTGTCTAAATAAGTCAGACGATGAATAAAGTCTACTCGAATAAACCTAAAAATATTCTCAACGCCGTAACTAACTTCAGCATATGGAGTGTCACCAAGAGGATTCACGGTTTCATACTGATTTCCAAGTGAATCTGTAGGTTGCGTAACGGCTAAATTTTTGTCACTCAAATCACCATACAATAGATTTCCAGTCACGAAAAGACGCCATTTTAACTTTTTGAGTAGAGGGATTCTATTGAGAATAACGCCTTCAAAACGATGTATCATTCGTAATGATACATACCTGTCACTCGTAAATTCAAAGAAATTCATGAGGTTAAAGGAGTTGCTGTTATAGAAAAGGTCACTTTGGTTACCCAAGTGGTTTTCCAATAGAGGATAAGGGAGTGTAGAAGGAATGTAACCTCCTCTTAAATTGTACTCAAATCTACCCCAACCGCCTACTCTGAACCACTGATCTATTCCTGCTTGAAATTTATGATATTCGAAATCTCCACCAAAGAGTTTGGGAACACCATAAATATAACGGAAAAGTAAAACAGGTCGCTGATCGCTAGCAACGACAACGCGTGTATTGTATTGGGTTTGTATAAATTTATAACCTGGAGCATACCTAACTTCTCCTACTAGCTCAGAAGCTTTATAAGCACTACCAGTCAGGCTTTCTCCATCACTTTGAGGAATTTCATATTGAAAATTAAATAATGGATCAAAGTCTTGGTTACGGATCGTGGCTTTTACAGTGAAGCTATGCCACACATCAGATTGGAAGTAGACTTTATTGAAGAAATTTTTAAAAGGTCTTCTGAAATCTCCCCACTTGGTAGAGGCGTCAAAGAGGTTTGTGTTTGAAAGGTCATCGTTAAAAACCCCGACACGTTCTACATCATATTCAGATTCGAAACCTAAAATCATCCATTTAGGTCTGCTCAAAAACCATTTATTTTCAAAGAAGTATTTGAATTGTTCATCCTTTGTACCGTAAGCTATTTGAGCTTTTACCTTAAATTTCCTACTCAGATCGACGTTAGAAGTCATCCCAATTTGAAAACGATGTCCTTCAATATTGTTGTTGGCATAAAGTTGTGCATAAGTACCAATTTCTACTTTCCCAAGATTGAAGTAGCCATTGACTACAGTCTCAGCAATATCTATGTAGGTTTTTACAATTGGAATATTCTGGATGGTATCAATCATGTCTAACATCTCAATTTCAGCAACAGAAAGCGAGTCATGTCTTAATTCCTTCCATGCCTCTTCAGATGTTTCCTTAAAGTCATTGATGTTTACTTCTACTTCTTCTGCGTAAAAACTAGAAGACTTGGCTTCCGTAATCCTATGATCCTTATTTGAAACATAGCTCTTTGCGAGAAGTCCTGCCCAACGATCATTAATTTGCCCAATATCTAGAATAATACGTGTTTTTTGAGGAACCCAAGCAGAACCTTCTTTTATAGGAGTTAGTGTCTGCTGAATCTTAATTTTTTCAATAAAATTGAGGTTGGCGCTTTGATTGAGAGTGACATCGATTTGCTTTAAAGCATAATAATTGTCTTCGTCAGCAATCCACATACTTCCTTGAAATGCCAAGTCACCTTCTTGCCTAGGTTTAAAATCTATTCGGTAACAACTAATCCCATCGATTACAAACATCTTTTGAATGAGGGTATAGTCATAAAAAGTTTTCCAGCCATCAGCAATCGGAGAGACAAACTCTTTTGACAGCATCCGAATCCAGTTGTCATAGAAATTAAATTCTTGGAAAGCAGAACCTGTCATTTGAGATACGATTGAGCCATCTTCAATGCCTAGTCCTTTTATTCTAGTCTTCTGAATTACTTCTTTTCTTCTTTCTGGATTATAGGTCTGATAAACATCTGAGATAGTTTCAGAAACAAACATAGGTACGATAGGCTGTCCATCTTCACCAACAAGATTCTTCGACTTTTCTACAACCTCTACCATCTTTCCGACAATCTTTCGCTTGCGGAATTTCTCCGTGATATTATCGACATCTATTTCATTTCGGACGTAGCTTTCATACTCAAAAGCGTCCAAGCCATTCTTGTTGTTCCGCTTTTTATTCTTGATAACTGCTCTCAAAATTTCCCAAGCTGGGTTTTCATAATCGCCGGGTCTTACAGTGACTTCATCTAGTTGTTGTACAACTGGAGTAAGGAAAAAGTCTATGTTTTGAACTTTTTGCAAGCGATTAAACTTCTTTGCTTGAGCTTGATAACCTACATAAGTCGCTACAATGGTATCGGCAGTTATTTTTGTTTTGAATTTGTAAAAACCTTCAAAATCAGTAACCGCACCTTTCTCAATACCTTTTAGGTAGACGTTGGCAAAGGGAATACCTTCCCCAGTCTCGGTATCGGTTACTCGACCCGATATGGAGAATTCTTGAGCGAAAGAAAGTTGAGGGAAAATGGTTACCAGAGTAATTGTAAGTAGTAGAAGGTAACGTCTGTCTAAATATTTCAAAGTAGAGTAGGTTTTAGCCTTTAGATCAGGGTATTTGGTTTAGTTAATTGGGAGATCACTTTCGAATCCTTAATTTTGCCCCAATTATTTCTTGACTAATTTCAAAAACGAATAAATATGGTTCAATATCATGAATTATTGAATAAGATTTTGACTGAAGGAGTCAAAAAGGGGGACCGAACCGGAACAGGTACTTTGAGTGTGTTCGGGCATCAAATGCGTTTTGATCTTTCAGAAGGTTTTCCATTGCTAACTACTAAGAAATTACACACTAAATCGATCATTCATGAGCTTTTATGGTTTTTGAAAGGAGACACGAATGTTCGATATCTACAAGAAAATGGTGTTCGTATTTGGAATGAGTGGGCTGATGAAAATGGCGAGTTAGGTCCTGTTTATGGTAAACAGTGGCGTGCTTGGGAAAAACCAAACGGAGAGACTGTTGACCAAATAGCCAATGTGATCGATCAGCTGAAGAATAATCCGAATAGCCGAAGAATGATGGTTGTGGCTTACAATCCTTCTGATGTAGAAGAGATGGCCTTGCCTCCTTGTCATTCTTTATTCCAGTTTTATGTAGCTGAGGGTAAACTTTCATGTCAATTGTATCAGCGTTCTGCTGATGTGTTTTTGGGAGTTCCTTTCAATATAGCCTCTTATGCACTCTTGACCATGATGATGGCACAAGTTTGTGGTTTGGAAGCTGGAGATTTTGTTCACACACTAGGTGACGCACACTTATATTCAAATCATCTGGATCAAGCAAGATTACAACTTACAAGAGATTGTAGAGCTTTACCTACAATGAAAATGAATCCAGATGTGAAAGATATTTTTGATTTCAAATATGAAGATTTTAGCCTAGAAGGCTATGATCCTCATCCGCATATTAAGGCGGCAGTTAGCGTTTAAGCTAAGATATTTTAGATCAAAATATGAAAGAGCAATGACTATACATCTTGAGTCATTGCTCTTTCTGTATTTGTTACTTTTTCAATATCTAAGAATTTATTTTGTCCTTTTTTTCCACACATTTTATGAACGAGTGTCATGTAGTAGACAATCATTTCCATGTAATTGTCTTGTGAGATTCGTTCATTGATTCCGTGCACTCTATCCAAATCTTTTGGTTTCATACGGAGAGGCAGGAAGCGATAAACGTCAGAAGTAAATTCAAGGTATTTTCTTGAATCGGTACCTGCTAATGTAAGGGATGGTGCAATGACTGCTTCAGGGAAAAGTTCTGAAATTGTTTCATAAATAGCATCCCAACCTTCATTTTCGATATTTGCGATCGGAGACGGGTTATCCCTCCAACTATCCTTAATCTGTATGCTGATGTTTTTATTATCAATCACATCTTCGATGTATCTTCTTACACTTTCTACATCATCCCCAGGAAGCATACGATAATTGAGAATGACCGAACCTTCTGAAGGCATTATATTTTCTCTAAAGCCCGATTTTAATACGGTTGGAGCCATTGTTGTGCGAACAAGTGCATTTCCAGAGGCTGTTTTAGAGAAGGAATTCAGAATTAGTTTATCGAAAAGTTTCTGATTTTTAAATAAAAACTTAGGCAGTACAGAAGTTGATGGAGCAATGTACTCTAAGAATTTTTCTACAGGAAAAGTGATTCTAGCTTGTAAAGGGTTTTTCTGTAGTTTATGAATAGCTTCAGCAAGCACTCCGATGGCGGTTTGTTTTGGAGGCATTGAAGAATGTCCATCTTGTACTTTTACAGAAAGTTCGTAATAGACAGAACCTTTCTCTGCAATGCCAATCATAGCGATCGGTTTGTGAGTATTAGGAACAACTTTTTCAGTGATAGCAAGCCCTTCGTCAAATACAAATTCGGGTTCAAGACCTTTTTCTTTAATCACTTTTGCTATCTGTTCAGCACCTCCTTTTCCCCCAACTTCTTCATCGTGTCCGAAAGCGAGTAAAATACTTCTTTCGGGTTCAAAACCTGTACGGAGCAATTCTTCAACTGCTTCAAAGATGGATACAAGTGCAACTTTCATATCCAAGGCTCCTCTTCCCCAAACATAGCCAGAAGCTAAAGCTCCACTAAAAGGCTTGTGTTTCCACTGATGTAACGTTGATTTATCGACAGGCACAACGTCCATATGTGCCATGAGTAGTATAGGTTTTAATTTCGGATTTTTTCCTTTCCAAGTATAAAGTAGGCTATGTTCGTTCACAACATCTTTTTCTAGCTTACTTTCAATAAGGGGATAGGATTTGAATAAATATTTTCGGAGTTCAATGAATTTAGGGAAATCTATTTTCTCCTTTTCATGATAAGAAACAGTCTCGAATTGGAGGACTTTTGAGAAATGTTCTAGTGCGGCTTTTCGAATATGGTCCAAACTTTTATACGAATTCGTTCTTACAGCTTGAGATGCCGCCGAGATTTTTCGAATGGCAAAAGCGGATGTTAGTCCTAAGGTAAGTACAGAAAGTATTTTATAGATATTTTTCATTGTAGCGAGTTCGTAGCGATGAATTAGTTGGTAATATACCTTTTTCCGAAAATGTAAAATAGAGAATAGAACATTCCTAAGTTTCTGAATTTAAAAAAAAGCCTATTCAGCACATGAAAATGCGAAATAGGCTTTTGAATATTCTAACTAATACTCCAATTCTAACTAATTATTTTTTCAAAGACCTCGTCATTGAAGTCTAAAAGTGAAGCTAGTTGAACGTCCGCAATACAAAAACGTGGGTCTTTACGGTCAGCTTCTTCCGGTACAGCTACAGCTTTCATTCGAGCTGCTTTTGCGGCTAGAAGCCCTGTGAAAGAATCTTCAAAAGCTAAACATTCTTCTGGCTTTAGCCCTAGTTCTTTTGCTGTCTCTATATAAACGACAGGGTGAGGTTTGCCATACGCTTCTTCACTTCCAGAGCGCAGAGCCTCTAGCTCGTTTTCGATGCCAATCTTTTTCACGAAAGACTTAATAAGTGACATTGGAGAAGAAGATGCTAATCCTAACTTTAGGTTATTAGCTTTCACCCATTTTACCAACTCATTGACACCCGGCATTATTTTACCTTCAGCCCATACAAGTCTATCTACTTCTTCTAAAATACGGTCACAGACTTCTTCCACACTAGGCCCTTCCCATTTGTAGATATTGTACCAATAAGCTACAACATCGGCGGTACGAAGTCCCATCGTTTGTTTAGCCATATCTCGAGTCATCTCGATGCCTAAGCCTCTGAAAACATTTACTAGTGCTGTTCTCCAATGTGGTTCTGAGTCGATCAGTAGACCGTCCATGTCAAGAATTACCCCTTTTATCATCGTATTTGAAATATGCTTGTTCTAATTATTTGAAAGTTGTGAAAAGTCCGTTGTAAAATTATAGGAGATTTAAATAAATATCCTGTTTAGCAAAAGACTTTTAATGCAGTTCGATTTAAAATATGATAACCCACAATGCCCAAACTTCCTCCGAACAGGTCTGCAAAAACATCTAAAATATCTCCACTTCTTGTAGTAGTCAGCGTAGCCTGCATGACTTCCGTAGAAATAGCCCATGACAGTACAATAAAGCCAATCAAGGCATAAATGGAAATGTTTGTGCCTGTTTTGAGGTTTGTACGATTGAAGACTCTCATCCATAAAAATGAAAGAATACCAAATATCACGATATGTGCCACTTTATCTTTGTGTGGAAAATCAAAAAGAGAATTTCCTGTGTCAAAATCGGAAGGTGGAGCTAAGAATAGAAACAGTGAAAATAGCATCCACAAGATTGGTAAAAGGTATTCCAGTATTTTTTTCATTTGAATTCTAGGACTAAGGTCTTATTTTCGAGACTTAAAATTATGACCATTCTATGAAAAAACAGATTTTATTTTCCTTGTTATTAGCCTTTTTCTTTAGTGTAGGGAATTCTTATGCGCAAAAGAAGAAGAAAAAAGATGAAATAGTAACGATTCATACTTCATATGGAGATATCGTAGTGGTGTTATTTGATGAAACGCCAAACCATAAAGGAAACTTTTTGAATTTGGCTAAAACAGGTTTTTATGATAGTACAGCCTTTCATAGAGTGTTATTAGATTTTGTAGTACAAGGCGGTGATCCGAATACTAAGCCAGATGCAAAAGATGACAGAGTAGGTTTGGGGTCTGAAGGTGATGATATAAAAGCTGAGATTGTAGAAGGAATTCTGCATGATAGAGGTAGAATTGGTGCTGCAAGACAAGGCGATCAAATCAATCCAGAAAAAAAATCGAGTGCGAGTCAGTTTTACTTTGTTCAAGCCAAAGATGGAGCTCATCATTTAGACGGGGATTATACTGTTTTTGGTGAAGTGATCTCAGGTATGGATGTCGTAGACGAAATTGCTGAGGTTAAAGTAGATTCAAAAGGATTACCAGAAGAACCTGTACGTATCTCTATGGATGTGAAGAAAATGAAGGCGAAAAAGGTAATGAAGATGTATGGTTATGACCTATCTAAATCACCATTAAATAAATAAAATTCACTTCCCCTACTTCTAGGGGATTTTTTTTGAACAGATTTGTTTTTGTTTAAAAAAAAAATGGTTGAATTATATGGGTGATATATACATTTGTGAGAAATGTTGATACCTTTGCTAGGTATCCTATGGTGTAATTATGGCAAAAAGTAGGATTTTTCCATACTTTTGTTTTTTTTTACGCTTTGTTGAAAAATTTAAAACTTTTCATCAAGAAGAGGGGAATTTTAATAAAAAAACGAAAAGTATATAGCGATGTCAAAGTCAAAAATATTTGCTATCATTTTTACGGTAGTGGTCGTATTGCCACTTAACATCTTTTTGGGTTATTTGTTGATCAATGGTGTATATGAGAAAATTACACTTGATCGTAATATCTCAGAATCTGAAGCAAGAGTTATCGGTAAGTTGAAACAAATCCGTGAGATTCAAGTAGCTTACCAAGAGCGTTACGGAGAGTACTGTAACAGCTGGGATACACTTACAAACTTTGTAAAAGAGGATACGATTTACACTTTGGAGAAAAGAGAAATCATTATCACTAAAGCAAAACGTCAGAAAATGGGTGACAAAAACTGGTGGAAAGGTGATAGTGTAAGAGTTGAGTATGATACAATTGGTCGTGACCAAGTAGCAGAAAAACTTTTCCCAGTTAAAAAATTCCCAACGTTCTCAGCAGATTCTATCCGCTACATCCCTGGTAAAGGCGAGAAGCAATTTGAACTTACTGCTGGAAAATACAAAGTAAGTGGTGTAACTGTAGACGTAGTAGAGGTGAAAGATCCTTTCCCAGTTGACCCAACAAGAAAAGAAGATTCTCCAAACAGAACAAGACAGTTCTTGCGTTTTGGATCACAAAATAGTGCAACTGTATCAGGTAACTGGGAATAATCTTGAAAGATTTATTATTAGATACCTTACAATACAAAATTGTTGATGAAGAAAGCTTTGATGTGTTTCACGTTACTCGTTATGAGTTATACGTGAGGGCGCATCAAAGCTCTCTTGTATTAGGGGTATTCGATCCTGAACAACAACGTTGTGTCACGATCGAGAAATATTTTTTTGCTAATGAAGCTTCTGAAAATCAAGGTTTATCTCTTGATACACTCAAACAGTTTTGGGAAGCTCATCCTTTTTTGAATGCAGCCTTCTGGAAGAAAGTTTATTTCATCCAAGCCGATTTCCACTTTGCATTTGTTCCAGAGTCATACGTAATGACAACACAAGAGGAGCAAATCCTTTTGCGTATGAATGCAGGTATTGACCTTTCAGAAACTGTGATGGAACGCAAACATATTCATGGTACAGAAGCCAAATGTATTTTTGCTTTCAATAAGCAGTTATCAAAGTGGTTAAAACACATCTACCCGAAAGGAAATCTTAAAATCTCTCATTTAGCACCTGTGTTTTGTAACTCAGTTCTGAACTGGCAGAAAAAACACGTACCTCATGATTTGGCAATATATCTTACTGAGGGCTATCTGATGGTGACAAAGGTAAAAGCAGGAGAATTGGTATTTGCCAATGCTTTTCATATTGAAAATACCAATGATCTCATCTATTTCCTTTTATTTGTGATGGATGAATTGGGAATAACTTCCAACAGAGCTAAAATCATTGTATGGGGTGAGTACACAGAAGAGCAATACGAAACCTTAGACAAGTTTATTGCAGATGTGAAAAGAGGTCCTAGACCAAAAGATATCAAACTTTCTTATGACTTTGGAGATTTTCCATTGACAGCAGAGTTTGATATGTTTTCAACATTTATGAATACATCGATAGCGCAATAAAACAGAGCTAGGCATCCATTTTCGGAAAAGAACTAGATCAACACTAAACACTACTTTTCAATTCAAATGAAAAAAATAGCACTATTTCCGGGTACTTTCGATCCTTTCACAAGAGGACACGAAGATATAGCCATCAGAGGAAGTAAAATCTTTGATGAACTCATCATCGGACTTGGGCACAATACCAAGAAAAAGCGTTTTTTTGAGGCTGATTTGATGTTGGATAAGATCAATGATCACTTCAAGGATTATCCGAATGTAAAAGCAATGATGTATGAGGGCTTAACAGCTCATGTTGCTCGTGATATCGGGGCTAATTTCTTGTTGAGAGGCTTGAGAAATACGACTGATTTTGAATATGAAAATAGTATAGCACAGGCAAACAAACACGTTTATGACGGATTGGAGACCGTATTTATTTATACTTCTCCAGAATATGCCTACATCAGTTCAACGATTATTAGAGATTTATATCAATATCAGCAAGATGTAAGCGAGTTTGTGCCTTTCTCATTGTAATAAAAAAGATACCAAATATCCTGAAGCGATAGATCAGCAAATTTGATCATAGATTTTCAATCTTGGTCGAAGCTGATCTATCGCTTTATTTTTTTGCTTAAGTTTGTTATCAGAATACAGAAAAGGAATACGGCTATGAAAGGGGAAATTGCTGAAAAATTACAAAGTAAAATTAAAAACTTACCTCAAGAACCAGGAGTATACAAATATCTCAATGAGGAAGGTGTAATTATCTATGTTGGAAAAGCAAAGAAGTTAAAGAATCGTGTCAGTAGTTATTTTGTAAAACAGCACGATGCTTCTCGAAAAACTCGTAAGCTAGTTTCAGAAATCAGAGATATTGAAACTGTAGTTGTAGATTCTGAACTAGACGCGCTTTTGCTTGAGAATAACCTGATCAAGGAATTTCAGCCCAAATATAATATTCTTCTGAAAGACGATAAGACATACCCTTATATCTGTATTACAAAAGAACGATTTCCAAGAGTTTTCTCAACAAGAAATATTGAGGCAGGAAAGCACGAATATTATGGTCCTTATGCCTCGCTCAGAACAATGAATACTTTGCTTGATCTTTTCAAGCGATTGTATAAAATCCGTAGCTGTACGTATAATCTTTCTCGCAAAAATGTAGATGAAGGGAAATTCAAAATCTGTTTGGAATATCATATTCATAACTGCTTAGGTCCGTGTGAAGGAAAACAGACAGAGGAAGAATATGAAGAAGATATCAAACAAATCAGAAGTATTCTGAAAGGGAAAATCGGATTAGCAAAAGGATATCTGAAAGATAAAATGAATACTGCAGCTGCTGAAATGGAATTTGAGAAAGCAGCGCAGTACAAAGATAAATTAGATCACTTACAGAATTTCCAAGCCAAGTCGCTTGTCACCAATCCGAATATTGAAGAAGTAGAAGCTTACTCGATTAAGTCTTCTGAAAGTATGTCTTATGTGAATTTTATGAAAATCACAGATGGTGTACTTCATCATACAGAAACGGTACAAGTGAAAAAGTCTATGGATGAAAGTGATGAACAAGTCTTGCTTTATGCCATTTTCGATTTCAGAAAGAAATACAATACAGCTTCTCGAAAAGTATTGACCAATATCGAATTGGAAGAGGTGGAAGAATTACCATTTGAGGCTCACGTTCCAAAAATTGGAGATATGAGAAGGTTGATTGAGCTTTCTATGAAAAATGTCTTCCATTTCATGAAGGAAAAAGAGGTCTTGAAGCAGGAAAAAGAAGATAAAAAAGCCCATTTCCAAACGCTCCTTCAGCTAAAAGCAGACTTGAACTTGAAAGAGCTTCCTGTGCATATTGAGTGTTTTGATAACTCCAATTTTCAAGGGACAAACCCTGTAGCCGCCTGTGTAGTTTTCAAAGATGGGAAACCTTCAAAAAAAGACTACAGACATTTCCATATCAAAACGGTTGTAGGACCAGATGACTTTGCTTCTATGTATGAAGTAGTTACTCGTCGTTACAAAAGACTTTTAGCAGAAAGTGAGCCGCTTCCACAATTGATAATTATTGATGGAGGAAAAGGGCAACTCGGTATGGCGGTTAAAGCCTTGCGTGATCTAGAAATCTATGGAACAATTCCTGTAATCGGGATTGCAAAACGATTGGAAGAAATTTATTTCCCAGGAGATTCTTTACCGCTTCACATTCATAAAAAGTCAAGATCTTTGGCGCTTATTCAAAGACTCCGAGATGAAGCTCACAGATTTGGTATTACTTTTCACCGAAATAGAAGATCAGCGAATAGTATTCATTCCGAGTTAGAAAATATTGAAGGTGTTGGTCCTGCGACAATTAAAAAGCTACTCACAGAGTTTAAATCGGCAGCCAATGTCAAGAAAGCTTCGCAAACAGATATAGCCGCTGTGATAGGAAATAAAAAAGCGGAAACTGTTGTGAAGTACTTTAAGGAAAAAGAATAAGGTCGCAATACTTTTAATAGCACCTAATAGATCAATAACGTATGATTTATTAGGTGCTTATCAGTTTTATAGTAAAGTTATTTAAGGATAATTTTAAGATGGTGGCGTTTGGAAAGTGTCATTACTTCTATAAAGTAAAGGCCTTTTTTCTTCTCTGATAAATCGATGTTGATTTCTCCCCAAAGACTCATTTGAAAGTCCATTTTTTCTCTATTGCCATTAGCGTCAATCACATAAATATCCTCGATATCGCTACGTTCCATGTCTATTTGTAGTTTTCCATAAGTAGGGTTTGGAAAGGCTACAATCTTTTCTTCAATGTTATCAATTGTAGGAGTGTGATAAATTGTCTTCAGATAACTGAAGTTTCCATTCGTATCGACTTGCTTAAGACGGTAATATCTAGGTTTTAATGATCTGCGTTGATCTTCATAAGAATACTTTATCAATTGATCACTATCCGAGCTTCCGTAAACTCTTCCTAGAATTTCGAAGTTGATACCATCAATAGAAGATTGTATTTCATAATAATCATTATCCAATTCGTAGGCAGTTAACCACTCTAGTAATATCGAATGATGACGTTGAATTGCTGTAAATGAAATAATATCAACTGGTAAAACGGAGTTTGCGGATGTTTCATTTTCAATTGTATTTAAGAAGCTTTGTAAGTTTAGGTCTGCTTCAGATGTATCTCCCTTAATTCCTACAGAAGGACTTGAGCCATTAACTGTACCATTTCCAGAAGTATTTCCATTTACATACAAGCTACCTGTACCTGTAGATATAGAGCTTGTACCACTGTTACTTTGATTCACGCTTAAATCTCCTCCAACAGTTATATCCGTTTGTGTACCATCAGTACTTACTTCTGAGGTAGAACCAGACCCATCAGATGTAACAGAATAGTTCCCATCTACAATTATTTTTGCACTATTTTTTAGGTTTATAGTAGCACTATTACCTAATGTAGATTCCTGTGTAAAGTTTCCTGTTACAATTAAAGCTCCTCCTTCAATATTGATTGTAGCATTTGTGAGAGTAAGGTCTCCTTCAATTACAAGAACTCCGTAGATATTTAATACACCACCAAATGTCATCTCCAAATTTGTTGATGATTCGATATGATAACCATTGGTCAACTTACTTTCAATTTGTGAAGTACTCAATCCTCCAGAGTTGTCGGAGTCGGGGAGTGTTACGGTTTTATCTGTAGAGGCTCCAGGACTACCTCCAGCATCCCACGAGGAGCTGTTAGCCCAATCATATGGAGATCGAGATCCACCTAAACTATTTAAATCAACAGAGGTGTGTTGAGCAAATAAAAAAGGACTGTAAAATAGGGTTAAGGTTAGTAGGAGTAAAGGTCTAATCATGAATAGTTAGTAAATAGGTTGAATAATCTTGATGCAAAGTAGTCATGACTAGTAAGAAAAAATTTGAACCCTTCCATCAAAACTAAAGCTTGTAAGCTTTTAGCTTAGTCCTATATTTTTAGTATTCTATTAGAAGAACATATATTCATGTTTTGGTGAGTGGTTTGTTATTTAATTGTTTATCTGCACTTTAGAGTTAGAGAGCTTTATTGAATTCAATCCTAATTTAAAGATGAGTAATGCGTTGTGAAATTAGCACTCTTTTTTCAACTCAATTATTTATAAATATTAGGATGAATAAAAGCAGTAAGTAGCATAGAATGAATTCATTAATTGTAAACATTCTACGATCAGTGTAACTTTGTATCAAATTTTTAGATAAGGAAATTAATCAAGGATGCAAGCATCTATCATAGATAAAATACGGGAAGGAGATGAAGTCGCCTATGAACAACTGTTCAGAGATTACTATGAACAGCTTTGTTTATATGCCTGTAAGTATATTGGTGAGATGGAACAAGCAGAGGAAATTGTACAAGATTATTTTGTTCAGCTTTGGGAAAAAAGAGATGGGCTACAAGTACATTCTTCATTAAAATCCTACTTGTTTGGTGCTATTCGAAATAACTGTCTGAGTTATTTCAAACATCAAAAAGTAAGAGAAAATCACCGTCAAGAAGTCTTGAATACAAGCTCAGAAGCTTATTCAGATGAAGAGGATATGAGTGCTTTTGAAATGGAGCAACGCATTCATAATTGTATTAACGGTTTACCCGAACAACGCCAACGAATTTTTAAAATGAGTAAATTTGAAGGCTTGAAATACAAGGAAATAGCAGAAAGTTTAGGGCTTTCTGTTAAAACTGTAGAGGCTCAAATGGGAAAAGCATTGAAGACATTACGTACAGAACTGGCAGGAGCCTTACCAATTCTTCTTTTGATCCTATATTTTTTCAAAAAGTAGTAAGGGTTTTTTAATGTTCGAGCTACATACCTATAAGCGGAGACAGATCTAATTATGAAAGACGAAGTTAAAGATATATATATCAGCAAGTACTTATCTGGCAATGCGAGTGCAGAAGAACGTCGCATTGTGGAGGAGTGGCTTTTGGCTGACGCATCACATCAGAAGTATTTTGATGAATTTCTTTTTGTATGGGAGAAGGCAACACCTCCTCCTGTTCAGCAAAAAGTAAATGTAGATGCTGCTTGGGATAAAGTGAGAAAAAGAGCTTTAAAGCCCCAAGCCAAAGAAGTAAAACTAGAAACAAAACCTAAGAAATATCTAGGGGCATGGTGGGCTGCCGCTGCGGCTGTTGTGATTGCGAGTTTGTATATTTTCGGACTTCAGCAATTTGATGCTGAAATGGAAATGATTCGTGTAGCAACCACAGATGTCATCCAAGAAGTAGAACTTCCCGATGGTACAAAAGTGAATCTGAATACTTATTCTTCTATTGAGTATCCTGAGAAGTTTTCCGATGAAAAAAGAGCTCTGACACTTGAAGGAGAAGCCTTTTTTGATGTAAACAGAGATCCTGCTAGACCTTTTATTATCGATGCAGGAAAAGCACAGGTAGAAGTTTTAGGAACCTCATTTAATGTTAATACAAAAAATGAAGAAGCTATTGAGGTTGTTGTAGCTACTGGTAAAGTTGCCTTAATGCCGAAAGAAGCAAATACCAAGAAATCATTCTTAACCTTGACTAGAAATCAGAAAGGTATTTTGGGTAAGGGCGATTTGAGTCTGAAGAAGGTTGAGGCAAGAGAAGATGCACAAAATGCGATAGCTTGGAAGACCAAAAGCTTATTCTTTGAAGAAACACCTTTAACTGAAGTTTTCGAGACTTTGGAGAAAAATTACGGGGTTGAGTTTGAGTATGATCTTCAGTCTATTGAAGACCGTAAGCTCTCAGGTAGATTTAAGGAGCAACCTCTAGGGGTTATTTTGGAGACAATTGAGCTTTCTTTTGACAATATTAGTGCAGAAAGAAAAGGTAATAAAGTAGAAGTAAAACTGACAGACAACGAATAATGAATTTTAAATTCAAGATTCATAAAAGACACTTAGGGCTTTGGAGCTTTATTTTTTTATCACTTTTGTGTCTTTCTTCAGAAATAATAGGATCGGGTTCGCCGCTCAAACGAAAGGTGAGTGTAGAGTTGGAAGATGCAAGTTTGAAAGAAGCTTTAGATGCTTTGGCAGAACAAGCCAATTTTGACTATGCTTTCAATGCCAAGCTTCTTGCAGGGATATATAACATCAGTATCTCAGCAAAAAATGAAGAAGTTGAGGCTGTACTTGATGAATTACTGACCAAGTATGATTTACAATATCGTTGGTTAGGCTCTCAGTTGGTTATTTATCAGAAGAAAAAAGAAAAGAAAATAGTAACTGTCAGTAAGCTTTACGGACAAGTTTGGGATGCTTCTTCGCAACAAGCAATTTCGGGAGTTGCTATTCAAGATCAACGATTGGGACTTATTGGTACTACAAAAGATAATGGAGGATTTAGTATAGAATTACCCACGCCCAATTTCAATCTCAATCTGAGTTTTAGTCATCCTAAATACCAAAACAAAAGGCTGAAAGTGAAACTTAGGGGGGATCGCGAGTTGCAGGTTCGTATGGAAGTTGATCAAGTGGCACTAGAGAAAGAAAAAGCCTTGCTTGATAGTCTGCAAGCCCTCCAAGAAGAACAACAGTTTTTGGATTCATTGGAACAAGCTTTGGCATGGACAAACGATACCAGTGCTGTTGGAGAAATATCTCCAATAGTAGATCCTGTCAACGCATTTGATTTCTCCAATGTCAGTGATAGAACAATGGTGAAGCTGTTCTTGCCTTCAAATGCAAAAGAAGAAATTGATAAAAAATACCAACTTCAAGAGCGTGGCGCACAAGTGAGTGTGATGCCTGTGTTAGGGTCAAATTTCTTGAATGGACACAGATCAATTAATAAGTTTTCATTGAACTTAGTCTCGGGGTATAGTGCTGCTACCGATGGTTTTGAGCTAGGAACAGTCTTAAATATCAACCGTTTCGGGATGAATGGTGTACAAGTTTCTGGACTGATGAACGTGGTAGGAGGTAGCACGAGTGGTGTTCAGTTTGCAACACTAATGAACTATAGTAAACTGTACACACAGGGGCTTCAGTTTTCTTTTATGATGAACTTTAACCGAATGCAGGTCGAAGGAATGCAGATTGCTGGTTTTAGTAATAATATTAAGGGAGAAATCCGAGGTGTACAGTTGGCTGGGATTAATAATGGCTCAAGAGGTGGGAAAGGAGTGCAGCTAGCAGGACTTTGGAATAAAACCAAAGATGATTTTATAGGTTGGCAGTTCACTACTATTTCAAATAAAGCAAAGAAAGATTTCTACGGAATCCAAACCTCTGCATTTCATAATGAAATAGAAGGAAATTTATACGGGCTTCAAACCAATTTATTGATCAACTCAGTAAGTGATACACTCAAAGGAGTTCAAGTAGCACCTTTCAATATTGTCGGAAATACATCAAAAGGTTTTCAAGTAGGAGGTCTGAACCGTACGACGACACTCAGAGGTGTACAATTAGGACTTGTCAATGTTGCAGATACTGTAGAAAGTGGATTTTCACTAGGAGTAGTTAACTTCATCAGAAATGGATATACGGCTCTTGAGGCAGGGATAAGTAGTGATGCGATTGTGAATCTAAAGTATAAAGGAGGTACAAATCAGCTTTATAGTATTTTATCCGTCGGAATGATTGATGAAGGAATTCGATATGGTTATGGTTTAGGTACCGCATGGGATTTAGCTTCTTGGATGGGGATTAACTTTGATGCAAATGCTTTTTATGATCAAATAGATACAGATATTCTTCCTTATACTGGATGGACAGCCGCATTAGAAGCAGATTTGTATATGAAGCTTACAGATCACTTTGAAATCTATTTTGGAGGAAGTTTTAATACTCATTTCAAAGGTGATAACTATTTGCCTACAGAAGTAGCTTTACCTTATAAGTTTTCACATGAAACCAGCAGATTTGGTCAGTGGTGGAGTTATCAAGGAGGGGTACGTTTTAGGTTTTAAGGAGTAGGTATTGGTTAGCTCGTATGTGTACTTTGAACTGATTTCCTAGTAATAAATAAAATGTATGAGCTTTAAGGTTTTAGACTTATTTAGAGATTGGAAGTAACTAAAATGAGTCAAAACATGTTGATATATAGCGGACTAAGCAAATTCCTTTTGGATAATTAACGTCTAAATTTGCTGTAAATTAGCTTATTAGGAAAAAAGTCCGAATTAATATCGTACCTTTGTTAAAAGGTTATTTCGAATATGTTGTAAGATTTTGATGGTTAGAGGCTTAGGTGTTTTCAGTGATCGTCAGTTTATTCAATGTATTTGAGCTTTGCAACTACTCAAGTGAGTAGTGTTGTATTTTACAAAATAAAAAAAAAACTGAATGGCGAAATCACAGGCTACGTTTAGCAAAATGGAAAAAGAGAAAAAGCGTCAAAAGAAAAAACAAGAGAAACTCAAAAGAAAAGAGGAACGCCAAGCGAATAGCGGCGGTAGTGACCTAGACAGCATGATGGCTTATGTGGATGAATTTGGAAACATTGTTGACACTCCACCAGAACCATCTGAAAGAGAAGAAATAAACGTAGAGGATATTGCCATCAGTATTCCAAAAGCCGAAGAAATTGAAGAAGATCCAGTGAAAAAAGGACGTGTTGAATTCTTCAACGATCAGAAAGGCTTTGGTTTCATCAAAGAAATCGGTACACAAGAGAAATACTTTGTACACGTAAAAGGTTTGATTGATGATGTAAGAGAAAGAGATCTCGTTACTTTTGAGCTTGAAGAAGGTCTGAAAGGACTAAATGCAGTTCGAGTGAAAAAATCAAAATAATATATAAAGGATAAAATCCTTAGAAAGGGCTTCATGAAATTGAAGCCCTTTTTTTATATTTGAATTCTAGTCTGCAAAAACAAGGCGATAACCTTCACCTCTAACCGTCTGAATTTGTAGTCGTTCTTCTGCTTTTAAAAGCTTACGAAGTTTGGTGATGAACACATCTAAACTTCTACCATTAAAGAACGAATCATCTCCCCATAGTTTTACCAAAATCAATTTTCTGTTGACAAGTTGATTACGCTGTTCACAGAGTATTTTGAGTAAATCAGCTTCGCGAGAAGTAAGCGACTTATGCATATCGCCCACACTGATTTGTTGATAAGTATAGTTGAAATCAATAATTCCGAATTGATAACTGACCTCAGAGCTTTCAAGCTTACCAATACCTTTTTCACGTTTTAGAATAGATTCGACCCTTACAAGTAATTCTTCCATGCTGAAGGGCTTTTTCACATAATCATTAGCCCCAATCTGAAAACCTTTAACAACATCTTCAGTCATCGATTTTGCAGTCAGAAAGACTATAGGAACATTTGAATCTGTGGTACGAATTTCCTCTGCTAAGCTAAAACCATCTTTTATGGGCAGCATGACATCAAGTACACAAAGATCGGGTTGTATCTCACAAAAGCCTTTAAAAGCACGCTCACCATCTTTAAAAAGTGTAGCCTCATATCCTCTATTTTCAAATAATTCTTTGACCAATAAGCCTAAAAAAGGATCGTCTTCTACGACCATTATTTTTGTTTTTTTCATAAGGCAAGTGTTTCGTTCATGTGTTTCGTTCGGATAGGGAAAGCAATTGAAAAAGTACTGCCTTGCCCTTCTTTAGATTGCAAGCCGAGTTCTCCAAGGTGTTTTTGTACAATCAGTGATACATAACTGAGTCCTAAGCCGAAACCTTTTACATTATGGACATTCCCTGTCGGTATGCGGTAGAACTTCTCAAAAATAGCGTTCTGATGTTGAGAGGGAATCCCGATGCCATTATCTTTTACATGTACAAGAATGTGACCATTAACATTTTCAGAGCTAATCTCAATGATTGGAGCATTCTGAGTGTATTTACAGGCATTGTCTATCAGATTGTAAATCACATTTGTCAGATGAACTTGATCTCCGATGATATCTGCATCTATCGCATCCAAATGACAATGTATTTTTCCTCCTTTTTCATGTATCTGCATTTCCATTTGTTGCGTAGCATTCAAGACCAATTCATGGAAATTAATATTCTCTTTCTTAAGCTTTAATTCTCTTTTTTCGGAAGCCGCAACATTGAGAACTTTTTCAACCATAAGTCCTAGTCGTTGATTTTCTCCTTCCGCAATTTGAAGGTATTGCAATGCCTTTTCTTCATCTTTTCGAATATCAAATTTGAGCAATGCTTCAAGCGCTAAAGAAACAGTAGAAATTGGAGTCTTAAACTCATGAGTCATATTGTTGATGAAGTCACTCTTGATTTCGGAGAGTTTTTTCTGACTAAAAATGAGAAAAAGTGAATAAGCAAAACAACTTCCTGTCAGTAGAATAAGGATGAGCGAACCCAGAAGTGGAATTGCCATTTTATTCAGAGCCAATTGATTTTGTTGAGGTAAAAAAAGCTGGATTTTGGTAGCTCCAAGCGTTGGAGATTTACTGTGTAAAGTAATTCCTTTTCCGTCTAGGTTGTCGATTAATTCCTCATTTCCTACTACTCCAAATTGTTTGGTCTGAGGGCTCCAATAGGTGTAAGCAAACTCTGTAATCCCAATGTCATTAAGTTCCTGTTGGAGTAATTTGTCATAATCTTTCAAGTACCAAGTCTGTTTCTTGGGGTCTACTTTTAGCTCAATTACTCTCTTCTTATGCCTTTCAACTATTCTAAATCTATCATCGGTAGCTGTCGAATAATTGTATTGAAAGTTATTTTTAGGTTGTTCAATGATAATATCCGTATCCTTCTTTTTTTCATCTTCAATCTGAATACTGACACCACCTTCTTTAGGATCAAAAAGGTAAGGTCTCACGAAAACCTCTTGCTCTCCTTCTGGTGTAATGAAAAATGAAAGTACGGTCTTTCCTACAAACTTTTCATCTGCTTTTCTGATAGCAACATTAAGCTCTTCTTTTAACCGTTCGGCTTCTTGCTGATAACTCTGATATAGCCAATATCCTTGAAGAGCTATAATACCAGAAAGAGCTAGCCCCATCAGAATAAATAGATATGTTATTTTTTTCTTCATAAATTCTATGAGCAATAGATTGAAAATCGCTTGATTAGCGAGGTTTTGGTAGTTTAAAAGTACAGCTATTTCCGTAAATCAAATAAGATGTTAACCTTGCTTAACCTAGTTTAACCGAGCTTTAACCTAAATCAAAAAATAGGAATGCTACATTTGACCAAGCGCTAAAAGTTAATGTCTTGAGACCAATTTAATTGTTACTCTAAAAAATTGAATTAAAATGAAACATCTAAAAGTATTACTTCTTGCTAGTTTACCAATGTTCTTTTCTGCTTGTAATGATGAAGACTTAAGTCCTGAAGAAAAAGAAACCTTGGATGATGCGAAAATTGCAATCAGAGAATTTAAAGATGGAGATGACGGTAAAGCTGTATTCTTCTTTAATGACACTCAGGTATTGGGCGATTTAGAGTCTGAGTTTGGACAAAAAGTAGCCAATGTAGAAAATATGGATGTGCAGTTTGATGGCGGAAAAATGCTTGTAAAAGCAAAGCTAAAACTGGAAGATGGAACAATCGTGGAGAAAGAACGCTCTTTGGATAAGTCAGACCTAAAAGCAATGGCCTCTGAAGGTGGAAAAAATGAGTTTGTATGGCATTCTGCTGATGGAGATGAAATAAAAGAAGTTAGAGTGCTAGAGCTAAAGGATAATGATAAAGAGGTAGTGATAGATATTGATGAAGAGCATTACAGCTTTGTGACATCTGGGGATAATGATGAAAAAATCATTTTTCTAAAACCTGGAGAGGATTCAGAAATGAAGGGATTAGATGAAATGATTGAAGAAAAGTACGGTTCGGCTTTGGAGGATGTAGAAACGATTGAGGTTTTGGTGGAGAATGGCAAAAAGGTAATTGCTGGAAAAGCTAAGCTTGAAGATGGGAGAAAGATTGATTTTGAATTTGAGAAAGATTTTATTTCTAAAGAAGGAGACGCAAATGCTTTTAAGAAACATAAAGTGATGATTTTTGAGACAGATAAAGACTAAATTTAGACGTCAAAAAATCATACTGTACAAAAAATCCCAAAGCTCCGAGTGAGAACTTTGGGATTTTTTTGATCTATATAATCAGAAAATTATTTCTTCTTTAAATCTTGAGCTTCCAAATTGAAAAGGTCATTTAAGACATCTACAAGCGTTTCTGCTTCATCACGTTTACAAGCAGCTTTAAGCTGAAGTACAGGAATCTTGATGATTTTATTCATAATTCCTTTTGTGATTTTATCAATTTTCTTGATTTCATCATCCTCTAAGCCTTTCATATAGCGTCCAATCTCTTCTTGTCTGATTTGTTCAAGAGAGCTTTTTAGCTTTTGGATTGTAGGAGAGAAGACCATTTCTCTAGCCCATTCACCAAATTCTGAGATCGCTTCTTCAATGATTGCTTCAACTTGAGGAATAGAAGCTTTTCTTTTTTCAAGGGCTTTACTCGCTCTGTTGTTGATGTCATCTACGTTGTAGACAAGTACACCAGGAATATTTTCAACATCTACGGCTACACTTCTCGGGACAGAAAGGTCAACAAAGCATTTGAACGCAAGTATTTCTAGTTCGCTTACTTTTTCTTTTGAAAAGAAATCGGCGATAGGAAGAGAACTAATAATAACATCTGCTTTGTGGGCAGCATCCCAAAGTTGATCAAAAGGAAGAGCTTTGTAGTCGCATTCAGTGGCAAGTTGTTCGGCTTTTTCAAATGTACGGTTTGTGATTTGTACATTTTCAATGTTGGTATTTTTTAGGTTACGAACTGTATCCGCACCAATTTCACCAGTTCCAACCACTAAAACTTTCGGCTCTAAAAGGGTAACAGTAAGTTCTTCTATCATTTCTACCGCAGCATACGAAACAGAAGCCGCTCCATTTCTGAAGGCAGTTTCTTGAGAAACACGTTTGTTGGTATAGAAAACAGAGTGCATCATGCGGTGCAAAAATGGCCCTGCCATATCTAAGTCGGCAGAAAGCTGATAAGCACGCTTGATTTGATTAGAGATTTGAATATCACCTACTACTTGTGACTCTAAACCCATAGATACACGATACAAATGACGTATAGCATCAAAATGGTCATTTAAAGTAACAAAGTATTGTTGGTACTTTTCTGAAGTCATACCTTTCATCGCACAAATGAGCTTGATAAGCTCTGATGAAAGATCTTCAGATGAAGTATAATAAACTTCCGTACGGTTACAAGTTGAGACGACCAACAGGTCATTAAGGTCTTCAAAAACCTCTTTTGCCTTATTGATGAAATCACCAGCGTCTAGGTCGCTGATAGCTAATAACTCACGAACTTCAAGTGGTGTACTTTTATACGATGCCGAAATCGCTTTAAAGTTCTCTAACATAATGCGTTCCCTTTTCTGTAAAATATTTGGAGTCTAGATGCTTTAAACTAGCCTCAAAAAAATATTACCCTCTATTGATCAACTCACAAAAATAGCTAAAAAGATAGATAACTATAATTGTTAAGTGTTAATTCTCAAAATTCATAATGATTATGAATAAAGGAAAGTATAATCCAATTTTTTCTTAAAATATGTAATCTATTACAGCTTTACCAAAATAGTGCTTAAAAGAAGGCATATTTCTTCTTTAAAGTTGATTGTAATCCATATACTTTCAACAGTTAAAAAAGGATCGGTAGTTCCCTAAGATTAAATCATGTATTAACATTTTTTGTTTTAGTTAAACTTATGAAAGTTCAGAATTTCTTACGCTCTACTTAGTTCCTATTTTTTAGTTTTTTGAGTTCTTCTTCCAGTTTCTGGATACGATTCTGGTTTTCTATATTTTTCTCATTAGCCTTGAATAGCTCAGTAGCCATTTTTTGCTTTTCAGAATTTGTATTTTCTAATGCTTCCTGCGAATGATGATACTGTTTTTGAAGTGCCAGCAAATTTTGATGTAACTGTTGTTTACTTTCTCTTAAATCAGTAAGCTTTTCTTCGTCAGTCATCCTCTGATTAAGGTGTTCTTTGGTTTTTTCTTTATGTATGTTGACTTCGTTTCTTAAGAAGCTTTCATGTTTCTTCAAGTTCTCGATCTTTTCATTCAGTTTTTCCTTCTCTTGTTCCAAGCTTTTTGATGAAAGTTTTACTCGCTCCAAAGATTGTTTTAGAAGTACATTTTCCTTTTCCTTTTTTTCGAGTTGAAGTTGAGCTTCTTTAAGTTCGTCTTTGGTGTTTTCCAGGTTCACGAGCATTAGTTCCCCTTTTTTCTGATACTGCTCAACTTCTATTTTTAGGTTCTGTTCTGTCTTTTTACTTTTCTGGAAGGCTTTTTTAAGTACTTGCTCATTGTTTTTCATCTTTACGTTGGCAGCTTCTATCTCATTCTGCTTCCGATTCATCTCTTCTTGAGTAGACTGAAGTTCTTCCATATTTTGCCTCATCTCCTCTTCCTGTGTTCGTAGCATTTCAGCCTGATATTGGGTTTCTTTTAACAAGTTCTGTGTGTGATTTGCTGTTTGAACAGAAGCAATGATCGATGAAACATTTTCTAGCATTTTCTCTATGAATTGGATTTGATAACCTTCCAATTTTTGAAAAGATGCAATCTCAACCATACCAAATATCTGATGATTTAATCGGATTGGAATAATTGCTAAGGCATTTGGCGTAGCTAAGCCTAGTCCAGATGTAATATTGACGTAGTCTGAAGGGATTTCGGTCATAAAAATCCGATCTTTTTCTAACCAAGCTTGCCCTAAAAGTCCTTCTCCTTTCTGAATTTTTTTGTGTAGATATTTTTTCCTCTCGTAAGCATAGCAAGCCTCAAGCTCAAGAAATTCTTTCTCTGTATTTTCTTCTTTTTTGATTAGAAAGACACCTCCTTGGTTAGCTTCTATATACTTTACAAGTTCATTGATAAGTCTATTGCAAAGCCCAGAAATATTATCTTCATATCCTCTCAGTAATTGGTTGAATCGAGCCAAACCTTCTGCCTCCCAATGTCTTTTCTCTTCTTGTGACTTGATTTTTCTAAGGTTCTCGTTGAGTGTTTTTATTCGGCTTACAACTTCAACATGTTCATAAGCTTTTAAATCTCCAAGATCCATTTCTCCCTCAGCCATTCGGTCAAGAAGTTGTGTCGCAATTTTTAACTCTTCTTCTTTTTGATCTTTATGAGTTTGGAGCTGTTGATAGAGTTGGTTTTGGACAATGATATATGGAAGGCTATTCATTTTCATGAGATGATTCTTTTAGTTGTTTCTGAAGAGATGTTATTGTACTATTCTGTTCATTGATCTTATTCTCATATTTATTTTGAATAAACTCGATATGGTCTTTCAGGTCGCCTATTTCATGGTTCTGACTAGAAATACATTTTCTGCTTTGTTGTAGCTCTTTTTGGAAGCGTTTGGCTTCGAGGTGACTCTGATAAATGATAATATTACCACCAATACTTTCGCCAATTTCTTCGCAGAACTGAATCTGTTCTTTGGTGAATGGAACAAATGAACCGAGTTCCAAAAGTCCAATTGTTGTATCACTTTTAATGGGAACGATCAAAATAGCTTTAGGAGGTGCTTCGCCTAATCCAGTTTTGATTTGCCAGTAATCTACAGGTACTTCTTTGAGGTGTATCGTTCTGTGTTCTTGCCAAACTTCACTGATAAGTCCATCATAAGTGTCAGGGGATAAATCTAGGAGTTTGAGCTTATTGTAGGCGTAAGCCCCTTTGGGAACCATTTTTTGTTCTTCGATGGGAAGGGAAGTGTCGTTGATCAAGTATAAAATACCGAGAGGTAAATCTAGATATTCAGTAATTCCTCGAATGAGACGTTTGCTGAGTTCGTCCATGTCTTCGGTGTTATTCTTGATCATCTCTTGTAAGCGTTGTTTTCCTTCAGATTTCCATTGGAGTAGTTTATTATCTGAGATGTATTTTTGTAGTTTGTTTTTACTTTTCACAATGGCATTGACAAATGAGTCTTTCTGAAGAGCTACGTTAGAATCGTAATGAGCCATCTGTACATCCATATTTCCTTCACTGAACTCCGTCACAAATGAGGATACTTCTCTAATTTTCTCAGTTACATTTGATACAGCATCAACCACTTGCCCAACTTCGTTATTTCCATACTTTTTAATCCTGTGATTGTAATCTCCTCCAGAAATGATTTTAAGGTTTTTCATCAATTCATCAAGAGGGAAAAGGATATATCTTTTGATTAGGAAATAAAGTAAGAGAACGGCCAAACAAATGATACTCGCAGTAGCATAAAGCAATAGTTGAGACCTGTTTTCAGTTTGGTGGGTTTGAGAAAGTACCATCTGACTCAGTTCGTCACTCAGAAAGAGAAGGTGATTAGATTTGTCTTTGAGTTGAGTATAAGACTGAAGAAGAATCGGGTTAGTGATACTTTTTTGCTGATATAAAGAGATGCTGTCCATATCAAGATGGTTCAGGTCAATCTCTTTAGGTTGAGTGTATGTCTTAATCTTCGATGGATTATTGATAATGTTATAAGCATCTTGTTTGTAAGCCATCCAAACATCAGCGACTTCCATTGCTTTTTCCTTGAAAGGACTTTCCAGTGGAGGACTATACTTCATATCGTTGTCTTTCACTTTTCCGCCGAACCTTATGAGTTGGATAATGCGGTCATATTCGGCTATTGTCTTTTCAATGTGAAAGCGTTGAGAGCTATCTCCATGAATATAAATGCCACACAAATAAGTGATTTTTGGGCTTAAGGTTTTGGCTTGTTGGGTAAGGTCTATTTTTACCCGATCTGTAGATGAGGTAAGGTGTAAAGCAATTGCAAGTGAAATAAGATTGGTGAGAATAATACAAATTCCCATCAACTTTACCACTCTTGTAAAAGCGATATCCCTGAAATGCATTGATTGCATATAAATAAGCTATAAAATGAGCGTAATATGGGTTACTTCTAAAGTAAAGAAGTTAAGGGATATCTATCTAAAAAGGAAGTTCAGATCATGTGAGGTCAATATTGTCATTTTTCTATCCAACGTTTTCGATCAATAGGTTGAGTTTTTTCCACTCTTTAACCAAAAAGATAGATGTGAAAAGGGCTGACAAGGTATCTGAAACAGGACCAACCATCCATACGCCATCTAAACCAAAGAAGTTTGGAAGAATAAATAAGAATGGCATCATCACAATTACTTGTCGGAGTAGGGTTAAGAAAATCGAGATTTTAGCTTTACTTGTCGCTTGGAAATATTGGGAGGTTATAATCTGAAAGCCTATAACAGGCATGCACATGGTATAGATATTTAGACCTCTAGTACCGATTTGCAAAAGTTCATCGCTATCGGTATTAAAAAGCTGTACAAACTGATTTGGGAATATGTGAATCACAATCCAAGAAACGATTGAAATTACTGTTGCAGCAATAATGGATAGACGGAGGGTTTCTTTTACCCTAGAAAAATCTCTTGCGCCAAAATTAAATCCGACGATAGGCTGTGATGCCATACTCACAGCAAAAATAGTAAGGATGACAAGCAATACGATACTATTGATTATACCCATAGCACCAATAGCTAAATCTCCTCCGTAGCTAATTAGTTGGAAGTTTGCAGCGGCTTGTACAAAACTCGATCCGATCTGAAGGGCAAAAGGAGCCATTCCGATAGAAAGAATACTCGTGATAATCTGTTTATTGAGTTTGAAAGAATGAGTTTTGAATTTGACAATTGCATGCTCACTTTTCAAGTAATGATGTATGACGTAAATACAAAGTACGATATTGGAAATAATAGTAGCCCATGCAGCACCTTTTACGCCCATATTCAAGCCAAAGATGAAAATTGGGTCAAGGATGATATTTGTACCAGCACTCACAATCATCGATGACATGGCAATACGGGCATTACCTTGTGAGCGTATGATATTGTTGAGAGAGAACCCTACATTCTGAAAGATTGCCCCAAAAAGAATAATATTCAGATAATCTTGAGCATAAACAAGGGTGTTTTCTGTTGCCCCAAATGAATTGAGGAGGGGTGTTTTAATCGCAAAACCTATTCCTGTAACTAATATGGAGACGAAACAACCCAAGAGTAAGGCATTTCCGAGTACCCACTCAGCACGTTTGAGGTTTCCTTCCCCCATATTGATGGAAACTCTAGCTCCAGCTCCTTGTCCGATCATCATTCCAAAAGCAGAAATGATCATCATGATAGGAAACACAACACTAAGCCCAGAAAGCGCTTCGGCTCCTACACCTTGTCCGATAAAAATTCGATCTACAATATTATAAAGTGCATTTACAAATACACTCACAAATGCAGGCCAAAAGTACTTTCTCAACAAGTCCTTAATCGGACTTTCTGCCATCTCATTCTTTGGCTTCATAGCAAACAGGTAAAAATGAAAAACTCCTGCTATTAATAACAGGAGTTTTAAAAAATCTATTCACGCGTGATCTTGGCACCTAGTGCTCTGAGTCGATCATCGATCTTTTGATAACCTCTATCAATTTGATTGATATTATAAATACGGCTTGTTCCTTCTGCTGAAAGTGAAGCAATCAGCAATGAAACTCCCGCTCTAATATCTGGAGAAACCATCTGAATTCCTTTCAAGGCTACTTCCTTGTTCAATCCGATTACATTGGCACGGTGAGGGTCACAAAGAATAATTTGTGCGCCCATGTCAATTAATTTATCGACAAAGAACAAACGGCTTTCGAACATTTTTTGGTGGACCAATACTGTTCCTTTGGCTTGTGTAGCTACTACTAAAACAATACTCAAAAGGTCTGGAGTGAACAATGGCCAAGGTCCATCAGCTACAGTAAGAATTGAGCCATCAATAAAACGGTCAATTTTATAGCTTTCTTGAGCCGGAATATAGATGTCATCATCCCTGAATTCCATCTGAATGCCCAAACGTTGGAATACCGTAGGGATTTGTCCTAATTGATCAATTCTACAGTTCTTGATTGTGATTTCAGAGCCTGTCATTGCAGCCAAACCAATGAAACTTCCAATCTCGATCATATCTGGAAGCATCGTGTGAGTTGTTCCTCCAAGATATTCAACACCTTCAATGGTCAGAAGATTTGAACCTGCTCCTTGAATGTTAGCCCCCATTCTGTTCAACATTCTACACAATTGCTGAATGTACGGCTCGCAGGCAGCATTGTAGATCGTTGTTTTGCCTTTCGCTAATACAGCAGCCATAATGATATTTGCTGTACCTGTTACTGAAGGCTCATCCAAAAGAATGTATGAACCATGAAGGTCATGAGCATCAATTGTGAACATACCATCTTTAGTATATTCAAATTTGGCGCCCAATTTCTCAAAACCTAAGAAGTGTGTATCAAGACGTCTACGTCCAATTTTGTCACCACCTGGCATTGGGATTTTTGCATAGCCATAACGTGCCAACAATGGTCCTAGAACCATGATTGAACCACGTAACTGTCTAGCTTTATTTTGGTATTCTTCTGTTTGAAGAATATCGATATTTACATTTTTAGCTTGGAATTCGTAAGTGTCTTCTGAAATCTGATTGACCTCTACGCCAAGGTCTCCCAAGACTTCAATCAACTTCAATACATCACGAATTGCAGGAATATTGTGGATTGTTACTTTCTCTTCAGTAAGCAATACTGCACACAAAATTTGTAATGCCTCATTCTTGGCACCTTGAGGTGTGATTTCACCTTTCAGTTGGTGTCCTCCTTCAACTACGAAACAATCCGTTTTAGCATTTGTCATCTCTCCTTAATGATTTGAATTTTCAGTAGAATGCAAGTAATTGTAAATCTTTCAGTATTGAAAAACTAACGGCCGAATTTATGATTTTTTTAGAGCATCAGAAAAAAGGAAGGCCTTAATGCAATAAATGTAATCTTTTGACAACCTTCGAGCTTGAAAAAATACCCATTTCTTCTCGAAGAAATCAGAAATCGTAAAACTAAGAATTCAATCGAGTCTTTAGAGTATCTTTAGTTCTATTTGTAGTTGTAAAAGCCCAAGGTATATTCCCCGAACGAAATAGAAATAGGTGTAGTTGTTTAGCTGACAAATTGAAAAAGCTAACTAAACAACAAACCAATGAATCGTAAAATACTATTCTTCCTAATAGCAGTTTTTACATCTCTACAAGCTTTTGCACAAACGGACTTGATAGAGATTAAAAATGATGAACAGAAGCTCAAAGAAAGAAACCTGAAAGGAATCAGTGCCACAGTATATGGTGATGCTGATTATGTTTGGAGGCAATGGAAAGACTTTGTGAAATCTAAGTGGGAAGAGAAAGGGAAACTGAAAAAGAATGTTTTTCATGTTGAAAAAACAACAATTGAACAGATTACGAATCACCAAGGCGATCTGTTTACAAGTTTCACACCTCAAGATGGTGAACACCCACAAGGTAAATTATTTGTTTCCTTTGCCGTTGGTCATGAAATCTGCCTTACCGAAGAAAAATTCCCTGAAGACTATGCTAAGATGAAAAAGCTCTTTCGTGAGTTTGTAAATGATAATTGGACTGATGCGCTGACAAAAACAAAAGAACAGCAAGAAGACCGTCTGAAAGGAATTGAGCGAAAAATCAAACAACACGATAAGAAGATTTTAGCACTCAAAAAGGAGGTGAGAAAAAGCAAGAAAGCTATAAAAAAGACGGATGATAGCCGAGAAGAATTTGATTACCAAAATCAGATTAAAGTAGCAGAAGAAGCAATTGAAACCAATAAAGCACAAAGAGACAGGCTTGAGGAAAGATTGAAGCATGATGAGCAAATCTTGCTAGAGGTAGAAGATAAACTAAAAGCTATTCAGGCTAGATAGAAGTTTGATTGCAACTAAAAAATAGAAAAGAGGGTCTTTTATTAAAATCTCCGATAAAGAGAAAAGTCAAAAGTCCATCCTAATCAATATTTGCCGTAGAAGTTCTGAATAGTTACTTCTGCGGCTTTATTTTGCGGGGAAAATTCTTTTCGATCACTTCTGTCTGTGGCAGATGGAAACCATTTCCATAAAAAACCACCAGCAAACCAATTTTCTTCCCAAAAACAATCGAAAGTACTTTGTAACGCTAATTCTTGTCCTTTTTCATTTATGCTTAGTGTATCTGTGTCGTGTTTCCAGTGGCCATCTGCGGTATAATCCATGTTCTGAAAACCAAATTCGGTAAAAAGTATTGGCCTATTCCATTCTTCAGAAAAACGATTTAATTCATTTTTAACCTCGTTCCATCCGTTGTACAAAGTTAATTTACTTGGTGTTTTAAGGTTACAAATTGGGAAATAAGCATCTATCCCTATAAAATCGAGCTGATCCCAAAATGTGACATGTTCATAATTATCCCAATTAGAAGCATAGGTTATTTTACCGCTGTAATGTCTTCTAACTTCAGCAATAAGATTTGTCCAAAATTGAGGGCGAGTCTTCACCGAAACTCTACATTCTGTACCAATGCAAAATAATGGAACATCAAGTTCTTCAGCGAGGCTAGCAAAATGAAGTATGTATTTCTGAAAAGCGACTTCCCATTTTAGCCAATCTTCTTCATTATCAAAATCTAAATCTCCTGCCCAACCTTGCCCTAGCACCCAAAGGTGAGGTTTCATCATGATTTGTAAGCCTTCATTCTGACAAGAAGTAATGTATTGTTTTACTCCCTCAGTTGTTTCACCGTACCATTGTCGTTCATGATCGAAAGTCACATTCGCTTCTTGCGGAGAAGAGAATGCATAAGGAATTATAGCCACCCAATTTGCATGAGTCTGTTTGATATTTTTTAGTGCAGTAGATTTTAGTGATTGGGGAATACCCACAAGACTCAATCCATTGATTTTAGGGAGGGGAGATTGAGAAGAAAGGGGAGAACAAGTCGTGTTTCCAATTAACAAAAGTATAGAAATAGCAAGATGGAAATGTTTTTTTCGCATATAATAAAACTACAAAAATACTTCTAATTACAATTAAAATCATTTATGTATTAAACAGTTCGAAAAACATTCTATCTTCAAACAGAATAAGTGCTTATAGAATCTACTTGAATGATGAAATAAAGCATGCAGTGTTATTAATGTTGCATATTTTATCCATTGAAAAAAAACGTAATTTCAAGGGATAGCAAACAAAATATCTCACTATGAAACATACGAATATGAAAAAGGTATTATTAAGTCTCACCGCCTTTTTTATCTGTATCACCACCATCGTAGCTCAAGAACAGAGCTTTAAGCTAGACCAAGAAATCCCATTTAATTCAGATGTCAAAAGGGGAAAATTATCTAATGGTTTGTCATATTATATCCAAAAACATGAAGAACCAAAGGATAAGGCAGAGTTAAGACTTGTCGTGAAGGCAGGTTCTATTTTGGAAGAGGATGATCAACAAGGATTGGCCCACTTCTTAGAACACATGGCTTTCAATGGAAGTAAAAACTTTGAAAAGAACGATGTAGTTGAATACCTTCAATCTATTGGAGTTCGATTTGGCGCTGATTTAAATGCATACACAAGTTTTGATGAAACAGTGTATATGTTGCCTATTCCTACAGAAGATGAGGAGAAATTTGATAAAGGACTTCTAATTCTTCGTGATTGGGCAGGAGATTTGAGCTTGAATGATGAGGATATTGATGAAGAGAGAGGTGTCATCAAAGAAGAATGGCGTATGGGTAAGGGTGCTGAAGAGCGTATGCGTAAGCAAACATACCCTGTGCTGACTTACAATTCAAAGTATGAACATCGTTTGCCAATTGGTACGATGGAAGTTGTTGAAAACTTTAAATACGACCGTATCCGTCAGTTCTATAAAGATTGGTATCGACCAAATCTGATGGGGGTAATTGTAGTTGGAGACATTGACGCAGATAAAGTTGAAGAGAAGATCAAAAAGCTTTTTGGCGATCTGAAGAATCCAGCAAATGAAAAAGAAAGAGTGGAATTTGACATTCCTTCTCATGATTCTACACTTGTAAAAGTAGTAACAGACCCTGAAGCTACGTATTACAGAGCTACAATCTATTACAAGCAAGAAGCACAAGAGGAAAAGACACTAGGAGATTTCCGTAGAAGTCTGCTCGACCAGATTTATACAGGAATGCTAAATCAGCGTTTGTATGAAGTAGGTACAAAGCCTGATTCTCCATACATGTATGCGGGTAACTCGTTCTCAGATTTTCTCGGAAATCAGGATGCATATGCTTTGATCGCTATTCCTAAAGAAGGTCAAATAGAGCCATCAATTGAACGATTGATAGTGGAGAGTAATCGAATCAAAGAGTTTGGATTTACTGAAAGTGAGCTCGAGCGTTACAAAGTAGAATTGATGACGTCGGTTGAAAATGCATACAATGAACGTGACAAAATTAGTTCAGCTCAATTGGCGCAGGATTATGTTCAAAGTTTCTTGCATAATGAAAATTCTCCTGGAATTGCGTTTTCTTATGAGTTTGTGAAGTCAGTACTTCCAAGTATTACTTTAGGAGAAATCAATGCACTGACTTCTAAGTTTGTGACTAATGACAATCGAATTGTTATTGTAGAAGGTCCAGAAAAAGAAGGTGTAACTTTACCTACTGAAGCGGATGTATTAGATACTTTCAATAAAGCGAATGAAATTGCAGTTACAGCTTATGTAGATGAAGTATCAGGGCAAGAGTTACTTCCTGCAAGCGATCTTGCTCCAGCAGGAAAAATTGTTTCTGAAAAGGAGGTTGAAGAACTGGGTGTAACAGTATTGAAGTTGGATAACAATACTACTGTAACTTTGAAGCCTACAGATTTCAAAAATGACGAAATTTTGATGACAGGACATCGTTATGGTGGTTACTCTTTAGCGTCTTTAGATTCTTTACAGTCAGCTTCAAGAGCGAGTACTATTGTTTCTATGGGAGGGCTGAGAGATATTGATGCTATTCAATTGGATAAATTATTGGCAGGTAAAACAGCTTCTGCATCTGTGAGTATCAATCAACTTTCGGAAAGAGCTTCGGGTAGTGCGACGCCAAAAGATTTGGAGACAATGTTTGAGCTTCTTTACTTGAAGTTTACGGCTCCTCGTAAAGATCAAGAGCGTTTCAATGTGTACTTAAGCAACCTGAAAGAGCAAATTACAAATGCTAGAAAAAGTCCTAACTCATTGTTTAGTGACCTTGTTTCAAGAACATTGGCGCAAGACAACCCACGTGTTGGAGGAATTCCGACGGATGAGGATTTAGCAAAAATTGATTTGGACGAAGCTTTAGACTTTTATCAGAAGCGTTTCTCAGATGCTAGTGGATTCCATTTCTACTTAGTCGGAAATTTCGATACAGATAGCATTAAACCAATGATTGAGAAATATATTGGGGCATTACCAGCAAAACAAGGAGTGACACATTCTTATGTAGACCATAATATAGTACCACCTTCTGGTATTGTGAAAAAAGAGATAAAAGCAGGAAGTGAAGACAAATCGACAGTAATGATTTATCATCATGGAGAGTTTAGTAATTCTGCTAAGAATAGAGTAACATCAAGTCTACTAAGTTCTGTATTAGGAAACAGAGTAATTAAAGTCTTGAGAGAAGAAAAAGGAGGCGTTTATAGTCCTTATGCAGGAGTGAGCTATGAGTTGCTTCCAACGCCAGAACAAAATTCTACAGTTTATTTCACTTGTGCTCCAGACAAAGTAGAGGATCTGATTGAAGCTTCTTTACAAGTGATGGATGATGTAAAAGAGGAAGTAACTGAAGAAGATTTAAATAAAGCAGTACAAGCCTCGCTTCGTACTAGAAAAGAAAACCTTCGTAAAAACGGTTTCTGGCTTTCTGTTCTTTCGTCATCAGACTTCTATAATCTTGGTTACGATCTTATTTTGAATTATGATGATGTAATCAATAGTGTAAAAACGAAAGATGTAGAAAAAGCAGCAAAGAAATACTTTATTCATGACAATTACTGTCAGTTTGTATTGTTCCCAAAGAGCTAATACATCTTCATTAATGATATAAAAAACGCCTTCGAACATTTATAATGTTTGAAGGCGTTTTTGTATTTCTACTTCTTTCCTAAATCAAATTAGGGCCAAATGATCGTTTCAGTTACTGCGCTAACTTGTTCTTCATTAGATTTTACGAGTGTGATGGTAAACTGATGCGCTTTATTAGAGGTTGGTAATTCTTCAATCCAAATCTGATTAATGGTCATTGTTGTCATTTCAAAATTATTCATTTCATCAACAACAAAGTCTCCGCTCGTATTCATAGACGCCGTTTTGAATAGAGGGATTAAGTTCATTCCGGCAGGGTAATCATCATTAAAGTCTGAGTTACTCGTAATGATCACATTTTCCAGAGGGAAAAGATATTGATCGTAAGGAGGCATACAATCGGAAGCCATTAATACATTTGAGGAAGTATGGTTTTGTTGGGTGTAATGGAAGCTGACTTGGTCGTAATGAAATGTGATTGCTAAAACTTTGTGGTCAACGTCTCTGATTGTAGAGAAATCATGACTTAGAGTGATTTCTTGAAAATCGAAGGCATCGCCATCTTCACAATCTTCCATCATAAAACAAGCAGTCATGAACGGAATAAGATTAAGATAGACAAGTAGGGACAGAAGTAGCTTTTTCATAAGCGTGAGTGAATTAGGTTAATGAGCACATAACAAAGATCACACTCATGACAAGGGTTTTCAGATAATTGACAAACTCTTCAAGATATTTAGTAGAATGAGGAAAATAAATCTATAAATGTTCACTTTAAGGAACTAAAAACGTCATTTCTTAGATCAGAGTAAATCTTCTAATGCCTCATCTACATTTTCAAAGTGAAAACGAAAGCCTGTACTCTTTAATTTTTCCGCAGAAACATTGGCCCCGCTAAGAACCATGTCAGCCATTTCTCCCATCATCATTTTGAGTGCAAAAGTAGGTACGTTTGGAAGGATAAGTGGACGCCCTAAAGTTTTGGCTATAGATTTCGTTAACTGTTTATTTGTGACGGGTTTAGGTGCTACACCATTAAAAATACCTTCTTGGTTAGATTCCATGAGATAGATGAATTCTCGGCATAAATCTTCAATATGAATCCATGAAATATACTGTTGTCCATCTCCTAAAGGAGCCCCTGCCATCATTTTAACGGGTGTCGCCATTTTTTCTAAAGCTCCTCCTTTTTTACTTAATACAATTCCTACTCTTACAATAGCTGTACGAATATCTGTGAGCTTTTCAATTTCTTTTTCCCAGTCGACACAAACTTTGGCTAAGAAGTCTGAGGCGGGTGTCGTGTCCTCGTTTACAAGTGTAGGCGTGTTTCCGTAAATTCCGACAGCAGATGTACTAATTACAGCTTGTACGTGGTTATCGTATTCTTTGAGTTTATCAACCAATAGCTTAGTAGACTGAATACGACTATTGTAAATTTCTTTTTTTCGCTCGCTAGTCCATCTTTGATCAGCAATTCCTGCACCTGCTAAATTAATGATGTAATCAGCAGTGGTAATTGCTTCTTTTTCTATTTCCCCCTTATTTACATCCCATTGATAATAAGTGATTTGATCTGACTCTTTTTTCTTACGACTCAGATAACTTACTCTATACCCTTTCTCAATAAGCAACTTTGTGATAAATGAACCGACTAGGCCTGTTCCTCCAGTAATTAAGACTGTTTTTCTCATCGTTGTATAAGGTTTCTAGCGAATGAAGTGAAATAGAAAGAAGATAAAAAACTGGTTCAAATCATCTGTATTTACAATGTAGGATAATTTGAACCAGTAAGTATAGTTAAGCTTTAGCTTTAACTTTTTCTAGTGCTAACTCGTAAGCACTTTCATAAAGTGGGGTAATCTGATCTACAGCAAAGTCTTTTGCTCTTGTCAATGCATTGGCTTTAAATGTTGGAAGATTTTCATCTTGCAGAATATGGTAAGCACTTTTAACCATTGCATCCACATCTCCAAGAGGGCAAATCATACCTGAGAAACCATGCTTATTTAGTTCGGGTAAACCTCCTACATCAGAAGAAATGACAGGAACTTCACAAGCCATCGCTTCTAGTGCAGCCAATCCGAAACTTTCTTTTTCAGATGGCATCATGAATAGGTCTCCGATAGAAAGAACTTCCTCAATTTCTTGTAGTTTTCCTAAAAAACGAACGTCAGTACAAGTATTTAGCTTGTAGCACATTTCCTCTAAGTGATTGCGTTCTGGCCCATCTCCCACAATCAGAAGTTTACTAGGAATCATGTGTCGGAGTTTATCAAAAGCCATCAATACATCTTCAGCTCTTTTTACCTTTCTGAGGTTTGAGATATGTATCAACAGTTTTTCTCCATTCGGACAGATTGCCTTTTTGAAATGTTCCTTTGTTTGCTTCTTAAATCGATTTAAGTCTACAAAGTTAGGAATCACTTCAATGTGCTGAGGACTTTTAATTGTAAAGTGTTCTAGTGTATCCTGTTTTAAAGATTCAGAAACAGCTGTAACCACATCTGAAGCATTGATACTAAAAGATACTACAGGCGATAAAGTTTCGTCTTTCCCGACCAAGGTAATATCAGTACCATGAAGCGTAGTGACAACAGGAATATGAATACCTTCCGCTGCCAAAATCTGTTTGGCCATAAATGCTGCTGAAGCATGTGGAATAGCATAATGGACATGTAGTAGATCAAGTTTTTCCATCTTTACTACATTTACCATTCTACTTGCTAGGGCAGATTCGTAGGGCGGATATTTGAACAGTGGATAATTGCGAATATCCACTTTATGATAAAAAACATTTTCGTTGAAAAAGCTCACTCTTGTAGGCAAGTCATAAGTAATAAAATGTACTTCATGCCCTTTGCGAGCCATTGCTAACCCTAATTCGGTAGCTACAACACCGCTACCTCCATATGTGGGATAACAAACTACTCCAATTTTCATTTTGACACTCGTCTTTATTATAAAACGGAAATACTATACCAAATCTTTCAACTCTTGAAAGTTGATTCCCATATGAGAAGTATGATAAACACATTGTCCGTTTTCAATTACCAATACTTGTGGTGAAGCATGTTCTACACCAAAACGGGATGCAATGTCATTTGAAATTCCTCGATTTGCAATAAGGTCTAGATAATATGGCTTAAGCGCAACGTCTTTTTCCCAGCTTCTTTCCAAACGGTTCAATGCCATAGAACTAATTGAACAGCGAGTACTGTGCTTAAAGATTACGATTTTCTCGTTTTCAGATTCAGACACAATTGCGTTCAACTGTTCTGGTGAATTTAATTGATTCCACTCCATCACAAATAAATAATTGTATTGTAAGATTATTACAATTGAGAAACTATAGTAAGATAAAAAAGTTTAAAATAAAAAAAGCCGAATCTATTTCTAGATTCGGCTTTTTCGCTAAAGCGGTATAGCTTACAAGCTGTTTACGTGCTTAGCCAATTTAGATTTTTTGTTAGCTGCATTATTAGCGTGAATAATGTTTCTCTTAGCTAACTTATCAATCATAGAAGAAACTTTCTTGAACATGTCTTCTGCTTCAGTTCTGTCAGAAGTTGCTCTCAATCTTTTGATGAAAGTTCTTGTAGTTTTTAGTTGATATCTATTTCTCAAGCGTTTTGCTTGGCTTGATCTAATTCTTTTTTTAGCAGACTTGTGATTTGCCATTATATTAAATTCTTAAAAGTCTTAACAATATCAATAATCTTACTCCAGATTTTCGGAGTGCAAAATTATTATATTACCTGAAATAAAGCAATACTTTTGCTTTGAAAGATTCCTCAAATACAATAAGTAATGTCAGAATCTGATTTTCTTAAACCTAAGAAATAAAAGAACGTACTCCTTAGTCGTTTAACGAAGGTGCAAGTTACACAAAATTATAATCTGACAAAAGTTGGAATGACTTTTTTCCGTTGTGTTAACTTTTTTTTTCCAATGTCCAAAAAACACAGAATCAGTTTCAAATCCTCTAAAAGGAGAACACGAAACTGATTCTATATATCTAGATTATCAGATATTTCTTCTAGTTAATCATATCAAAACCTGTAAATGGCACTAGTACTTCTGGAATACGGATTCCTTCTGGAGTCTGATTATTCTCTAATATAGCAGCCAAAATACGAGGCAATGCCAGTGCACTACCGTTTAGAGTATGAGCCAATTGCGTTTGATTGTTTTCATCTTTATAGCGCAATTTCAAGCGATTAGCTTGGTAGTTGTAGAAGTTACTTACAGAACTTACTTCCAACCAACGCTCTTGTGCAGCAGAATAAACTTCAAAGTCGTAGCAAAGACCTGCATTTATACTAAGGTCTCCTCCGCAAAGCAATAACCTACGGTATGGAAGTCCTAGCTCAACCAATAGACTTTCTACATAATCACACATTTCTTTGTGTGCTGTTTCAGAATCTTCTGGCTTTGTTACGTTCACGATTTCAACTTTGTCGAACTGGTGAAGACGGTTCAAGCCTCTTACATCAGCTCCCCATGAACCTGCTTCTCTACGGAAACATGGCGTGAAACCAACACAACGTTTTGGAAGATCTTCTTTACGAAGAATTTCGTCACGGAACATATTTGTGATTGGCACCTCAGCAGTAGGAATCAAATACAACTCATCTTTTCCGATGTGATACATTTGTCCTTCTTTATCTGGCAACTGCCCAGTACCGTAACCTGAAGCCTCATTTACTACTATTGGAGGTTGTACCTCAAGATACCCTTTCTCAACTGCTTTCTCTAAGAAGAAGTTAACAAGAGCACGTTGTAAACGAGCACCTTTACCTTTATAGAATGGGAAACCAGCTCCAGTAACTTTGTTACCCATTTCGAAATCGATGATATCGTATTTCTTGATCAAGTCCCAGTGAGGTTCTGAACCTTCAGCTAGTGTAGGAACTTCTCCTTTTCTATATTCTTCTACGTTATCCTCATCACTTTTTCCTTCAGGAACAATTGGCTGAGGTACGTTAGGAATATGGTATAATTTATTTTTTAATTCTTGATCCAATTGAGAAAACTGCTCACTCAACTCTTTTACGCGAGACTTCAATTCGGAAGTTTCCGCTTTTGCAGCTTCAGCTTCTTCTTTTTTACCTTCACGCATCAAGCCTCCAATTTCTTTTGATTTTTTATTGGCAGCAGCTTGTGCATCGTCTCTTTCTTTCTGAGTTGCGCGCTTCTTGTCATCCAACTCCAAGACGCTATCGATGATTGCTTCGATATCTTCGATATTTCTTTTTCGGAGCCCAGCAATTACGGTCTCTTTGTTTTCTCTTATATATGTAACTTGTAACATCTTCTGGAATATCGATTAATTTATGAGAGCAAATATAGTTAACTTGACAACGCTTGAGCAATGATTTCCATTAATATTCATACTCAGTGAATAAATCCCTTAACCCATTACCCAAAGATTAGGGCTTAGTCTGTTTTGAATACTCAAATAAGACAGTCCAATTACGATTTCTCTCATGCAATTCGATCTGCACTATTTCATCGAGGGTTTACACTTCAACCTTGCGGAGTGGTTTACTTTTGTCATGGCTGGTTTTGCTGCTGGTATAGTTAATACCTTGGCAGGAGGCGGTTCAATATTTACACTTTCAGCCTTATTATTTTATGGAGTTCCAGCCCCATTGGCCAATGGTAGTAATCGCCTAGGTATTTTGGTACAAAATGTATTAGGTACTCATACTTTTCATAAAAGTGGATTACTGAAACTAGATGGTAGCTTCTATATTCTTTTGGCCACTTTGATCGGGGCAATCGCTGGAGCTTTGGTAGCTGCTGATATCGATAAAAGTTTATTAGAAAAAGTTGTTGGTTTTCTGATGCTGTTTGTGTTGGCGAATATCTTGATGCCACAACAAAAAGCAAAGGTGAAGAAGAAAATCAATAAACTAGGAGAGAAGAAAAAGTTTAACCCATTATCCTTCTTTATTTTCTTACTCATTGGCTTTTATGGAGGGTTTGTACAGGCAGGGATTGGAATCTTGATGATTGTAGCTTTATCAAAATTAGAAAAGATGAATTTGGTGCATTCAAACGCACTCAAAATGGTTGTGATATCGCTTTATTCTCTACCTGTGTTTTTCGTTTTCTTGTGGAAAGGTCAAGTGGATTGGGTATTTGCCATTTTATTGGCACTAGGACAAATAGGAGGAACATGGTTTGCTGGGAAGTATGTGATTTCTCATCCGCAGGCGAGCACTTGGGTGAAATGGCTATTAATACTGATGGTGACAACTACAATTTTCAAGATGTTTCACCTCTATGAATATCTTCCAGGTTTAGGAACTCCCTGATTATTAAATTGAAAATAAGTCTAAAAAAATAACAATTACTTAAAACATTATTGTCGTAACAGCGTATAAGAGTTAGTACATTCTTTGTAAGAATTGGTCAATAAAGAATTAGAACTCCCCGAAAGCATCATTCCAAATAGGTATTGATGCTTTTTGTTTTTTATAGCTCTTAGCATGAATTCTTTTAGTAGTAAGAATTTGTGCTTGCTTCTATAATCTCATTGTAATTTTAGATTCATTTTTTAACGCTCTCTTTATTTTTTAGGATTATATTCATGTAACACTGCAAATGCGTTGGTTTAGCTCTATAAAATCACATCTAAGAAGGAAAAACATTTTTGTTTGAAGATATTTTCTCACGATTCATTTCAGACGAATTCAGTACAGCTCTTTCATTCAACGTACAACACCCTAGCTTGATATAACACGTAGATAAGGATACATTTGTCTTTAAGATTTGACCTAATCTGAACAACTATCTATTAACCTATGACTAACTTATCAACTCTACCTTTTCTTTTTTTTATGACTGTGATATTCCATGTTGTTGGCTATGGTCAAGATTGTGGATGTGATCACCTAGTGCCTCAAGGTACTACGGTAATAAATGGAGACGCGAGTTCTACCATAGCTGGAGAACTTATTCTAGATGTAAAGGCTGGAGATAAAATATGTTTGCAAGCCGGGCAATATTCTGATCTTAATATTAAGAATATTAGAGGTTCGGCTTCTCAACCTGTAATCATACAGAATTGTGGAGGGCAAGTGATCTTGGGAAATCAGCCATGGTTTCATACCATAGACATTGTCAATAGTGAACATTTCAGATTGTTGGGTACAGGGGATGCTTCTTTTGAATACGGGATCAAGTTAGATGTTGATGGTTTTAGAAAAGGTGGAAATGCCGCACCCAGTGGTATTCACATTCACGGGGAATCTTCCGATTTTGAAATTGCAAACGTAGAAATTGCGCACACTCCTTTCGCTGGTATTGTAGCCAAAGCAGACCCTTCTTGTGATATTCCTAATTCTTGGAGAAGAAATTTCTCAATGGAGCATCTCTCAATTCATGACTGTTACATTCATGACACAGGCGGAGAAGGAATGTATATAGGTTATACAGGCGACCCGATTGCTTGTGAAAATGACAGTATTTATCCTCACTTTTTGAGAGATGTAAAAATCTATGATAATAAGGTTGAACGAACGGGTTGGGATGGTATTCAGGTCAATCGAGTGATTGAAGAATGTGAAATATGGAATAATACCATCTTAGACTATGGCTTGGAAGATGAAATTTTCCAGAATACAGGTTTATACTTAGGATGGGAGTCTGAAGGAAATATCCACCACAATATTATTAATAGAGGTTCTGGAATAGGAGTACAAATCAAAGGAGTAGGGAATGTACAGGTTCACAATAACCTTGTAGCTAATTCGGGTTTTGATGGTATTTATGCAAATGACTATGATGCAGAAGAAGGACGAAAGGGCTATGAATTTGTGAATAATACGATTGTAAGTACGGGGAATTTTGGTTTGAGAATGGAGAACCACAAGAGTATTCTCGGAATTGATAGTACTACAGATATTTTTTACAACAACTTAATTGTAGCACCCACTTCTACACAATATGGAAGCGATAGAGATTACTTGCTTATCAGTAGAAATTATGTGCATAATGCTGCTTATCTTGACTCAAATAACTATTACCAATCCGATTTGGATGGACTTTTTGTAGAACCTTCAACGGATGATTATCGCCTTCAAGAATATGCTTTAGCAACTGATGCGGGGCGAGATGTTAGTCATCTAAATATGGTTACTGATCTATCAAATACAAGTCGTGTAAAAGGTGGACGGATAGATATTGGAGCCTATGAGCATGAAATGCAAACGGATTTGAGTATTCGAGGAGCAATGCTCAGAACGGAAGATTGTGGAAAAGAACAAGTAGGTTTGAATGATAATTTGTTTGCTGAAATTATTGAGAATGCTACAAGTTATGATTTTGCACTCCGAGATACCCAAACCGATAGCGTACAGTTTTATACGGCAAGAAATCGAAATTTTAAGCTTAAGAATTTCTCGATGGCAACTTTTGCTAAAAGTTATGCGATCAAATCAAGGGTGACAATAGGAGGAATGTTTGTAGGTGATTGGAGTGAAGAATGTTCTCTTACGTCTGAAGGTTGGCAGGATACCCAACTAGAAACAGCTTATTGTGATGTAGAACATATTTTGTTTAATGAGAAGGTTAAAGCAGAAGGAGTTATTGGTGCTACTTCTTATGAGTTTGAAATTATAAATACAGCTATAGATTATAATATCATTTATACGGCTGTTTCTCCATACTTTTACCCAGACCGACTACCAGAAATTTTATATCCTGGAATGGTATATCAAGTGCGAGTTAGAGCATTTGTGAAAGATCAATGGACAGCTTGGGGTAATACTTGTTCTATAACGATGGCAACGATTGGAGAACTAGCTAAGTTGAATGATCAATCTTGTGATATTGATTCTGTGACTTATCATCAGCCTCTACTTTTTGACCCAATTTCGGGGGCTACAGCTTATTTCGTAGAAATCACATCGCCAACTAATCAAACAGAGGTGGTTTCACGGGGTGTCGATAGTACTTTCTTTTCCTTATCCGACTTCAATTTAGATTTTGAAGCAAATACAGAGTATTCAGTACGGGTTAAAGTAGTAACTTCTCATCATAATACATGGGGAAATATTCAGTGTACAATCAGAACTATTCCGCTGCCTATTGGTGAAATAGAAGGAGTTGAAATCAATGAGGTCATTAATATGGATCAAATTATTAGAGCTATTGATAATCCTAATGCAATAGGTTGGGAGTTCATATTGGAAAATGAAGCTTTATCTATATCTGATACCATTTTTAGTGAAAATAGAGAATTCTCTCTGAAAGATACTCCAAACACGCTGTACCAAACTGAATATGGTGTGAAAGTAGGGGTTGTTACTAATTTTGGAAAGGCTTACTCTGAACCTTATTTGATCAATACCGAGAGCTTACCCGTAATTCAAATGAAAGCAGAGGTAAACGGGATGGATAGTGTAAGTGAAAAAACAGCTATCTGGTCAGAGTTTTTGTATGGAGCGGATCAGTATGCTTTTAGGCTATGGAATGATTCACTTGGCTTTGATTCAACCTATGTTAGTCAGAATAATCATACTTGCCTTCATCATTTTGGAGTTCTAGGAGAATCAATTTTAGAGGAAACGAGATATCATATTCAAGTTAAGCCTGTCGTAGAAGAGGTCGATGGAGAGTTTGGTGAAGTAGCTACAATTCGGACAGCAAAACTAGAAGTGCCTCCAACCTATTTGAAAGATCAATACTGTGGAATTTATGGGGTAACATTAGACAATATGCTTTGGTCTGAAGCTGTAGATGGCGCTAGTAGTTATACATTCCGAGTACGAAACGATGATATCGGTTATTATCAGGAATATACCAATTCTTACCCTTTTCTGAAAATTAAAAACTTAGCTGAGGCAGTAATTCCGAATAAGGATTATTACATAGATGTAAAAGCTCGTGTTCAAGATTTGGAGGGTGAATACAGTAAAGTCTGTAGAATTATCACGTATCGACCAGACGGCAATACAACGCTTATTGATAATGATTGTGGACGAGATGAATTAGTGGCTTCAGATTACCTAAAAGCAAATAGTGTATGGGCAGCAGGAGATTATGATTTTAGAATTTTCAATCAAGAATTAGGGATTGATACGGTTTATCAGTCTTCAGTTGCTTCTGCTCAGCTTGTTAGAATGGGAGTAGAGATTTTGCCAAATACTACCTACGGAATTCAAGTAAAAGCAAATAGTCCTTATTACAATGGAGAATTTACAGATACATGTTACATCTCGACAGCTTCTCCAAATTTAAACACGTTCATGAAGGCAAATCAGTGTACACAAAGCTTTTCCAAAGAGAATTTGATTTGGGCTGAACCGCTTCCATATGCTGATAGCTATGAATTTCATATTGTAAATGCTGAGAATGGTTATGATTATACACATTATTCTACTTCTCCATTTTTCAAGTTTAAAGATTTGATAAGTGCTCCTGTAGAAGGCGGTAAGTTTTATGATATAGCTGTAAAAGCGAGTTATCAAGGTGAGTACGGAGATTTTTCAGAAAGCTGTGCTATTGGAGTGCAGGCCAATAATAGCAGAATGAATACATATGAATACAGTGATTTGGAATATGCTCATGAAGTAGATAGCAATGATGAATTGTTTCTTTTCCCTGATCCTAACGATGGTCATTTTCATGTGAGTATTCACCATCATACAGAAATGGCATGGATTCTATTAGAAGTTCTCGATCAACAAGGTCATGTATTGGTGAAAAAACAATATGAACATACTTCTGATGTGGAAACTGATATTGATATCTCTAACCAAAGCAAGGGACTTTACTTTATCAGAGTGATGGCAGATGACCATTATTCAGAAAGTAGGAAAGTGATTCTCAGATAATATTCTTCGAAAGAGTTTTTATAAATCATTTTTTACTCCCTAACTCTTTCAACTGATGTCTGCTAGGTCTACCTCTAAAGGGTAGACCTTTTTTCTGAAGTCAGCATGAAATTTAATTGCCCATCTCTCTATATTCTTATGACATACCTCACCAAGAAATTTTCCTAATAAAAATTATATTTGCTATCGATAAAACGAAAACAAACTACCCTTGTATATTTGTTTTCAAATAGAGTAGATTCTATAAGACACATACTAACACTATAAATAATACGAAGATGGCTGAGTTTTTTTATCAGAAGCCTTATCCGATAGAAAAGGATACGACAGAATACAGACTTGTAAGCAATGAATATGTTTCTACAATTGAAGTAGAAGGAAAGAAAATCTTGAAAGTAGATCCGAAAGGATTGGAGTTGTTGGCAAAAGAAGCTATGAGCGATGTTTCTTTCTATTTGAGACCAACTCACCTTCAAAAGCTATCAAACATTTTGGAAGATCCTGAGGCAACAGATAACGATCGTTTCGTTGCTTTCACGCTTTTGCAAAATGCAGTTACAGCAGCAGAAGGTAAACTTCCATCTTGTCAAGATACTGGTACAGCTATCGTAATGGCTAAAAAAGGTGAGAACGTGTGGACAAATGCTGAAGATGCAGAACACCTTTCAAGAGGTATCTATGATACTTACCAAGAGCGTAACCTTCGTTATTCTCAAGTAGTGCCACAAACAATGTTCGAAGAAAAGAACACAGGTTCTAACCTTCCTGCACAAATTGACATTTACGCTGAAAAAGGAAACAAATTCGAATTCTTATTCTTAGCTAAAGGTGGTGGTTCTGCTAACAAAACATTCTTATACCAAAAGACAAAAGCTCTTTTGAATGAGGACAGCTTAACTAAGTTCGTAGAAGACCATATCATGGATTTGGGTACTGCTGCTTGCCCTCCTTATCACTTGGCTTTGGTGATTGGTGGTACTTCAGCAGAAGCTAACCTTGCTACAGTGAAAAAAGCATCAGCAGGGTATTTTGATCATTTACCAACAACAGGAAATGAGCATGGACGTGCTTTCCGTGATTTGGAGTGGGAAAAGAAAGTCCAAGAGATTTGTCAGAAGAGTCAGATTGGTGCTCAGTTTGGTGGTAAATATTTTACGCATGACGTTCGTGTAATTCGTTTGCCTCGTCACGCAGCATCTTGTCCAGTCGGAATTGGTGTAAGTTGTTCAGCTGACCGTAACATCAAAGCGAAAATCACTGAAGAAGGATTATTCGTTGAGCAATTGGAAAAAGACCCAAGAAAATATCTTCCTGCAGTTGAACCACAAATGGAGAAAGCGATTGAGATTGACTTGGACAGACCAATGGAAGAAGTATTGGCTGAGTTGACAAAATACCCAATCAAAACTCGCTTGAACTTGAAAGGTACTTTGATCGTAGCTCGTGATATTGCTCATGCTCGTATCAAGGAAATGATTGACAATGGTGAGCCGATGCCCGAATACTTCAAGAATCACCCAATCTATTATGCTGGACCAGCTAAGACTCCAGAAGGGATGCCTTCAGGTTCATTTGGGCCAACAACAGCAGGACGTATGGACCCTTATGTTGGGGAGTTCCAAGCGTTGAGAGGTTCTATGATTATGCTTGCAAAAGGTAACCGTTCTGATCAAGTTCGTCAGTCTTGTGAAAAAAATGGAGGATTCTACCTTGGTTCTATAGGTGGACCTGCTGCAATCTTGGCAAAAGAGAATATCAAGTCAGTTGAGGTCGTAGATTTCGAAGAATTAGGAATGGAAGCTGTTCGTAAAATTGAAGTAGAAAACTTCCCTGCATTCATCATCTGTGATGACAAAGGAAATGACTTCTTCAAAGAGCTGTAAGCCATAGATTTATTATAGATTCATCAAAAGGAGTTTACTTACGTAAAGTGAGTAAGCTCTTTTTGTATTTATAAAAAGATTTCAATAAATCCCGTTTTGTATTATCTGAAGACTATGATAAACCGTTTTAGGTAGTATATTGTGAAAATTAAAGGGGTTTTACTAGAACAATAACAAACAAGTTGAATGAGGGGGCTGTATTATAGGCTCAAAGAGCATCTATATTCAGATACTATCGATCCAGAAATCTTAGAAAGCAAAGTAAAAGTTTTAACCTATGATCTTATAGGTGCAATTCTTTATAGCCTTGTGTTTTCTACAGTTATGGCGTATTTAGAATTCCATATAGCTTCTAAAGCTATTATGGTTTATGGTATTGCTGTATCGTTTCTTCTTGTTTATATTTTTAATAATAAAGTCAGCTATAGGGCAGTCGTATATTTTATGACTGCAGCTGTATTAGTGCTCTACACTACATTTATATTTTTTAGTGGTGGTTCACAATCTCCTTATTTAATTTCCCTTATCACACTTACGTCAAGTGCTTTATGGTATTTGGGGAAGAAACAAGCGATTATAAATGCTATTATTTCGGTGGTGATTTTAGCATATGTAAATATTGTAAGCCATTTAGATATTTATTCATTTCCGAATGAAATCCCTATCCCATTGAGGGAAATACATGAATTTGCCGCTTTTACAGTATTCATTCAGATGTACTTCACGTTCATTTTTATCTATGAAGGGCGACTTCTAAAAGTAAGAAGACATGCATCTGAGCAGAATAAAGAAATTAAAGCACAAAATACCCTTTTGAATAAATATCAGATAGAAACAACAACTCAGTTTGTAAATCTCTCTTCTAAGAAAAGTGTGCTTGATAAGAGTATGAAGTATGCTCAGAAAATTCAGGAGAACTTTCAACCACTGGAAAGTCGAATGAAAGAATACTTAGAAGATGCATTTATACTTTATCGTCCTATGGCGGATGTAGGAGGTGATTTTGTTTGGGTAACAAAGAAAGATCAATACAGAATAGTGATTGTAGCTGATTGTACAGGACATGGTGTACCTGCTGCTTTGATTACGATGCTCGGACATTCTATTCTTGATCAGATTATTTTAAGACAAGAGATTCTTAGACCATCCAATATTTTGTCAGAATTAGACTGTCAGTTCAATAGTACTTTTCATGGTAATATTCCAGATGGGATGGATATTAGCATTCTTCTTTTTGATGAGTTGAATCAGACATTTACTTTCTCAGCAGCTAAACACACAGTCTTATATGTACCTAAAGAAGGTGATTCTACCTTGTTAAAAGGGAACAGATATTCGATAGGAGGAGTACTGGATCAAAATTCTTGTAATAAGACCTTTGATACGTTTACTGCTACTTACCAAAAAGGAGATAAATTTTACCTTTACTCAGATGGTTTCCAAGACCAGTTTGGAGGAGTGTTAGATAAAAAATACTTGAGAACTAAGTTTATTCAATTCTTAGAGAATGTTTCTCATTATGAAATGAATGAGCAAAGAAAGCTATTAGATCAGGAGTTTAATGAATGGAAAGGAGATGCATCTCAAACAGATGACATGCTAGTTGTTGGGATTGAACTGTAGTCTCTATGTCTTGTTTATATTTTTGTGTACAGACTTTTTTTCACTGAATTCTGTGAAAGCTTTGGTATTATTCCTATAAAACTCAAAAATTTTGAGGTTTTTATTGGTATAAATTTTATCTTAAATAACGATTGATTCTTCTTGATACTCTTCTAAAATTAGTGAATCGATCTCAGAGCTTCCTAGCTATTTTTTTACGAAATTCTTATACCAAAAACTCTGCATAATGAAAGTATGGCATAAACTAGCTATTGTTTTTCTCATAGGGCTAATCGCAGCTTGTGGTGAAAAGCAAATTACCTCTTACGACCCAGAAAGGTCATACATGGACAAAGAAAAAGAATTAATCACCAAGTTTATTTTAGCCGAAGACAGTTCCGTTATAGAACTTCCCGAAGGACATTTCCTTTTTAGTCAATCTCTTATTTTAGATGGCAAGAAAAAGGTGATTATTAGAGGACAAGGACTTGATAAAACAGTACTTTCTTTCAAAGGTCAGACTCAAGGCGCTGAAGGAATTAAAATTGCCAATTGTGAGAATATTGTTCTTGAAGACTTTACTGTAGAAGATGCCGATGGAGACAATATTAAAGTCTCAGATACAGATGGTATTATTTTCAGAAGAGTGAAAGTGGCTTGGACAGGGGAGATTACGGAGGAAAATGGCGCTTATGGTTTTTATCCCGTAATCTGTAATAATGTAATTATTGAAGAATGTGAAGCTCAAGGCGCTTCTGATGCAGGAATTTATGTTGGGCAATCAACAAATGTGGTAATTAGAAATAATAAAGCTTACCAAAATGTGGCAGGGATTGAAAGTGAGAATTCCGAAAATGTAGCCATTTATGGTAATGAGGCTTACGACAACACAGGTGGACTTCTAATTTTTGATCTCCCTGGGCTTACGCGCCAAGGAAAAAATGTGAGTGTTTATAATAACCATATCCATGATAATAACCGCCCGAATTTTGGCGTAGCAGGCTCAATTGTAAGTACAATTCCATTAGGTTCTGGCTTAGTTGTTTTAGCTACCGAAAATGTAAATATCTACAAGAACATTGTAGCCAATCAGAAAACAGTAAACCTAGCGATAATTAGCTACGAAATATTAGCTGCTTTGGCTAAAGATGAAGAAAAGAAAGATGAGACAGAGCTGCCGGGTGGAGTGAGAGGCTTAGACCAGAACTATAAAACTGATGCAAAATATAATCCTTATCCTTCTCAAATTACCATTCAAGAAAATCAGTTTAGTAATGAATACTCTATTCCTTCGCTAAAGTCTGATTTCGGAATCCTTTGGTTAGTCAAATTGGGAATGGAGATTCCTGACATTATCGTTGATGGTATTTTACCAGAAAATTATCTAGATGAGAATGGGAAAATTCTTCCTCAATATCGTTTCTGTATAGAGAACAATGGTGAAGCATTGTTTGTAAGTCTTGATGCGGCAAATGATTTTGAAAACTTCACAACCGATGGAAGTGACTACACTTGTTCTGCGCTATGAAATCAACAATAAAAAATACGATACTAAGCTTACTTTTCTTGGCAAGTACTGTGGCTTGCCAAGAAACTAAAACTTCAAAAAAGGAACGTCCTAAAGCTGTAAAAGCGAGTTACGAGGCAAAAGAAAATCCTGCACTTGCTAGTTTAGGGAAGTTGAAACTTTCAGAATACGGCTTTTTCAATGGGAAAATCTCTGATTTAAATCCTATTGCAGAAGTTTACCATTATGAATTAAACTCAGCTCTTTTTACTGATTATGCCTTCAAAAAAAGGTTTATTTATCTTCCGAATGGAAAAAGCATGACGTATGATCCTGAGGAGACCTTTGACTTTCCTAAAGGAGCTGTAATTATCAAGAATTTTTATTATCTGACTGATTTTAGAAAGCCTGAAGGCGAGAAAGAAATTATCGAAACAAGACTTCTGATAAAAGAAACTTCTGATTGGAAAGCCTTGTCGTATATCTGGAATAAGGAACAGACAGACGCTTTTTTAGAAGTCGCTGGAGCTGAAAAGCAAGTAGAATGGACACACTATGACGGAACATTGAAACAAGTAAATTATCTAGTTCCGAATATGAATCAATGTAAAAGCTGTCATATGAGTGACAAGAAAATTGTACCAATTGGTCCTAAAGCACGTCACCTTAATCGTAGTTTTGTTTACGAGGAAAAAGCTGTCAATCAACTAGAATATTTTGAAAGTAAAGCTATTCTTAATGGTTTGGTTGAAAAAAATGATCGTCCTGCAAACGTGGAATGGGATGATGAAGCCGCTTTACTCCATGATAGAGCAATAGCATATCTTGACATAAACTGTGGTCATTGTCATAATCCTAAAGGACCTGCTAAAACATCAGGCTTAGATTTAACCGTGTTTGCCAAAACAAATATGGAGAAAGGTATTCTGAAAGCGCCTATAGCTGCAGGAAAGGGTTCTGGTAATCTGAATTATGATATTGTACCCGGAAATCCTAAACACTCTATTTTACATTATAGAATGGCTAGTACCGATCCTGGAATTATGATGCCTGAAATAGGGAGAAGTCTCGCTCACAAAGAAGGTGTTGAACTGATCAGTGAGTGGATTAAAAATATGAAAGTAGAAAGCTCAAAATAATAGAAAAGCCCTTCCAATTTTAAAATTAGAAGGGCTTCTTTTTTTAACCTAAATAATCTAATACTTCTTCTAGTTTCATACTTCGAGAACCTTTCACAAGTACTAAAGAATTTTCGATTTTATTATTTTTCAAATACGCTAAGAGTCTATCTCTTGATTCAAAGAATTGGGCTTTATCTGTTTTATGAGCTGTATATCTTTCCCCGCAGAAAATAGCATCTAAGTCTTTTTCTAAAGCTATGTCAATCATTCTTTTGTGTTCTTCTGCACTGATGTCTCCCAATTCAAACATGTCCCCCAAAATGACCAATTTTGTTTTTTCAGTTTCAAATTGGGCAAAGTTTTCTAGAGCTGCTTCTACCGATGATGGATTTGCATTGTAAGCATCTAGAACAATGGCATTACTGCCTTTTTCCAAGAATTGTGATCGGTTATTATCAGGGATATAATTAGAAATTGCATCGTGGATGTCATTATTTTCTACCTCAAAATATTTCCCGAGACAAAATGCAGTTTGAATATTCTCAAAATTGTAGGCTCCCAAAAGCTGTGTTTGAACTACAGTCTCTTGTCTGTCTTTATATTTGATAAATGGACTAGCACCCAAGAATGTAAGATTCGAGAAATCGTATTCATCACCGTAAAAAATAGGCTTTTCAAACCTTCTAGCCATATTCTTCAAAATCGGATCTTGGGAGTTTATGAAAGCAGTTCCGTTTGCTTTAATCAGAAAATCAAAAATTTCACTTTTGGCTCTCACATTTGCCTCAAAGCTTCCGAATCCTTCAATATGGTCTTTCCCGATATTTGTGATAAATCCATAATTAGGATTGGCATATTTACACAGTTCTATAACCTCTCCTACATGATTATCTCCCATTTCGATCAATGCCATCTCAGTATCAAGTGGCATGTCAAGTAGCGTGAGTGGTACGCCTATATGATTATTGAAATTCCCTTTAGTAGCGTGAGTTTTATATTTTTTAGAAAGAACTTGAAATAAAATTTCTTTGGTGGTTGTCTTTCCATTAGAACCCGTTACTGCAACTACAGGGATATCAAACTGATTTCGATGATGAGCTGCTAACTTCTGAAGACATTCTAATACATTTTCAACCAAGATGCATTTATCAGAACTCTTATACTTTTCTTCATCGATGATAGAGTATGCAGCGCCTTTTTCTAATGCTTCTTTTGCAAATTCATTCCCATTGAACGAAGCTCCTTTCAAAGCAAAAAAGATACATCCTTCCTCAATCTTACGACTGTCTGTAATCACATTAGGATGCTCTAAGTATTTCTGATAAAGTTGTTCAATTTGCATATCGGTTTCTGTAAAATGTCTTCTTCAATAATAATTTCAGCAAATGTACCGAAACACTTCAATTTATAAGCTATTCCTGTACAAAGAAAAAGCGGTACATTCTCAAAAATGAAAAATGTACCGCTTTTCTATTTAACAAGTGTTTGAATTAAGTATTCAAACCACCATTGATTTCAATAACTTGTCCTGTTACGTAAGTAGACATATCTGAAGCCAAATAAGCTGTTAGGTCAGCTACTTCAATTGCTTTTCCTCCACGTTTCATTGGAATACCAGCTACCCAGTCAGCTAATGTTTTCTCATCAAGAGCATCAGTCATCTCTGTTTCGATAAATCCAGGAGCGATTACGTTACAACGAACGTTACGAGCACCTAGCTCTAGAGCTACTGATTTAGAGAACCCGATGATACCAGCTTTTGAAGCAGAGTAGTTTGCTTGACCTGCATTACCTCTAACACCAACAACTGAAGACATATTGATGATAGAACCTGATTTTTGCTTCAAGAATGTACGAGTAGCAGCTTTTGTAAGGTTGAAAACTGATTTTAAGTTCACTTCAATCACTTGATCGAATTGCTCCTCAGTCATACGCATTAAAAGAGTATCTTTAGTGATACCTGCGTTGTTTACCAAAGCATCTAAAGTATCGAAATCAGCAGTATAATCTTTGATCAATTGCTCTGCATCAGCAAATTGAGATGCATCAGAACGATAAGCTTTAACTTTTGCACCCGTAGCAGACAGTTCTTCAGCCAAAGCAATAGAGCTTTCAGCAGAACGGTCAGATACATAAGTAAAAGCAACATTTGCTCCTAATTCAACAAATCTTTCAACGATCGCTTTACCGATACCTCTTGATCCACCAGTGATCAGAATATTTTTTCCTTCTAGTAATCTCATGGTTACAACCTGTTCATTAATTTAAAAACCGACCCAATTTGCCAAAAAAATATTAATGATCTAAGGATAATATTCTATTTTTTCAAGAGACTACTAAAAACACTACTTACTCATTTATAAGTGAATAACTACTCACTGAAAATTTTTCGTATTACAGCCTTAGCATCTTTGTCCCAACCCATTAAAGAGTAAGTGTCATTGTTGATAATCAGTGAATTATTTTTTAGCGTCGCGTCAGATTTATTCAAGTACATTTTATTGCCTACAGAATCATAGACTATAACTTTATTTGCATTGAAATAAATTTTTGAAAGACGTTTTTTCCAATAAGAAGGGTGAATACGATCTAATAAAAATAGAAGATCAGTATGAAGGAAGAAGTAACGTTCGTTCTCTGTCCAAACAGAATGTACTGTACCAAAGCTTTGTGCTTTTATAAAGTCTCTGTTGCTATAAACGTTATTGATTTGAATAAATAGTAATGCAGATAGCCCAAGAAAAATAGAGGTAGGTAAAAGAATGTGATTAGCGAAAAGTAAGGCTATACTAGCACAAGTTCCTAGTGTCGAGAGGATAAAGAATCCTTGTTTTTTTAACTTGAGATTGAATACTGAAGTTAAAATACTAGCAAAACTGAAGCTATTTATGAATAGGTTGAAATTGATGTTTTCTCCTAAGAAATATGTGTATAATACAGGAAGTGAGGCAAAAATCACCCAAATCATTTCCCATTTCACGATTCGCTGATTAGCTAATCGTATTTTTTCGTTTGGTATAAAATGCTTTTTCAACCACTCAGGAGCTTCAATGGGTTCGTTTCTTCGAACATTCTTCTCCGTAGTTTTAAGCGTTTCTTGCCAACGAATACTGGCATTAAATGTAGTTGCCATACCTAAAATTTTGGATTTAAAGTTTAGCTAATAGGTCAAAAACTTAAAGTAACGATCTGATTAGTCTGGTTTTAGTAGGAAAAAATCTTGATCGAAGTTGTTGATATCCGAATAAGACAAGGAAGAAATAGTCAATTTAGTTCAACCCATAGAATTCCTATGTACCTTTCTTTACTACTATAAATAATATGGAAAACAGAGATATAGTTGATTATGCTATAATAGATGGAAATAATCTTGTTACCTTATGACTTATCAACGCTTAATATGTTTTGATATTATAAATTATTATAAAAAAACCCCGAATATTTAAATTCGGGGCTTGTAATGTTCTCTTTGCTAACTTAGGATAGTTCTATTTGCTCCCCACGACTGTTTTGGAAGCGGTAATCTGATATTCCCAAAGAGGAATCCTCTACGATCTTAACCCATCTGTAATATTGCAAGAACCACTTCATTTGTCTTGAAGGGAAACCGTTTTTGAAATAGGCAAACAAGAATGGGTGCACATAAAGCGTAACCTTTTTCTCGTTTTGTTTCGCTAAGATATAATCCAGATGACCTTCTATTTGATCTGGAATAATGATCGAAGCAGATATTTTACCGGTTCCTCCGCAAGAAGGGCACTTTTCTTGGGTTACAATATTTAGTTCAGGTCTTACTCTTTGACGAGTAATCTGCATAAGTCCAAACTTACTTAAAGGAAGGATCGTGTATTTAGATCGGTCAGATTTCATCTCTTTACGCATATGGTCGTAGACCTTTTTGCGATGTTCTGCCTTCTTCATATCAATGAAGTCGATCACTATGATACCTCCCATATCTCTGAGTCTAAGTTGTCTAGCGATTTCTGTACCTGCTTCAATATTTACATTGAATGCCGTGGTTTCTTGATCGCTCTCAGAGTTGGACTTATTACCGCTATTCACGTCAATAACATGAAGAGCCTCCGTGTGTTCAATTACTAGATACCCTCCGTTGGGCAAACTTACCGTTTGTCCGAAGAGCACCTTTAGTTGTTTTTCAATTCCGTAATGCTCAAAAATTTTGGCTTTGCCTGAATATAGCTTAACTATATTTTCTTTTTCTGGGGCAATTTGATGGATAAAGTTCTTGATCTCATCATGAGTAGAGGCATCATCAACGGTGATACTATCGAAGCTTTCATTGAGCATATCACGCAACATAGAAGTTGCTTTGCTCATTTCCCCTACTACTTTCTGACGAGGTTTTGCACTTTTGAGTGTCTCTACGCCTTTAGTCCACTTTGCTAGTAAGTTTCGTAAGTCTTTATCTAGTTCGGCTACATCTTGCCCTTCAGCTACGGTTCTAATAATAACCCCGAAGTTGTCTGGCTTGATGGATGAAATTAGTCTTAGAAGACGTTTTCTTTCAGCAGAATCGGTTACCTTTTTAGATATGTTGATTGAATTTGAAAAGGGAACTAATACTAAATATCTTCCAGCGATGGATAGTTCACAAGAAAGACGAGGTCCTTTTGTGGAGATAGGTTCTTTTACAACCTGTACTAGTATTTTTTGGTTTTGCTTAAATACTTCATTGATTTTACCGAGTTTATCAATCTCGGGTTCCATCCTAAACTTACCTAATTTGGGGCTGAGATATTTCCCATTCTTCCCTTGAGCAAGTTTGATGTATTTTTGCAATGACCTTACCCTTGGACCTAAGTCCAAATAATGTAAAAAGGCATCTTTTTCGTAGCCAATGTCGATAAAAGCTGCGTTGAGTCCCGGAACTACTTTCCGAACTACTCCCAAATAAATATCTCCTACGGTAAACTTGTCTGTATCATTTTCATAATGAAGTTCTACAAGACTTTTATCTCGTAAGAGAGCTATACGGCCGCCATTTTGAGCTGAATTGATGACTAATTCATTACTCAACTCGACAAAAGTTTATATGAAACGTTGTATAAAAGATGTATCAGAAGCAAAGTTTGTTTCTAATACATTTGGCTTCTTAAACAAAAAGGGCAAAGCCCTTATATTTTTATCGTCTAAAAAGTACTGAGACCTTGACATAAAATTATAGCCTAATTTCACACCAAGGTCTTCAAAGAAGAATAAATTACTTCTTCTTATGTCTGTTTTTTCTTAATCTTTTCTTTCTCTTATGAGTAGAAATCTTATGTCTTTTTCTCTTTTTACCGCAAGGCATAACTTCTATAATTTAAATGTTCTAAAATCGTTTACTATGAATGCTTCTATTGCGCATCAAGGAAAACAACACGCAAATTTAGCACATCTTTTTGAATCTTACGAAACTATAGATAAAAATTATTGTGAAAGCTCACTCAAATAGGTATCTACTGTTTGTAAAATGGTTGGATCAGCAGTATGCTCTTTGATGTATAAAAGTTCTTTTTTAGCCGAATCAATGTCGCCAAGTTCTTTCATACTTACACCCAAATAAAAACGACTTTGAAAATCATTTTGATCCAAGGAAACAAGTTTTTCAAAACGTCCCTTTGCCTTATCAAACTGCCCTGATCGCATAGATAGAAGTCCTAAATTAAATAGTGCTAATCTATGATTCGGATCTTTTTGTAAGACCTCTCGGATCTTCATTACCCCTTGCATTGGCCCTTGAGAATTGATATAAGTCATACCTAGTTTTACTTCCATATCTAATGAGTCTGGATGCGATTCAAGGTATTTACCCATCAACTCTTGTGCTTTTTCACCAAAATATTTGCTACGTCCTTCTTTTACTGCAAAAGTAAATGCATCGTAATAAAGGTTCGCTGCTTGGTATAAATAAGGATCTTCTTCTGAAGATTGAACATACAATTCTTCTGCATAAAAGGCAGCGCTATCAAATCGACTTGCTACAGCGTAAGCTCCAATAAGCTTTTCCTTAATTTCAGCAGCTTTTTCACCTTCTGCTGAAGCTAATTGTTTTTGCAAATCATTAATTTCTTGTGCTTGATTGGCCGGAATAGGCATATGGCTAGCTTCTTCCATAGTTGACTCTGAAGTTGTTGATTCAACTTGCTTGTCATTGTTTTTCAATACGGCTCTTGGCATAAAGAAAAGGCCAATTGATGCTACAACAGCACCTGCTAAAATGAGAAGTTGGGGTGAACGCATGTTTTCGTGGTCTAGTTTTTAGGAGTGTAAACCGAGTAGAACTCAAAAAGTTCTACCCAGTATCAAAAAAAGCAAATTATTTAGCTTCTTCGTTTGCTAACCACACACGGTCACTTTTCTTCACTTTTTCAACGAAAGCTTTCGAAGGTTTAAAGCTAGGAATGTAGTGAGCATCGATTTTGATCGCTTTATTTTTAGAGATATCACGACCTATTTTACTTGCTCTTTTCTTATTAACAAAAGAACCGAAGCCTCTAACGTAGATATTTTCTCCATCAGCCATTCTATTCTTCACTACTTTGAAGAATGTCTCTACAGTTCTTGTTACCTCTGCTTTATCAATCCCTGTCTGATTTGCAATCTCTGTGATTACCTCTGCCTTTGTCACTGTCCTAAAAATTAATTATGAAATCACTTAATACTCTCTAAATCAATTACTTTTAAAAAGCTCGCAAATTTATGAGTTCAGATAGATTTTCGCAAATCTAACCCCGAAATTTTCTTCTTAAAATCTGCTCTTAAGCTTATAGTGTTGATTTTCAAATAGAAAGCCCTGTTCTGGGGAATGCAAATGTATAAAAACAATTTTTATACACCATAAAATATTTAAATTTATCCACTCTAATAATTGTTAAAAAAGTGTGTGAATGACGGGTCTAATATTCTGATTTTGAAATAATAGAGGTTTCCTCAAACATTTTTTTCATTCCTTCAAAAAATGATAAAGGCTGAAAGCCTAAAGTGGTCTTGGCTTTTTGAATATTGAAGCCTGTCTTGGGTGGACGCTTACCAACTTCTTTAAATTCGCTGGCATTTGTCGCCGAAATCAGATTTTTATCAAGTCCTAAGTAATCTGCTGTCTGAATAGCCATGTCGTATGGCGTCATCAATTCTTCTCCAGAGATATGGAAAATTCCTTTTGCATGATTCTCGATGATAAGTGCGCAGCCGAGAGCCAAATCATCTGCATAAGTAGGTGTTCGCCATTGATCCGAAACTACTTTTATAGGAGTGTTATTCTTGAGACTTTTCTCTACCCATAACAATAAATTGGAGCGACTCATATCTTTTACAACTCCGTAAACAAGGACTGTACGAGCAATTGCCCAATCATGTTTATATTTCATTGTAGCCTTCTCAGACCACAGTTTTGTTTCTCCATAAAAATTGACGGGTTCGGCTTCATCTTCTTCTATGAGCATTGACTTTTCACCTGAAAAAATGAAATCCGTGGAAACGTATAAAAAGAAACTGCCTATTTTTTCGCAGGCTGCTAATAAATAGGTAGTTGCATTCTGATTTGTTTGTATGGCTTTTTCACGATCATTCTCACAGTCATCTACACGAGTAATTGCAGCAGTATGAATAACATAATCTGGTTTTTGTTCACTTATTACTTTCTCAACTGCGTCTTGATCTGTGATATCTAATGAGATAAAATCATAGCCAGTATCTATATATCTATCATCTCCTCTAGAGCAAGCGATTATTTTATACTTTTTCTGGTAAGCACTTTTTGAAAAAAGTTTCAGGAGTTTTTGCCCGAGTAATCCATTACTTCCAGTGATCAGAATTCGCTTCATTTGTATTGGTTAAATTGTAAAGAATTGATATTTAAATACAAATAGATGTAAAATCTTTAAAATCTTACTTTATGGTATCTTAAACCTATCTTATGAAAATAGGTTCATATCATTTTTAGTAAATGTTTATAATAAAAAAATACAATAAACTCTTTGCAGAATTAAATATTTACGTATATTTGCATCATATCGACTAAGGGAAAAATATTAAAGATCATAGTAGAAAGTAGCAATGAGAAAATAGTTAGTTTTTTGGGTTACTAACTAGAAAGTTAAAAGAAACTTCGGAATCCGAAGTTTTTTTTATGCCCTTTTCTAAAAGATGTATAACTCCCTTCAAATTTTCTCCATCATTCTCGTTTTTTATCTCCATTCTTTTCTAACTTTACTAGCTATAATTATATTTTGATTTCTCGTCATTTTAAAATAGATCCTTCTTTAAATGAATAGTTTCGGACACATATTCAGAATAACCACATTTGGAGAATCTCATGGAAAAGCAATTGGTGTAACTATTGATGGTTGCCCTGCAGGAGTTGAAGTTGATGAAACTTTTATCCAATCTGAGTTAGACAGACGTAAGCCTGGTCAATCTAAGATTACCACTCAGCGAAAAGAGGCTGATCATGTTGAAATTTTATCGGGTGTATTTGAAGGCGTAACTACAGGTACGCCTATCATGATGTTGATCTGGAATAAGGACCAAAAAAGTAAAGATTATGGCCATATTAAAGATCAGTTCAGACCTTCACATGCCGATTACACTTATCAAGAAAAATATGGTGTTCGTGATTACAGAGGTGGAGGACGTAGTTCTGCAAGAGAAACTGCTGCACGTGTAGCAGCAGGTGCTTTAGCGAAATTATTCTTGAAGTCTAAAGGTATAGAATGTACAGCTTATGTAACCCAAGCTGGGCCTGTAAAGCTTGAAAAGCATTATTCGGAATTAGACTTTGGTAATATTGAATCTAATATTGTTAGATGTCCTGATGCTGAAGTCGCGGAAGCAATGATTACCTATATCGATGGAATTCGTAAGGATAGAGACACTGTAGGTGGAGTTGTTGATTGTGTGATCAAAGGTGTTCCAGTAGGCTTGGGAGAGCCTGTGTTTGACCGTTTGCATGCAGAACTTGGGAAAGCGATGCTTAGTATAAATGCAGTCAAAGGTTTCGAAATTGGAAGCGGTTTTGACGGTGTTTCAATGCGTGGTTCGGAACATAATGATCCATTTTATAAAGATGAGGATGGAAATATAAAAACCACAAGTAATTACTCTGGAGGTGTGCAAGGTGGTATTTCCAACGGACAAGATATTTATTTCCGTACAGCTTTTAAGCCTGTCGCTACGATCATGAAAGATCAAGATAGTGTGGATAAGTTCGGGAATGAGGTTACGGTTTCAGGAAAAGGGCGTCATGACCCTTGTGTAGTGCCTAGAGCTGTTCCGATTGTTGAAGCTATGTCGGCAATCGTTATTGCAGATTTTTGGCTAAGAGCAAAGTCTAACAAAGCGTAAAAAGCAATTTGTTTATAAATCAAAAGAGCATCAAGTCAACCTTGATGCTCTTTTCTTTTTTAGTCATTACCAGATGAAAAACTCCTTAATTTCTTCTGTAGTCTGATAGCTAGGATGATTTCTTAGGAAGGAGAGAAGTGTTTCATCGTAAAATATTCTCGATGAGAAACGGAAAATATGCTCATCAGTTTCTATAACAAGACTACCTAAACCTGTTTTACCTAATGCTTTTCGTTCTTGAACTTTTAAATGGTCTGCATCTAAGTTTATCACCTCCATTTTAGTTCCTTTTCTGATTAGAAGAAGGTTTTGAACCTTGTCGTAGATGACATCTCTATTCTTTTCTATGTAAACATGGTCTAGAAAAAGTCCACCTATTATACACATTATACAGCCAATAGGGAAAAAAGCTAGTGCTAAGGCAGATTCCCCTTGCATGTCAAAAGGAAGGTACATGAGGTAAAGCCCGAGTATTACTTGAAGAATTCCTCCAAATTTGTAGAACTTCATAGCCATACTTCCAAAACGTAGATTTACTTTGCTTTTATCTTCATTCTTAAGTTCTATGAGCTCTTTTTCTAAAAGAGTACCCACAAAGAAAAAAAGTGCTACAACAGCTAATGCTAGAAATATTTTTACTTTCATTGTAGGAGTTCTACTGAAATTGAAGATTGGTTATATTTGACTTTCACAAAAGCTTAGCTCGGATAGAATTCGCTTTTTGCGTATTCGTAATATCAGCAGCAATAAGAAAGATTACATCTTCATTCCTAATTAAGTGGGCATCAAGTATTATTTCTTTATTTTTTGCCGTAAAAATCTTCAATTCTCCAGACCATTTTCCCTTTAAAGTTTGTTCCCAATTTTCTTTAGTAAATGAATTAGTCTGACCTATCCAATTAATTAAATTAGTTGGTTCATCTTCTTCATCTAATCCAGTGATTTTTCTAAAGTGATCGGTCGTGAAAAATATATTAGAGGATAAGTCTGATTTTAATAAAAGATATTGAATAGGCTCTTTTGTGGGTTGTGCCGAGAGCTCAATGTATGCATTTTCAATATGCTTACAATGGTCATCTAGATTCTTTATTTCGCTTTGAAGTTCATACTCTTTTTTATTGAACTCAGAGACGTTAAGCTTTATGATATCCAGTGTTGGTAAGTAGATGATAAAGAAAATAATGCCAATAGAACAAAGTATTAGAATGAAAAAAACGCTTTGGACATTAATGTACTTCTCAATGTTTTTTTGGAGAATGATTTGACTCTGCGTGTAGATAACTTTCAGAATTGCTAAATACTCATCTTCTAGTTCTATTAATGAGATTAATAATTTTTGTCGTTCTTTCTCATTTTCTGTATCCAAAATGGACAGAATGTGTAAGGCACTATCGTCTATGGTTTTGGAAATAATGAGTAAATCGTGATCTAAAAGCTCCTTTGTTTTTTCTTGAAATAAATTTTTATGGATAGAATAAGATTCTGTTTCGAATACTTTTTGGGCTTCCTTCCAAGAGGCTAATAATTGCCTTAGCTTTTGAATAGCAACTTGCTTTGAATCCTTGTCAGCTTTTTCATCGAATACCATCAATTTATAGGTGAATTCTTTAAGTTTTTCTGTGAGTTGTTCTGATTGCTGAATTGATAGAAGTGCAGATTCTTGATGCTTGAGATGATTCTGTGTGACTAATTGACTGACGATAACAAAAGCTACAATCATAAAGAAACCTATGTAATAGGAATACTTCAATTGTTGGATGTGAATACGCTTTCTGAGCCTATTTAAGGGTGGAAATAATACAGATTGTTTCAACATTTTATGAAGGAGCAATGAGAATTATTTTTATAAGATACAATTAAAGAGTTGACAAAGTAAATTTTATTACATTTCTTCTGAAGTGAATAATATTTTGATTTTCAGATCATACTACAGCTAACTTTTTGCATTTCATTAATCCAATAAAATGATAAGACACAAGAATATTGTTAGGAGATTTACCTTAGGAGGCTTGATATCGATTTCCGAAGTATTAAAAATAACTGCTACAGCTGAAGAAATGGGTGCTAGATTTTTGCAGTTAGGTTCTCGACAAGATATTCTGTTTTCAATAAAGGATTTTAAAGATGTAAATGGAAATATTGTCACTTTAAAGCATATTCAAACGAGTAAACCAAGACAAGGGGAAAGTCATAATATTCAAAGTTCTTTTATTACTCATAGTATTATTGAAAGTACTACAGAATGGCTTACAGAAGATGTTTATAGATCAGTATTAACTTCATTTCCTCTCCACCCTTCTGTAAAAATCAACGTCACAGACCCAAAGCAAACGTTAGTACCTTTATTTGCGGGGCATCTTAATTTTGTCGCTTCAGAAATTCCTAATTATTGGTTTTTCTTTATTAGAAAGATGAATGAATATGATGCTTTATGGTCTTGTCCAAACCTTATTCATAGTCATCAGCTGTCTAAAATTACCAAGTATATAGAGAGTAATGAGTTAATTGAATCGGTAACAGATTGGGATAGCGAATGGGAACACATTAGTAAGTCATTAGGTTTAAGGCAACAGTATGATGCAACTCAATTTGAGTACCATAACAAGCCTTTTTCATGTTATGAAGGTTTTCATAAAGTAGATTCTAATAATTATTGGTTGGGGCTGTATTGGAGGGATAATAAAATATCTATTTCATTTTTGAAAGCCTTGTGTGCTCTTTGTTTAAATAATCAGATCGATGAATTAAGAATAAGTCCTTGGAAGTCTTTAATTATAAATGGGATTTCTGAGGTGCACCTCAAAATTTGGGATAAGCTACTAGGGAAGTTTGGAATTAATATTCGTCATTCTGCATTAGAGCTAAATTGGCATTTACCTGTAATGGATGAAAGCGCTTTAGCGCTCAAAAATTATATAGTCAGGTGTTTGCATAAGCAAGATATAAGCACGCATGGATTAAGTTTTTCTATTAAGAGTAATGAGCGTTTTACGTTTACTCCAGTGGTTATAGAACGAACGTTTACAAACAGTAACTGGGAGCATGATTCCTATAATATTCTTTATGCTCATAATTATGATCCTAGTACATTAACGTATCACCCTTTTGTGAAAGAAGTTTCTAAAGAGGTGATTCCTCCATTGCTTTCTGAAATCAGTGAGAATTATTACTTACAATTAGAGGGGCAAGAAAGTGCTGGTACTGACAAATACAAAACAGTATATCAGTGTACTAATTGCTTTGAATATTATCAAGAACATCAGCTCCAAGTAGAGTCAATGCTGTTGATGTCTTTTCAAGAGTTGCCAAAAGAGTTTTGTTGCACAAATTGTGGAGCAGGCAAAAAAAGCTTTATTGAAATGATAGAAGAGGTGAAATAAAAAAAGGAGCAAGCCTTTATAAAAGACCGCTCCACTACATTATGAATAATCGAAAGGTGTAGGAGTATGCAGACTGCATACATCCAATTAAGTATCATGAAATACCGAATGTCTTTTTGAGATTTACCAATTTCTCTTGCTCATCAAGTTCTATTACTTCTTCAGCTTGTTTTAAAGCTTTTTTTAGTTGCTGATTATATCTGCTATTTGGGTTGATGTGAGCTTTTTTTATTGGCTGGTCAATACTAATAAAGATCATAACTGCTAAAATTTACTTGTTACTTTTACTTGGTTACTATCGCAGGATTTGAATTTTTGTCTTTTGCAAAAGCTTTATAAACAATAGAGAATACAATCCCCACGACTAGTAATTCGTAGTATTCCCATTTGTAACCTCCATCAAGAAGTGAGATAAGCATTACTCCAACTATGAAGACGATGCCATGAATCAAGTTCCCGATTGGTAAGCCTGTTTTCTGAATTAGATGATTGAATTTTTCCCATCTTGTGGCAGCAATAGGTGTTATGAATAAGTACATGACAAGGGCTACTGTGATCAGTTTACCAAAGAATAGTTTATTCACTTTCGTATCGCCGATGACCATATTATGAAGGTTGGTTTCGGCTTGAGCATTATGCTGCACGAAAAATTCATTTGATTCTATATCTAAAATTCGTTGTCCCCACGAAATTTCTTCTCCTGCAAGAAATACAAAAAACAAGGTCATCAGAAGGTAGTTAGCCTTTTGAGATTTTGACCAGATTGAAGACTTTTTACGGTAATGTATCCAGCTGATAGCCGCAGACATTAATAAAATAATTACCGTGAGATTTTCTATGAAACCATCTTCTCTGGCAAGTTCTTGTAGTATTTGCATTTCATTTTCCTTTTTAAATCATACAAAATGAAAAAGCAGTAGCTTGTCTCATTTTACGGTTGTAAAGGTAGTTGAAAGGCTGTTTTAGAAACGGAGGATTCTGCTAAAGTTCAAAATTCGTGAGCTGAAACGTAATTATCTTTCTCTAAAATGAAATTGCATTTAAGAGCTTTTCACACTTAGGTAGGAGACTAATGTTAAAAAGCCTTTGATACAGACTTGGTATCAAAGGCTTTTTATTGAATTTTATAGAATGAGCTTATTTCTTGATTTTCATGTGTTCAAGTAACTCATCTACAATTCTATTATATAGAATATCTGAATGAATTTTCTTAGAAACAGCTTTTGTAGCATGAACAACCGTACTGTGGTCTCTTCCGCCAAAACTGTCCCCAATTGATTTTAGAGGAACTTCAGTATATTCTTTAGAGAAATACATAGCAATCTGTCTTGCATTGGCGATATCTTTCTTTCGAGTTTTTGAAAGTAACTCATCGACAGAAATTCCAAAGTAGTCAGCTACGATTCCTTGAATAAATTCAATAGTAATTTCTTGCTCTGTACTTCTTACAATATTTAGTAATGTACTTTTAGCCATTTCAAGATCAATCTCTTTTTTCATAAGAGATGCGTTTGCGATCAATGAAATAAGCACACCTTCTAGTTCACGAATGTTAGAGTCAATATTGTAAGCTAAATATTCTAATACATCTTCAGGAACCATCATTCCTTCAGAAACAAGCTTTTGTTGTACGATTGCTAGTCTTGTTTCGAAGTCAGGTTTTTGAATATCTGCCGTCAACCCCCATTTGAAACGAGATAGAAGTCTTTCCTGTAAACCTTTCAAACTCTTAGGAGGGCAGTCTGTAGTCATTAGGATCTGCTTTCCTCTTTGGTGAAGATGATTGAAAATGTGGAAGAAGTTTTCTTGTGTTTTTTCTTTTCCAGATAAAAACTGAATATCATCCACAATTAATGTATCAACTTGCAGGTAGTAGTTTGTGAATTGTTGTACACTATTACTCTTTAGAGCTTCAATAAATTGTGTAGTGAATTGTTCACAAGTGACATAGAGTACAAAGTTGTCAGGATATCTTCTTTTGATTTCTTGCCCGATTGCTTGGACAAGATGAGTTTTACCTAAACCAACACCTCCATAAATAACTAGAGGATTGAATGCTGTAGCTCCCGGTTTCTTCGCAATTGCGATCCCCGCAGAACGAGCCAAGCGGTTACAATCTCCTTCAATAAATGTATCGAATGTGTATTCTGGGTTCAAGTTTGAAGCTCCAGAAAAGTCCAATGCAGATTGAGGAGGTACGCCGCCCATATTAGGCATTGCATGATTTTGTGTATGCTGTTGAGGAGCTGTATCTATAGGAGCAACAGGTCTTTGTGGAGTCTCATTTTGTTGGTAGACTTCAGGAGACTGGGCACTTCCAGCTGGCAAAGGACGCTCTTGCGGAACGTACTTTGGCTTGTTGTCAATTACAGGTTGAGATGGAGCCTGTTGTTGATAAGGATTCTGCTGAACTTGATTAGTGTATTGTGTGTGCTGTTGTCCTACATTTTGTTGTGGCGTAGGATTTTGAGGAGCTTGATAAGCGCCACGATCAGTAAACTGTTGCTGAGGCTTTGGTCTTGTAGGTTGAACTACAGGAATGGAATATTCCAATTTCCCGTTAGGTCCTAGTTGGCTGTTGATTGCCTTTTTTAGAAGGTGTACGTAATACTCCTCCAACCATTCGTAAAAGAACGGGCTAGGCACTTCTATGGTTAATACGTCATTAGCCAGTTTGACAGGCTTAATGGGCATAAACCATGTTCTGAAACTCTGTTCAGACAGCTCCTTCCTGATTATTTCAAGACAATTTTGCCATATTTGATGACAATCTTTCTCCATCTCAGCTACACAATTAGATAATTCTAAATGAAATCCTTAAGTATCCCCAACATCAAAGTAAAGATACTAGATTCTTCACTTCATTCTTGTTAAGAAAGAAATGAGCGACACGAATGTAGTCGCAACAAACAAAAGTCCTAAAAAAAATTGTAGAATAAAAGCCCGTTTAAATACAATATCATAATGAGCTAAAGATCAATGAGCATTTCTCAGAATTCCTCACTGATTCAATGAATCTGACAGTTTTGATTAGAAAAAAAAAGCACCTTGTTTTTACAACAAGGTGCCTTGATCTGAGTAAGATCTTTATGTCTTAGTTAGCAGGATTTATGCTAACATATGATTTGCCTCTGTATCCTTTTTTGAACTCTACAGTTCCGTCAACAAGAGCAAATAATGTATGATCTTTACCTAGACCAACATTTTTACCTGGGTGGTGTTTTGTACCTCTTTGTCTTACCAAGATGTTACCTGCAGTTGCAGCTTGACCACCAAAGATTTTTACACCAAGACGTTTACTTTCCGATTCTCTACCGTTTTTCGAAGAACCGACACCTTTTTTGTGAGCCATGTTACTTTATTATTTAGAGATTCCTTCAATCAAAACTTTAGTGAACTGTTGTCTGTGACCGTTCTTTACTTTGTATCCTTTTCTTCTTTTCTTTTTGAATACAAGAACTTTTTCACCTTTTACGTGCCCAAGAACTTTTCCAGTTACTTTAGCACCATCAACTTTAGGAGCGCCAACTTCGATAGAAGAATCGGAATCAATCAACAAAACATTGTCGAATTCAACTGAAGCACCTGCTTCAGCTTCCAATTTATGTGTGTAGATATATTTGTTTTCTTCTACCTTAAATTGCTGCCCAGCTATTTCTACTATTGCGTACATTGCTAATCTAAAATTAGTTTTCTTACGAAATGGCTGCAAAAATAAAATATAACATTCTTAATCGCAACCTATTGTGACGAAAATTGGTCACAAAAATAACGCTTATTTTTCAAAAACAAACGTTTTTCAGTTGTAGTTAAAGAATTAGTTAATCCCTCGTGCAGCGAACATAATCGAGATCATAACCTTACAAGACGCAAAGATACAATTCTTTTTGAAAAAGACATCTTTTTTCTGAAAAGAGTTTGTATTAATAAGTCCTTATATCATTAGGTATAGATTTTCTTTAGTACTATTATAAAACAGGGGCTTCCAAAAGGTCTTATTTTATACTCCAACCACCAACATTTTAATAGCTTATGAACCCAAACACTAATGAACCACTATTGCAGGAAAATAAAGATCGTTTTGTCTTATTTCCAATTCAACACCATGACATCTGGGAGTTTTATAAAAAAGCAGAGGCTAGTTTTTGGACTGCGGAAGAAATAGATTTAAGCCAAGACTTAAAAGATTGGGCAAATCTGACCGATGATGAGAGACATTTTATATCTCATGTACTTGCATTTTTTGCCGCTAGTGATGGAATTGTCAATGAAAACTTGGCAGAGAATTTTGTGGCTGAAGTACAATATACCGAAGCTAAATTCTTTTATGGTTTTCAAATCGCAATTGAAAATATTCACTCTGAGACTTATTCATTACTTATAGATACTTATGTCAAAGATTCAGCTCAAAAAGATTATTTATTCAAAGCAATTGATAACCTAGATTGCGTTAAAAAGAAAGCAGAATGGGCTTTGCGTTGGATTGACAAAGGTTCGTTTACAGAACGGTTGATTGCATTTGCAGCTGTAGAAGGTATCTTTTTTTCAGGTAGTTTTTGTTCGATTTTTTGGTTAAAAAAACGTGGTCTGATGCCAGGACTGAGTTTTTCTAACGAGTTAATTTCAAGAGATGAAGGTTTGCATTGCGATTTTGCATGTTTATTGTACAACAACCATATCGTGAATAAGCTTGATGAGTCAACTGTTGTCGAGATCATAAAAGACGCAGTTAGTATTGAGCAAGAATTTGTAAATGATGCAATACCTGTCAGGTTGATCGGAATGAATGCTGATTTAATGAATCAGTATATAGAGTTTGTAGCAGATCGCTTATTATTAGCTTTAGGATATTCTAAAATCTATAATTCAGAAAATCCGTTTGATTTTATGGAGTTAATATCACTTCAAGGGAAAACTAATTTCTTTGAAAAAAGAGTATCTGAGTATCAGAAAGCAGGAGTTATAAAGGGAGATGGTGAAGATAAACCAAAGTTTAGTCTTGATGAAGATTTTTAATAAAAGATATTCATAACCACCATTTTAACACAGATTAACTCAAAGAGTCTTTAAGTATAATTCTATATTAAATATATTGATCGCAAAATTTGAATTTTATACATATACCATGTATAATGATTCACATGTCAGTTAGATCTTTATTAACAACAAGTAATGACGACCAGATTATCAAATTTTAACTACAAGAGAGAAAAGAGGAGGAAAAAGAGTAACTCTTTATTCACGACCTCTAAATTACTGCGAAGGGACGCTTTTGGGAATGTAGTTTTCTTAAAAAGGTCTCTGATCAGTTTACTTGCCACTACTACTTATTGGAGATTTAATATTTTCAATAAACTTGAAGTAGAAGGAATGGAACATTTAGAAAATCTTCCAGACACCAACGTATTATTTATTTCAAATCATCAGACGTATTACAGTGATGTAATCGCTTTTTATCATGTATTCTCAAGTGCCAAATGGGGATTTAATAACCATATTAACCTCCCTTTGTATGTATTAAGCCCTAGAGCTAATACATACTATGTAGCTGCTGAAGAAACGATGAAGCAGAGTGGGTTACTTCCTAAAATCTTCTCTTTAACAGGAGCAGTTACTGTACGTAGATCATGGCGTTCGAAAGGACAAAGTGTGAATCGTGGAGCTGATACGAGTGCTCCAGATAAAATTAAAAAAGCCTTATCTGAAGGTTGGGTAGTGAATTTTCCGCAAGGAACGACAAGCCCTTATGCACCTATTCGTAAAGGAACAGCAAACCTTATCAAGTCTTTTGAGCCAGTAGTTGTCCCAATTGTGATTGATGGATTCAGAAGGGCATTTGATAAGAAAGGCTTAAAATTGAAAAAAAGAGGGAGTACACTAAGAGTGAGAATTAAACCTCCTATGAATTATCAAAAAGATGATAAAATTGAGGATATTGTCGCTAAAGTACAGCAAGAAATTGAGCAAGTACGTCCAGAAACAGTTTCTTAATTTTTGAGTAAAATTATCAAATAAATAAAGGCTTATACTAGGTGGTAGTATAAGCCTTTTTTACGCTTTTGTCCTTATTTAGAAAAGAAGAAACAGTAAAGAATAAATACAACAGCTGATAAGTATTAATACTATAGCGGTGAAGATTACGCCTCCTTCAACGGTCGATTTGTGATTTGACAATTCAATAAAAGCAGAATTGTTAGGAGACTTCTGATTGTAATATAAAATTACTTTTGTTCCCTTTTCTAATTTGTTAATGAGTGCTTGTTTACTTTTAAAACGGAGAGTATCTCCTTTTTCAGTTACGTACTCAACAATTGGGAAGTAATTGGCATGCAATTCATCTTTAAAGTAAGCTACAATTTTACCCTCTGTTTGAATAAAGGGTGAAATTTCAAAAGATTGTGAACTCACAACAAAATAAATGATTGACAATATACCAAACCCAAGAACGGCGGTTATAAAAAGTACAGACATAAGTTAGTAGTTGGTTTTAATAGTTCTTGTATAGTTTGTAGACGGTTGAATGTGACAGACAATTAACTCAACCTAGTTGTCAATTAAAATAGTGTATTTGTTACGTTTTAAGAAATTTTAGACCTATTAAATTTTAGAATAATTGTTGTTTAGTTAATATAACTTGATTTAAAACAATCAAATCTCAAAATAAATAAAAAAGCTATTGACTTATACTAGTCAATAGCTTTTTTGAAATGATATGATTTGTACTTTTAAACTATATCAATTCCCAAGAATTTATCTAAAATAGTAACAATAGATATCACACCAAGAATAATTGGACATAGATATTTTAGAGCAAATGTTACATAACTAGCAATCCAAGAGTTAGCAAACTCGGGATTACCATTTTTTACTTCTTCTACAAGATTCTTTGTATTCCAAACATAAGTAGTAAAGATACAAATCAAGAACCCTCCAATTGGTAACATTGTATTACTTGCGATACCTTCAACGAAATCCATAAATGAAGCAGCTTTGTTTGCTCCAACATATGTGATGAATTCGGTTAACTCTGGCACAGCTCCATTACCAAGTAGGGATGGAATACCTAATAAATAAATTCCTCCTGCAGTAAGCCAAACAGCTCTTTTTCTTCTTAATCCAAAAGTATCTACCAAGTATGCTACAGGCACTTCCAATAATGATACTGTAGATGTCAATGCAGCAAATGAAAGAAGTAAAAAGAATAAAGTACCTAAGATCGGTCCTAACGTACTTCCCATTGAAGCAAATGCACCTGGAAGGACAGTGTAAATTAATCCTGCTCCACCTTCATCGTAAGGTAAATTTTGCGAGAATAAGAATGCAAACATCATCAGACCAGCCAATGTTGCTATAGACACATCTGCAAGTGTTATATATACTGCAGAGCTTATCAAGTTGTCTTTTTTACCTACATAACTACCATAAGTAATTAGAGCTCCCATTCCTAAAGACAGTGAGAAAAACGCCTGCCCTAAAGCGCCATATATCGTCTGAATAGTTACTTTACTAAAGTCTGGAATAAGGTAATACTCTACACCATTCATCGCACCTTCTTGAGTGAAAGAGTAAAGAGTCAACCCAATAATGATAACAAGAAGTGTAGGCATCAATATTTTTGAGGCTTTCTCAATACCTCCAGAAACACCTTGAGCTACAATATAAGCTGTTGCGATCATGAATACTGTTGAGTAAATCATGATTGTTTTCCAATCAGCAATGAAATGCCCAAATTGTTGTCCAATTTCAAAATTTCCTTGGATCATTTGGAAAGTGAAACCAATCGTCCAACCGGCTACTACATTATAAAATGAAAGTATAAGTACTCCTGAGATAATACCCATTAGTCCTATAAAACTCCATCTAGGAAAGCCTAATTTTTTGAAAGATTCAACGGCATTTAAATTGGTTTTACGACCAATTGCTACTTCTGCGATCATTACAGGAAAGCAGAGTAAGAAACAACAAAGTAAATAGATAATCACGAATGCGGCCCCTCCTCCATCTACTACTTCAAACGGGAACTTCCATATATTTCCAAGACCTACTGCAGAACCTGCTGCGGCCATGATGAAGCCAAATTTGTTTGAGAAACCTCCTCTAGCTGCCATAAATTAATGCTTGTTGTTTTGTGTGAATTTGAATTTTTTTTAACAAAAGTCCTTCAATATAATACCTTAATTGTATATAAATAAGATATATCATGAAAATAAATGATTATTAAGATCTGTCTTATGTTTTATTCTGAAAGATTCATTTTTGACAAAATTATCATTAGTTGAAGTGAGTTGTATTTAGTTTCGTGAAAAATCTATATTACTGATTTGAGTATTGATAAGTGATGAGAATTATTTTAACACTTTAGGATTTTAAAATTTGTCTTTAGCGTTCTAGGGGTAGAATGAAGAATAGATGAAATATGGAATAATTAGAAGCTTAAGATGGCTTCTTGAATCGAAGTATCTTCTGACTAAGAAGAAATGTTGCAAGAAGTACAAAAAGAAAGGAGTGTATTGTAAAAAATGCCCTAAACTAGATAAAAGGATAAAGGAATGAACACAGATGTCTGATGTCATTCCTTTTTTCTTTTTTATTCCTGAATTTTATCCTTCTATTTATACTAATATTACTATTGAATATTTTCCATTATTTTGTAGAAAATAATCTATTTAGTTTGTCTTTTTTTAGAAAAAAATCATTATAATTACTCCAAGAATATTCTAATTGAGTAATTGATCTCTTAAGTTTTGTGGATAGATTATAAATGGAAGATTTAGAAAACAAACTATTAGCACTCACAGAAAACCATCACCTTAGAGAGTTACATGATGTGAGACAGGAAGGAGAAGGGGTGATTTCTAAAGAAGGTAGAAAGTTAATTAACCTTTCAGGAAATGATTACTTAGGTATAGCTTCTAACAAATTACTCTTAAAGGAGTTTTATGAAGAGGCCTTAGAAAATGACCTTTCAATTTCTCATTATGGCTTAAGTGCTAGTTCTTCTCGTTTACTTTCAGGGAATCATCCAGCTTATTCAGCTTATGAAGAGCAACTAAAGGAATACTATAATAAAGATGGCGCATTACTCTTCAATAGTGGCTATCATGCAAACTTAGGAATTCTTCCAGCTCTTTTAGAAAAAAGAGATTTGATAGTGAGCGATAAGCTTAATCATGCAAGCTTGATTGATGGTTTTAGATTGTCTGATGCAGACTTTGTCAGATATCGTCATTTAGATTATGATCACCTCAGAAAACTTCTTCAACAAAAGAGAAGTGATTACAATAAAATAATTATAGTAACAGAGTCCATTTTTAGTATGGATGGCGATTGTGCTGATCTTCAAGTATTAGTTCAAATTAAAAAGGAATTTGATTGCTTGCTGTATGTAGATGAAGCGCATGCTATTGGTTGTAGAGGTGAAAATGGCTTAGGATTTGCGGAAGAACAAATGGTAATTTCGGATATAGACATTATTGTTGCCCCCTTAGGAAAAGCAATGGCATCACAAGGAGCTTTTGCTGTGATGAGCAAGAGTATTCAAGATTGGTTAGTAAACCGAATGCGCCCATTCATTTTTACAACAGCTTTACCTCCCGTGACTGTACATTGGAATTCATTTGTACTAGAAAAGGTAAAAGGGATGAACAATGAACGGATAAAACTTCAAGAGCTGTCAAAAATTTTTGTAAATGGCTTGAAGGAAATCGGCGTTCAGCAACAATATAATACTTGCATAGTGCCATTGATTGTAGGAGAGAATGAAAGAGCTGTTCATATAGCCAAAGGATTGGAGGAAGAAGGAGTTTTAGTTTTTCCGATTCGTACGCCAACAGTACCACCAAATACTGCAAGATTACGTTTCTCATTACATTCAAAAATTAGCTCAGAAGAGCTTACTAAAACAATAAAGCAGATACACAAACTTTATCACTATTAACACAACAAGACTGTGAAACTTCATTGGATCAACAAAGCATCAAATACTCATTTATTGGTATTCTTTAGTGGCTGGGGGCTTGATGAAAAGCCTTTTCAACCAATTACTTCAGAATCTGTGGATGTTCTGATGGTATATGATTATAGAGAATTGGATCAAGTAGAAGAATTATATGAAATTCTGAATACTTATGAGGAAAAGACTCTTCTAGCATGGTCTATGGGGGTTTGGCATGGTTCATATCTACTTCAAGAACTTCAAGAACAATTTCCAGTCCGAATCGCATTGAATGGAACACCTTACCCTGTTCATGATCAATGGGGGATACCTCCTTTATTTTTCCAAAGAACAATAGAAGTTTTTGATGAAGAAACTCGTGGGAAATTCTTCAAGCGTATGTGTGGTGACCGAGCGACAATGATGAAGTTTGTGAATTATCCACCAGAAAGAGATTTGCAGGAACAAAGGGACGAGCTTATTTATATTTGGCAGCGTACCAAGGAAAATCCACCTGTAAGAGATTTCTACACGCATTCAATTACTTGTGATCGAGATTTTATTTTCCCTTATCAAAGTCAAACAGAATATTGGGATTTAGCTAATAAGACTTTTTCTAGAGATATAGAAGGCTCACATTTTCCATTTTACAGATGGAATACTTGGGATGAAATGATCGTGTCTCTACAAGAAGATATAACACAATTCAATGCTTCTTAATTTTATGTCTTTTCTTATAAAAAATTTTGGAAAGAATCATTTATGGATGATAAGACATATTAAAATTTAGAAATTCCCTTCATTTTTACATACAAATCTCTTTTCTTCATAAAGTCTAAACTTAGAGAAGAGTAATATATCTTTAGATTTAGAAATCATATTTCAAAATGTCTATTGGCGAAAAAGCCCTTAACTGAAGCCCGTTTCGCTAGTAGACATTTTCTTTTTTGAGATGGAAAATAGAAAGGATAGATCACCTACAGTTGTGATAGCTTGTATAGGGCTATTCTTTCAATGTGAAACTTAGTTTTAAGAATTTTGGAAAAACTAAAATTTAAAACAAACGGTAAGAATCGAAAAGAACCTCAGACTTTAGAAAATAAAGGTGGGTTTGGTACTATTGCTGTTTTCTTGACTTCAATCAGTACGATTCTGGGAGCGATTCTTTTCCTACGTTTTGGTTATGCGGTAGGGCATTTGAGTTTTTGGGGATGTATGATGCTGATTTTATTGGGGCATACTGTAACTATCCCTACAGCATTATCAATTTCTGAAATTGCAACCAATCAGAAAGTACAAGGTGGAGGAGTCTACTATATTATTTCTCGTTCTTTTGGTTTTCAGATTGGGGGAGCAATTGGTATAGCGCTTTACTTGTCTCAAGCGATTAGTACCGCATTTTATATTATCGCATTTGCCGAAGCATTCAATCCTGTGCTTGACTACATGATGCAGGAATGGAATATTTATATATATGATTTGAGGCTAATTAGTATTCCTTCTACGGTATTATTAACAGCTTTGGTATTACTTAGAGGGGCATCTCTAGGTATTCAAACCTTATATATTGTTGTAGCAGCATTGTTTTTCTCATTGGTATTGTTCTTTGGTGGAGGGACTGAGTATAACCAACTCAATGTGCCAAACCTTACCGCACATATCGTTAATCCAGATTCCTTTTTCCATGTTTTTGCTATCTGTTTCCCTGCTTTTACAGGGATGGCAGCAGGGGTAGGGCTTTCTGGAGATTTGAAAAATCCTAGTAGATCAATTCCTCTAGGGACTATGCTCGCAACGATTGCAGGTATGCTTATTTATATGTTGGTAGCTTATAAATTAACCTTGTCTGCATCGCCAACGGATTTGGCAGAAGATGAAATGATTATGTCAAAGATTGCGCTTTGGGGACCAATTATACCTATCGGGCTTGGAGCAGCAGCATTTTCATCAGCGATTGGTTCTATCTTGGTTGCGCCTCGTACGCTACAGGCAATTGCTGAAGATAAGATATTTCCACTGCCCAACTTCAATGCAGCTCTTTCAAAAACAGATAAACGTTCAAATGAGCCTTTCAATGCGAATTTAGTTTCAGCAGTGATAGCACTTATTTTTGTGTTGATGGGGGATATAGATGTTGTAGCTCAGATTATTACCATGTTCTTTATGGTGACTTATGGTGCTATTTGTATGATCTCATTCTTAGAGCACTTTGCTTCAGACCCATCATATCGTCCTGTATTCCGATCTAAATGGTTTATTTCCTGTTTAGGAGCCGTTTCTTGTGTATATCTGATGTTCAAAATTAGTGTATTCTATGCGCTATCTTCGATTGTCTTTATGACAATCATCTACCAAATTATTGGTTATACAAGAGAGAATAAACAAGGACTATCTAATATTTTCCAAGGTGTAATATTCCAATTGAGTCGACAGTTCAGGGTATTTCTTCAGAAGGCAGAAACAGAAGAAGTTGAGGCAGAACATTGGCGTCCGTCTATTGTGTGTATTTCAGATAATACATTCAAAAGATTATCTGCATTCTCAATGGTGACATGGCTTTCTCATAAATATGGTTTTGGTACTTACATTCATATTTTGAAAGGTTATTTATCTAGAGAAACTCATGAACAGTCCGAGGAAATTTTGAGCAGGTTGATTAAGCTTTCAGATTCATCGGGGAGTAGGGTTTATTTGGATACGCTAGTTACACCATCTTTCACATCAGCTATTGCTCAAGTAATTCAATTACCGGGTATTTCGGGTAAAGAGAATAATATGATTCTATTTGAATTCTCTAAAAGTAACCCTGATAAACTCAATGATATCTTAGATAACTTTAAGTTGATTACGGCTACAAACTTTGATACTTGTATTTTGGCAAGTGCAGAGCGAAACTTTGGGTACAGACAAGAAATTCACATTTGGTTGACTCCTAAGGATTTTGATAATGCTAACCTGATGATTCTTCTAGGATTTATCATTTTAGGTCACCCAGAATGGAGAGATGCTAAAATTAAATTGATGGTATTATTCCCTGAGAATGATCTTTCTGTACAACAAGATAATATCGAAAATTTGATTGCAGAAGGACGTCTGCCAATCAATAAGAATAATATTTTTATGATTCCGAGAAGTGAAGATGTGGAATCGAAAGCTATAATTAATGAGCGTTCTAATGATGCAGATTTGACAATTTTAGGAATCAGAGGAGAAGCAGTGAAGCATAAAGGAGAAGACCTATTCTTAGGATATGACCTTATTGGAGATATTCTATTTGTGCATACCAACAAAGAAAAAGTTATTCAGTAAAAACTGATTATTTATATAAAAAAACAGGCTTTAGATATTTTTCTAGAGCCTGTTTTTTTGTGTTATACCTTTCGATATCTATCAAATATTTCTAATGTACCTTCGAGTTCTGGGTGTTTCTCATAAAAGGTTTTTGCTTTTTTAGGAGATAATGTGATCTTAATTTCTTTAGATGAAATTTGTTCAATCAACTTATCTTTCAGTAAATCCATTTTCTCTTTGTAAGAAACAGTATTGACGTTGATCAGAAATGATTCTTTTTCCCCATTTTTTAAATAGAAGACAATATTTTCTAATTCTAAATGAACAGATTTAAGGTCTTTGAAGAAGATTTTCTTTGTGCGTTCAAGAGGAGAGAATTGATAAGAGAATTTTTCTTCATCTAATTTTACAAAAGGAGCTTGATCTTCTTTTCCTCTTAAAAACAAGAATATAGAGACACCTCCTACAAATCCCCATTCTGTAATTCCGATATAATCCATGAAATAGATATCTGTACCAAATTGGAGTAACTCGAAAGGGAATACTACAAATTTGAAAAAGCCTTCAATCCATTTCTGTCGGAGCTTTGCCTTCTTGCTTAAGTTGTTTTCTCCCTCAACGATAGGAAAGCCTTTACCTTGAAATTTGAGAATCGTTTTTACGTTTGATTTCTCTTTTTTCTTAAATATCATCAGTCTAAAAAATTAATGACCTACATACCTACTTTTCACTTTATACCTTTCAATTCTTTCAGGATACTTTTTTATGAGTTCTGCATTCTTAGTTTTTGAAAGGGTAAATGGAATGTGAAGTTCTTCGGCTAGTAGAATGAGTTCCTCGTGTAGGATGCTGTTTTTTTCTTTTCTAAGCCGTTTTAAAAAATTATACTTTTCTTCATTTCCTTCTTTCATCAGAAAGTGAATTGTGTCAATCTCAAAGTGAATAGATTGTACTTCAGAGAAAGATATACTCTTTTCTTTCATTAAAAAGTGATGTCTCCACCTCAATTTGTCTTTGGTGAGAATAAGGTATGGTAAATCAATACCTCTTTTTTTGTTAACTAAAACTACTGTGGCTATAATGAAGATTCCTATTGCTCCAGTGCTAAGGATAGCTGTTATATTTTCGGCAGCAAATGCTTGCCAGAATTCTACAATATCAACGATTAAAGCAACAACACCTACCAATTTTAATAGCTGCTGCCTTGTCTTAGCTTTTTTACTGAGTTGAAAATTACTTTTGATGAGTTTGTAATTTTCACCTTCAAAACGAAGTCTTTGGGTATTTGAATTTTGTAGTGTCTTATTGGTCATTGTAGTTTATAGTTAAAAAAGGATTCTGAAGATAGTTTACGTTCAATCTGAAAGCTCAGTTACATAATCTCCTTTTTGATACTCATTTCTATAAAAATAAAGTAATTCAAAATGATTCAAGTTTAAGTCTGTCCCTATCCAACTTGCTAAAGTTTGGGATGCACAGAATACGTCTTTCTGAGGATACTGATGATCTCTTAAAAAGTGAGTGTATTTCAAAACTCTAAAGCCATCAAACCACCAGAAGAATTTTTGTCGGAAAGAAATTTTAGTTGGAGACTCTCTTAATAGTCTTTTCAGTACATTTTGAAAATCATTTGTTTCTAAAAAAGCAACAGTCGCTTGAGGTAAAGATTTCCAATCATAGTCTGAAGTATATAGGAGAGGTGCTTTTTCTAAAAAGAACTTCAATTCTTTAAATATCGAAGGATTATGAGATAAAAGATTTGAGGTCTCATTTTGTAATTGATCATCAATAGCCTTTCCTGTTCCGAATGGTACTCTATCAGAGATTCTAGTTGATGGAATTACCTTTGTCGTTACTAAATCTGTGAATTCTCCGAGTGGGATTATTTTATGCAAAAAATAGAAGTCTTCACCGCCCTTTTTTCGGTTCATTCCACTTTGTTTTTGGTAAATATCAGACCTTACGGCAAAAGCAGAGCCGATAGTCATATATGCAAAAGGGTAATTAGCAAAACGTAAACCTTGTACGTAGTACCTAAGGTGAAGTTCATAGGCGCAGATTGCTTTGTTATATTTTTCAAGTTTATGACCTGTAACGGGGTGTTCAAAATGAATTGTACAAGCTGGTGTTTTCGGATTTTTTTGAAAATGCTGTTCTATTGCTTGGAGATAGTTTTTTTCAACCAAACAATCAGCGTCAAGTGAGATAATAGGTGCACTTTCATTTCCTTTCATCGATAAACGCCTTATAGCTTCATCCATTCCAATCTTTCGAGCAAGTCCTACTCCTGCATGTTTTTTAGGGAGGTCATTAGCCCAAATGATATGAAATTGTAAATCATTTCTTTCTTTATTTTTTTGAAATATCCATTTACGTGATTCCTCTAAGGTTATTTGATTTTGAGTTTTTACGCTTAGCGGTGAATTCTCTGACTGATTAATGACAAGAAGAATTTCCGTTATTTTTTCTGTAGGAGAACATTCAAATAGAGATTGTAAGGTATCAAGTATCGAAGGTTCGTTAAAACAAGGAATAACAACTACTTGTCCTAAATTTGAAGGAACAGCTTCATCCAACATTTTTTTCTGCCAAGCATAACGTTCAAGATACAAGTTTGTCATAAATCAGTTTATTTTAAGAGAAGGCAAAGTTAATAAATCTCTCATGTAAAGTTGAATGTAGGACACGATGGAGGAACTAAGTGAATATATTTTAGCCTATTTCTCAAAAGCGGATAAAGGTGAAAGTGTACAACAGTTTTTTGAACAGATAGCTGAAAAACTTCTCAATCAAATACTTCTTTCTACACCAAATCATCTTTTTCGGATGAAGGAAATTGAATTTTATCTTCATTCAGCAGAACACCCTGATGCAGCTACGCATTGTTTTAAGCAGCAATTGGCGTTTCGTAAATGGTACTTTCATCGAACCCAAAAAGGAACAGGTTTCAGAGGTGGTAATTATAAAGGTTTAGATATCTGTTTTGGAGATACAGACAAAGAAATTTACTTCGGGATATTGATTAGGGCTATTGAAGAAGTTGGTCAAGGTGGAAATGAACTGACTTATACCTACGGGCCTTCTAAAACTGTGGATCGGTTGCTTGAAAGTACAGAATCAAGTATTCCTAATTTAGATGGGGGAGATATATCAACCAATGATACATTGAGCTTGATATCTCATGACTTAAAGCCCTTACAGATTTTTGCCTGTCCACGAAAAGGTTTGCCGAAATCTACACCCCAAGAGTATCAAAATTCGTATTATCGCTTTTTTATAGATCCTAAAAAGCAGCATGCGGAGAAAGAGAAGCGCATAATTCCGTCTTGGTTGGCTACAGGATATTTAGAAAAAGAAGAGATTTTAAAAGTTTTTGGAAGAAAAAATCTGCCGAAAAACTCAAAATAGTAACATTTACATTTATTACTATCTAAAATTTAACTAGACTAGAGCTGGGGTTATTGATTTATTATAAACTTTTAGTATTTTTGAAAAAAGTGATAGAAAATTCATCACATTTAGAAAAAATAACAAATATATAGAGGTTTTGTTGCGAGAAGCTTAAATATATGTCTTGAAATAAATAAAGGTATGCGAAAAATTCACATACCTTTAACCTTAACCAATAAACAACACATAAAATAAACACATGCTTGAAGTCAGCAAGGATTTGAACCTATTCAGCCCTAATGCCTGACCTTCATATAAGACAATTGCTTATTTTGATGATGCAAAAGTAAGGTGGAATTTTATAATTTAAAAACATTTTAAGCTTGTTAACGAAATATTTTGAGATTCGTAATATATTCGCCTTTATATTTTTTGGGAAGCTAATTTAACCATCAAAAAATGGAAAAACATCCAGAGATTGATCATGTAGATATTCGCATTCTTTCTGAGTTGATGAAAGATGCTAAAACGCCTTATACTGAGATTGCTGAGCGTATTTTTGTATCGGGAGGTACAGTCCACGTTCGTATGAAGAAGATGGAGAAGATGGGCATTGTGAAAGGCTCTACACTTGATCTCGACCTAAGTAAATTAGGTTATGATATCACCGCTTTCTTGGGGATTTATCTTGAAAAAAGCTCACTTTATGAAGAAGTTTGTGAAGAACTGAAGAAAGTTCCAGAAATTGTTAACCTTCATTATACAACAGGCGATTACAGTATTTTTGTAAGAATCAATTGTAAAGATACGAATCACCTTCGTGAGGTTCTTCATGATAAAATTCAATGTATTCCTGGTATTACTCGTACTGATACTATGATTTCATTGGAGGAGAAGTTTAGTAGACCTCTTCAAATTACTCAAGAGAAGGATAGTGCGAAAGTATAAAAGTACAATTATTGAAAAATAGAAAAAGCTCAAACACTTTTACATTCATTGTATAGTGTTTGAGCTTTTTGATTTTATAGCTATCGGATATTATTGTTCAGCTTCTTCGTCAGGATTGTAATCCAGTTCTTCGGCTGTAGCTTCGCGCAAATCAATAATTTCGCCTTCAAAATATAAATCAAGACCAGCCAAGTCGTGGTTGAAGTCCATCATTACACTTTTCTTTTTCACTTCGTAAATACGTCCTTGAAGTTGTGTTCCGTCTTCCATAAGCATAGGAAGAACATGACCTTCTTTAAGCATTGCTTCTTCTTCTTCAGCATCTTGGAAACCGAATGCTTCTTTTGGAACTTCTACTTCAGCCCAATCAGGTAAGATTTCACCGTAAGCTTTGTCTACAGGAATCCCAAAGCTGAATTTGTGACCTACTTCTTTCCCTACCAAATTTTTCTCAAAGTCAGGAAGAACACCTTCCGTTCCGAAGATGAAGCTAAATGGGTAGCTTTTATCTGCTTCTTCAATAAAACGACCATCCTTATTGTCTTCTTTTAAGACATAAGTTACGGTTACTACTATATTTTTTTCTGCTTTCATATGCTTTTCCAAAATTTAAATCGCACAAAATTACACCAAATTTAAGAATTGAGAAGTGCGATCTAAGATTCTCTTTCTTGAAAACGTATTTCTTTCCAATTCAAATCATTCTTTTCGTTAATACTTCTCAATTTTATAGTGAAATAGGTCAAGTTTTTTCTTTGATCATCATGTTCTAAAATTCTCTAAAATAAACAGATACTTGCCTTATTCCGTTATCAAAGCACAGAACTAACCAAAAAGAATTATCATGTTATTTGACAACAACACCTTCTATCTCTTCACAGACCCTATGTGCCCTTGGTGCTATGCCATTAGTAAAGAATTGGATGTCTTTCTTCAGAAATATCCAGAATTCAAACTTGAAGTGATATTAGGTGGGCTTAGAAGAAACGACCCTTCACTCATTACTCCAGAAAAAGGAAAAGCTATAGAAAAAAGTTGGGAACGAGTGACGGCTATGAGTGGCGTTAAGTTTGGAGAAGATATTTTTTCAGAATTGACCAAAGAGCATTTTACATATAATACAGAAGAAGCGTGCAGAGCTGTGGTGACTTTCAGAGAGCTTCAGCCCAATAAAACATTTTCTTTTTTGGAGGATGTTCACGAACTCTTTTTTATTCATGGAAAGGATCTTCGGGATCTAGACAGTTATACACCTTTACTTCACAAATATAAAGTAGATCAAATCACATTTGCAGCGAGGTATTATAGTGATGAAATGCGTAAGATCACTTATGATGATTATGCGCTTTCAAAGCAAGTAGGTGCTAAAAACTTTCCAACTCTAACGTTTATGCAAAATGGAGAATTGAATGCTTTGAGTACAGGATATCGTTTGGCTGTAGATTTAGAGAAAGTGATGGAGAAAATTTTAAATACCTAATCTTTACTTTTTTTAGTTGTAAGACTCAAATAGAGATACATCTTGTTATAAAAAGTTGTAAAATTTTTCACTCGCTTTACAACCCTTTTCAAATTCGGTGGGTCATTTTAATATCGCTTTAGTAACCATTAAATAAAAAGGTATTGAAATGTTGAATTGGAGAGCTTTATTATGGGGGTGCATTCTGTTTTTTATCGTTCAGATAATTATCATTATGCGTATAGCTCATATTTCAGAGCATCCAGATCATCAAGTGAAAAATACTCAGTCTGTTCTTAAAAAACAGTTTACAGAATTATCTCTCAAGAAAGAAAATATTGAACCTCTAAATACACACGATTAAGAAACACAGGTTTACCATGCATTACTGTGTAATAGTAATACTTAAAGCGAGATAACTTAGTTAATTAACTCATTTCAATCAAAAAAACATGAAAAGGCTAGACTCCTCGAGAATCTAGCCTTTTTTATCATGGTACTTTTATACCACAAAAAAAGCTCAAGAAGATTTCTCCTCTTGAGCTTTGATCGTCGGGGCGGCAGGATTCGAACCTGCGACCCCCTGGTCCCAAACCAGGTGCGCTAACCGGGCTGCGCTACGCCCCGAGTAAAAACTGCATCGAAGAATTTTATTACCTCTCTTTGTCGGGGCGGCAGGATTCGAACCTGCGACCCCCTGGTCCCAAACCAGGTGCGCTAACCGGGCTGCGCTACGCCCCGAGAATAATCTTCTTCGAAAAACAGTTTTTAATGGTCGGGGCGGCAGGATTCGAACCTGCGACCCCCTGGTCCCAAACCAGGTGCGCTAACCGGGCTGCGCTACGCCCCGAACATTAAAGAAAGTTGGCAAGATTTTTGCTAACCTCCCCGTTTTTGCAATGCAAATATAGTAGATCCCTCTTCTCTTTTCCAAATTCAAATTCTCTTTTTTAGCATTTATTTAATAGTTCCAGGAAATTAAACAGGGTGTAATGTTTGGGAAGAGATTTAAAATCAAGGTATTGGAATAGTTTCGAAATTGTTGAATTCATCAATCATTTAAAGGGCTATCGCTAAAATATCTTATGTTTTCGCAGTTGATTAAGTTTTCACAGATGACAAATGGCTATCTGCTCACGATGATGTTTGTGACTATCTTATCATTTGCAATAGCAAATTTGTTAGAATCTTTTGCTAAGGAAGTGAGTAGAAAGCCTCACCATTATGACTGGTGGGCTATTTTATGGAAAGTAATGTTACTGCTCAATATTTTCAATAATTATTGGCATACTAGGTTTATCAATATACTTGGGAGTTTGGGGTACGTAGGGATCTTTGTGACTTTATTCGGTCCTTTGATTACTTTCTTCACAGCTCGACTTATTTCCAATAGAGATTTCAATCCGCTGAGGATCACATTCTTTAGCCTTATCCTTATTAAACACCTTTGGGAGTTTACTGGCAACTATATTTTATTTGACGAAGTGACGTCGTGGATCATAGATGTAATTCAGGTACTATTAACCTTGATTTTAGTTTTTTCATGCAAGAAAAATGAAAAGGTATTTAAAGTTTTGAGTTTGATCTATGCCTTAGTGATGCTCTTGAGTACAACGAGAATTGCAATCAAAGATTTTCCAAATGAAATCCTAAACTATTAAGCTGCTAAGATGATTTTGCAAATAGAAAATGGTCCAGAAATCAGTACTTCTTTTCTCGATTCACTGATGTTTATAACAGTGCTGACCATGTCTATTGCAAAATTATTAGGTTCTTTAGCAGATGGTGTAGCATTTCACGCACGTAAGTATGATTGGTGGGTCATACTTTGGAAGGTTATTCTTCTGCTGATAATTTTCAATGTTTTTTGGAATACACGCTTCCTCATACGCTTAGAAAAATATGGTTATGTAGGGTTTTTATATAGTATAATTATTCCCTTGTTGACTTATTATGCAGCGGTGATTCTTGTTGATCGGAATTTTTATCATTTACGGAAAACCTTCTTTTCCATTCTGTTTCTCTTACAGGTTTGGACAATAAGTTATGTTCTTTTATTCACTAGTGAATTTCATATTTGGTGGAACAATCTCATTTTTGCTGTGCTGGCAATCACCCTTGCATTTTTTTCCAAAAAAAGCCGATTCTTGTTTAAGTTTTGTAGTGTGATTTATTTTCTGTTACTGCTAATCACTTGTACATTAATGGCATTACAAATGAAATATTGATGAGAAGTAGTGTAGAGCAGTCTTCTCATTTAAATAGTTATTTTCTAGGAAATAGAATTCTAAACCCTCAAAAAAAACGGTGTTTTCACAGATAACTAAATATTCGGGCCTAGGAGCAGGGTTTATTGTAACCTTAATGTTCATCACTATACTATCTTTTAGTATGGCAAATATTTTAGGCTCTTTCGCAGAGGATATAGCTAAAAGACCCAAAACATATAATTGGTGGATAGTCTTGTGGAAAGTTATTCTTCTAATCGGAATAATTAATGGTTTTTGGGGTTCTCAAAAGGTGAAAGCAATTGGTGAAGGAGGCTATCTCGCTTTTTTGCTAAGTTTTATAGGACCAAGTCTTATTTATTTTTCTACACAGATAATTATTCAAGAAAATTTCTTAGAACTCAGACAAACATTTTTTAGCATTCTTTGTGTTTTGCATCTTTGGGCTCTTCTGATCACAATTTTCGTGATGGAGCATCAGACCATTTGGGTAGATGATCTTGCTTCGGCTATTACCGTATTAATCTTACTTTTTTATGGCAAAAAGGTCGATTTTGTATTTAAATTCGGTACAATAGTTTATTTAGGAATACGACTACTTTCCGTCTATTTTCTGAGTGTAGGAATACGTATTTGAGAAAAATTATTCTCACTTTTAGATAAAATAGGACAATCATAATAAAAAATTGATTTGCCTATCCCACCTACTTTTATATATTTTTGTTGCCTGTGGAATTTTGTAAGCCACTTGAATTGATTTTTTCTGGTACTATAAACTCTTAAGCTTGTGGAAAACGACGAACTTCACAATGACGAACACGAGAATCAAGATATAGCACATGGGCATGCCAAAGTGATTCCAGTCTCGGGAATGTACGAAGATTGGTTTTTGGATTATGCTTCATATGTAATTTTGGAGAGGGCTGTACCTTCTCTTGAAGATGGTTTCAAGCCCGTACAACGCCGTATCATGCATGCCATGAAGGAGCTTGATGACGGACGTTATAACAAGGTAGCCAACATTGTGGGTAGTGCCATGCAGTACCATCCTCACGGTGATGCTTCCATTGGCGATGCAATTGTCAACTTGGGTCAGAAAGACCTTCTTATAGATACGCAAGGTAACTGGGGAGATATTCGTACTGGCGACAGTGCTGCAGCTTCCCGTTATATTGAAGCACGTTTATCTAAGTTTGCTCTAGATGTAGTTTTCAATGCTAAAACTACAAACTGGCAGCTTTCTTATGACGGACGTAAAAATGAACCGATCAATCTTCCTGTAAAATTCCCACTTCTGCTCGCGCAAGGAGTTGAAGGTATTGCGGTAGGTCTTGCTACCAAGATAATGCCTCACAACTTTGTGGAATTGATTAAAGGTTCGATTGATATTCTGAGAGGAAAAACGGTTCACCTACTTCCAGATTTCCCGACAGGTGGTTTGGCTGATTTCAGTAACTACAATGAAGGACTGAAAGGAGGAAAAATCAGAGTGAGAGCAAGAATTGAAGTGGCAGATAGCAAAACGCTTCTGATCAAAGAAATTCCTTACTCAACCACTACACAGTCATTGATTGACTCGATCTTGAAAGCCAACGACCAAGGTAAAATCAAGATCAAGAAAGTGATCGATAATACGGCTAAAGATGTAGAAATTGAAGTGCAGTTAGCCACAGGACAATCTCCAGATGTGACAATTGCAGCACTTTATGCTTTTACAGACTGTGAAGTTTCTATTTCTCCAAACTCTTGTGTGATTATTGAGGAAAAACCTCATTTCATGGGAGTGAGTGAGGTACTTCGTCAGAATACAGATAATACGGTAGATCTTCTGACCAAGGAGCTAGAGATTGCAAAGTCTGAGCTTCTAGAGAAAATCTTATTCTCTTCATTGGAGAAAATCTTTATCGAGAACCGTATCTATCGTGATATTGAAGAATGTGAAACTTGGGAAGAAGTACTAGAGACCATAGACAGAGGTCTGACTCCTTATAAGAAATCATTCTACAGAGAAATCACGACAGATGATATTATTCGTCTGACGGAAATCAAAATCAAGCGTATTTCCAAATTCGATTCATTCAAAGCTGATGAGCAATTGAAAGGATTGGAGGAACAGTTGGAAGATGTGAATTTCAATCTTGACAACATCATTGACTTTGCCATAGACTACTTCAAAGAGCTTTTAAAGAAGTATGGTAAAGGAAGAGAGCGTAAGACGGAAATTGCCACTTTTGATACGATCACGGCAGCTAAAGTAGCAGCAAATAATGCTAAGCTTTACGTCAACTTCAAAGAAGGATTTATCGGTCATGGACTGAAAAAATCTGACGGAGCAGAAGAAGTACAGGAGTGTTCTGATATTGATGATATCCTTATTTTCTTCAAAGATGGTCGTTACAAAGTTGTGAAGATTCAAGACAAGCTATTTGTTGGGAAAAACATTTTGCATGTTGAGGTCTTCGTGAAAGGTGATGAGCGTAAAGTCTTCAATGCGATCTACACTGACGGAGATACAAAAGTAACGAGAGCGAAGCGTTTCAATGTACTGAGTGTAACTCGTGAAAAAGAATACAATATCACCAAAGGTTCGAAAGGAAGTAAATTGCTTTACTTCACCGCAAACTCAAACGGTGAAGCTGAAGTAGTAGGTGTGAATCTTGATCCAAACGAAACAGCTCGCATAAAATCTTTTGAGTACGATTTCGCAGATTTGGATATCAAAGGTCGTGGTTCACAAGGAAATATCTTGACAAAATATAAAGTCAAGAGAGTAGCCTTGAAGAAGGAAGGCGTTTCTACACTTCCTGCCATTGACATTTGGTTTGATGAAGCTGTTGGCTTACTTAACAGAGATAAAAACGGTAAGTATTTAGGTAAATTCAGAGATGAAGACCAAATCTTAGTCGTTTATGATACAGGCGAATATGAATTGACAAATTACGAACTAACAAACCGATATGAGGTTCGTAAGATCATGCTTTTGGAGAAATTCAGGCCAAACAAAGTGATCACTGCAATTCACTATAACACGACTCAGCGCACTTATTATGTGAAGCGTTTCCATATCGAAACGACTACACAAGGCAAGCGTTTCATTTTTATCAATGAAGAAGCTGCATCTCGTTTGTTACTTGTAACTACACAGAAAGCACCAATTGCTGAAGTGTCTTACAAGGAAGGACGTAAAAAAGCTAAAGCAAAAGTTGAGCTGAAAGATTACGTAGAAGTAAAAGGCTGGAAAGCACAAGGAAATAAATTGCCATATGAAAAAGGTGTAGAAGCAGAATTGCTTACCGAAGATGATCCGATCAATGATGAGGATATGATGGCAAAAAAACAAGAAGCTGAAATTGACCAACAACGTGAAGGCGGTGGAGGTCTTGGAATGTTCTAAAGACAATAGTCTAATCCATAATTTGATAAGTCACACCAAATACGCTTGGTGTGACTTTCTTTTTATAAAAACGTAATCAGTTCATCGCTTAGCTGTTCCGCATTTTCCAACGGGATCATATGTCCTGCTTTCTCAATTTTTACCAATTTAGCATTTGGGATTTTTGAATTCATTTCTTCCAAATCACTCCATTTGACCAATGAATCATGATCACTACCAACTAAAAGAACAGGTATTGAAATCTTACTCAACTCATCTTCCAATGAAACTCGTTCTGAAGTAGCCGTTAATTGTCTGATCAAAACCTCTTTTCCCAAGCTCTTATCCATCGCTTTGATCGTGTCAGCATATTCTTGGTTTTGTTGGTTTTCGGGCGCTAAAAACTGCCTTACTCTCAATATTGAAATACCTTTGTAAGGGTGATTCTTCAAATATTCAATGGTCTGTGACCTGAGTTTCAATTCATCACGATCCAATCCTTTTGCAGAAGAGGCGATCAGAATTAATTTATCCAATCGGTCTGGGAAATTTATGGCAAAACGTAAAGCGGCATAACCTCTCATAGAAAAACCGACTAAGGTTACTTTCTTTTGAGGTAAAGCACTTTCTATTGTTTCATCAATTTCTTGAAATGAGTGACAAGCGGTTGTGTCTATGTATTTTGGAGAAATATTTTCGGGTAGCGTATTCCAAACTTTTTCCCAAAGACGATCATCGCACATCGTACCCGATAAAAAGTAAATTTCTTGATCTGTAGGAGTCATTTGTTAGTCCTATGTTATGTTTGGTGAATATTTCTGATACTTCTATTGAATATATTGGTCACTATTTTTCAGATGTATTATCTTCAAACTTTGATTGACCATATACTGTATATAGAGGTTTACAGGGCAATTTAGGGTGAATAAATAATTTTTTTCAAGGATTTTTTCAATCTGATGCAACCTCCAGCAAATTCTTTAATCTTTCAAATGAAAAATCGCTCAAACAAAAAGCACTATGGACAAAACCATCGAGCAAATAGCTAAAGACCGAAAGACACAGTACGAAATTTATCAGAAGTATTCGAAAGCCATGTTCAACATCTGTGTACGTATCACCAACGATATGGCAGAAGCCGAAGATGCACTACAAGAAGCCTTCGTGAAAGCCTTTATGAATGTACATACCTACAAAGGAGATGCTACTTTTGGGGCTTGGCTAAAACGTATTGTGATCAATCAGGCGCTGATGTATGTCAGAAGAAAAAAGGAGCAGATCATAAGCATGGAAGATATGTATTTGGATGTAGCCAATGAAGAGGATGAGGAAAAGGATAACAACTACACCATGGAACGTGTTAGAAATGCGATTCAGCTTTTGCCCGACGGTTACCGTATCGTTTTGTCTCTTTACTTACTGGAAGGCTACAGTCACGATGAAATTGCTGAAATCATGAATATTAGCGTTTCGACATCAAAGTCGCAGTATAATCGAGCGAAGAAAAAATTAAGAGCCATTCTAGCCCAATAAATTATGGATAAACTGGAACGTTTCATAGCCGAAAACAAGGACAAACTAGATGTCCACCAGCCTAAAAAGCTAGACTTCGATCAGTTCGATGAGTTGCTCAATGATGATTTAGAAATGTTCATCAGAAGCAATCGTCCGCTGATGGATACCGAAGAACCTCCTCAAAAAATTTGGGATGCGGTAAAAGAAGAAATCGAAGAACATGAACTTGAAGAGAGTGTTCGGAATCAGAAAGACGAATTCGATGTCTTTCAGCCTCCTGAAAATATGTGGAAGAAGCTCGAAAATGAAATGAGCTTACTCGAAGAACCAAAGCAAACAAAAGAAGTTAAAATGGTTCCGCTCCATAAAGTTATAAAATGGGGAAGTAGTATAGCTGCTGTGCTGATTTTGGGTTTGGGATTACTTTTTTACCAGCTTAATCAGCCGTCAATTACATTTGATGAGCCAACACAAAGTATAGCAAATGCGCATCCTGAATTACAGAATGCTGAACAATATTATTTCTCATTGATTTCTTTGAAGCAGAAAGAACTTCATCGTTTCATAATCAAGGATGAGATTTTACAAAGTGATTTTGAAGAAGAGTTATCTGAATTGAGTGCTTCTTATTTACAAATGAAAGAAGAACTTGACGAGACACAAGAAACCGAAGTAGTCATAAAAATGATGCTTCAAAATCTGAGATTACGTCTGAATCTATTGGACAAGCAGTTGGAGATATTGGAAACGTACAAAAACCAGAAGAAGAAAGATGAAAGCATTGATATATAAATTGAGGGTATTACTTCTAAGCCTTATGGTTTTAGGAGTATATTTTCCTCTACACGCAGAAGGAGAACCAGATTACCAGAAAGAAAGAGTGATCAACAAATCATTTGGAGTAGGCTCTTCAGATTGGTTAGTTGTTGAGAATAAGTTTGGAAATGTCCATGTTGAAAGTTGGGATCAAAATCGCTTAGAAGTTACAATCAAAATAACGGCTTGGGGCAGAAGTGAAAAAGAAGCAGCTAAGATTTTGAGTGAAATTGATGTAGAAGTGAATGCCGTAACAGGAGAGTATTTTTTCGAAACTATTACCCCAGATAATACCAATATCAATAAAAAATCGGGTTTTAAGGTCAACTATGACATTAAGATTCCTGCTGAAAATCCAATCAACATAGAAAACAAGTATGGTACATCTTATATCGATAACCGTACAGGTATTACAGATTTGTACGTAGCTTATGGAGGATTGAAAGCCCGAAAATTGGAAGGTTCTAAAACCACTATCAAGGTGAGTTATTCGGAAGCCATTATTGAAAAACTAACCCGTGGAAGTCTAGTTGCTAGATATTGCTCAAACCTATTCTTAGGTGAAACAGAAAATTTGGAGCTTGATAATAAATACAGTGATGTAGAAATTGAAACTGTAGGAAAACTCAATGGTTCATCTGCCTACTCAGGCGTTAAGATTGAAGAACTTAAACGCAGTATTTCTCTAGAAAATCGTTATGGAAACTTCAAAATTGAAGAAGTAAGCTCTTCATTTGAGGAAATTGATGTGGAATCAAAGTATGGTTCTGTGAAAATTGAGTTTGATAGTAATACTTCTTTTAAGTTTGATATTTCTACTCGATATGGAAGTTTTGATCATGATTTGGATGAATATCGTCTGATCCGAGAAATAGAAAGAAATACTTCTGGAGAGTATGTCGGGATAAAAGGAGATTCGAACAGCGACAAACTTGTTCACATCGTCTCATCTTATGGAAGTATTTCCCTCCAATAAACAGATTTTTAGACAAGGTTTGAAATAAATTAGAAAGAGCTACCAACTAGGGTTTGGTAGCTCTTCATTTTTTGGATGGTGGTGATTCTTTAGGAGAATTCATATTTTACTTATCGGCAAGGGGAGAAATAAGTGTGCTGGATGAGTTTGCCCATAAGCTCAATCTTGGTAGAGAATTCTTCCTACATTACTTCTTCTAGTTTATATAATGATATTTAATATAGAATGGTTCCTATTTATTGAGGATAGCTTATTGTCTCTTTTTTACTTCTTTGGCCAGGTTAGATTTTCCTTCTACACCAGCTACAAAAGGATAACGGAAGAAAATATCACTAATCATTCGTTCAATTTCATCGCCATCATAATTTTCCATTAGAACCGTAGACTCTCCGATCCCGTACCAAATCAATTTATCCTGTGCATTATCTACTACATCAATGAACAAAGTACCTGCAGGGTAATCTAATGGATTTAATTTTTTGGCGATACTAAGGTCATAACCGACATATCTTCCATACATTTTAGCTGTATTTCTGTAATAATATTTCGGATCCATTTTTACTTCATCATCAACACGGAAATAAATGTGAACGGAGATGTCTGCACCTTCTTCAGCTTCTTCATACTGTCGGAATCGCATTTCACTATTTATACTTTTAATTACTTGTTTAATAGCTAAAGGTGGGACATAAACAGGTAGTTCAGCGCCTTTCTCATTTTCGGAAGGCATTTTCACGGTGTATGTCAAATACTTCTCAGATGGAGCATCTTTATCATATCTTGAATTGACCTGTACTACACAAGAAGCACTAAAAATGCAAAATGAGGACAGAATGATAAATACGCGTCTTGGGGTTAGATGCGAAAGTATATTTTTAGAATTCATTCAGTAGAAATACACGATTTACATAAAAGCGAACAAGAAAAAGTATTAAGATTTTTTCAGTAAGTAAGCTTTGGTGCTTATTATTAGAGACTAGGCAAGAAATGTTTCTGTTTAAGAGAAAAAAAATACAGTTCGATTGAATATGAAACAGGCTTGGTCGTTAAGAACTAAAAGAGAACAGAAGAGAAATAATTATGAGTACTAAAAATAAAATATTGATTCTGAATGGCCCTAACTTAAATCTTTTAGGGAAAAGAGAGCCTACCATTTATGGTTCGCAAGATTTTGAATCATACTTTGAGGAGATCAAACAGAAATACGAAGAAGTAGCTGAATTGTATTATTTCCAATCAAATATAGAAGGGGAAATGATAGATAAGATACACGAAATAGGTTTCGATTTTGATGGTATAGTACTCAATGCTGGAGCATATACACATACTTCTATTGCAATAGCAGATGCTTTAGCTGCAGTGACAACGCCAACAATTGAGGTACATATTTCTAATGTGCATAAGAGAGAAGCATTCAGACACAAAAGTTACCTTTCTGCCAACTGTGTAGGAGTTATGGCTGGTTTTGGATTATATGGCTATCAGATGGCTATAGATTTCTTGTTGCAACAGCAATAATTATTTTATTTACTAAAGTGAAAATCCCCATACCTTTAGGTGGTGTGGGGATTTTTTTATGCTAAGAAATCAATTCAGCAATTTTTTGGAAGAAGTTTTTACTAGGAACTTGAACATTGAATTGTGGATACTCATCATTAAACTTCGTAATGATTTCTGCATGATAGTTTTTATAGAACTCTGGGTCGAAGTTGACCTCCTCAAGATGTTCTAAGACATATTCAATATTTCGTTTTTCATTAATCCATCGATTACAAACCTCATGTCTAAATCGTATTCCTAGTAGGTTGACTCCCCTTAATTCGAAGTCCTCATTACCAAAAACAAACCGAACCAATTTATCCGTTTTTTTATCTTGCCAATAGAAGGTTTGTTCATCAGGTTCAAGTTGTGGTTTTACAATTCCATAAGTTTGGTATTCTAAATGAAAAAATTTGGCTGAGTTAAACCAGTTATCGGGTTGGTAAGCTCTGACTTTACCCAATAAGTTGTCAGCCAAAACTTCGCCTTGCATACGTCCTGTATACCATACTTGTTCGATAGGTCTTCTGCCCACAGGTGGTTGTCTATGTTGAGCACAATCTCCAACAGCATAGATGTTGGAAACATTAGTTTCTAAGAATTCATTAACTAATATTCCTCTGTCAGTTTCTATTTTTGATTCTTTCAGAAAATCAATATTTGGAACAACCCCTACTGTTACACCAACAAATTGGCAATCTATGATTTCACCTGTATTCGTTTCAATAGCCTTTACATGCCCGTTGTCATCTTCTATAATACGCTCAACTGTAGTTTGTAATCTTAAGTCTGCATGATGTTGGCTGATGATGCGTTTAACGGTTTCAGATTCTTGATGTGGTAAGACATTTCCCCAATACCCTTTCTCTCTGACAAGAATTGTAACTGGGATTTTTCTAGAAAGTAGCATTTCAGCTAATTCAATCCCGATTAATCCTCCTCCTACAACAACAGCATGTTTTATGGTGTGAGAAATCTCTTCTAGGTTTTCTAAATCTTGTAAACCGTACAAGCCTTGGACGCCTTTGCAGTCTTCCCCTTCTACACCTAACTTTCTTGATTTTGAACCTGTAGCTATCACAAGTTTATCATAGCTAATTATACTGTCATCGGAAAGGTGCAGCGTCTTTTGGTTGGGAGAAACCTTTTCAACATGCTTGAAAACTAGCTCTATATCATTCTTTTTCCAGAAATCATTTTCATAAGGTTGTGTGTGTTCAAGTTTCATATGCCCCATATAAATATACATGAGTGCAGTCCTTGAATAGAAGTATTGAGACTCTGATGAAATGATGGTAATACGAGCGCTACTTTTTTTACGAATATTCCGAGCAGTGGTGACACCTGCAATACCATTGCCAATGATTACTATGTGCATATGCTAAGTAGCTAAAGAAGAGTGGTTAATTTTTACTATATTCAAAGAAAGTTAGAATTTTAGTACTAAGAAGACAATATTTCACTCTAATATTTATTGGAAATTTTTTAGCTTGCGCTATAAATTTTTTTAGAGACTAATGTCCAAAATTTAAGAGGAAGGACAGAGTACATTTCAGTTTATATCATTCTTTTGCTCATACGCTAAATTCAACGCTTTATGCGTAAGAAATCCATCAACATACAACTATTGCTAGCCTTTAGTAGCTTTACTATTCTTATCAGTACGGTTTCCGTTTTTAGTTTTTACCTACTGAATAAAAGTGAGCACCTAAATGTGGCTAAATCGTGGCTTTATCGTATCGATATAAATATCTCTTATTATTTTCAGAACGATGCAAGGGCATTATATGCAGACTTCAATTCTACTAATCTGGATCGGAAGTCCCGTCTACGTTTTCTGAATGAGAGAAAAACGCACCTTCAAGAAATTAAGGTTAAATTGGAAGGTTTAGAACAAACGATCATGCATGATGATGAAATTATCGATTTATATGAAGTCGATAGTTTGATAAATGTGTATGATAGTGCTTACCTCAATTTATTCAATAAGCATTTACAGAGAGGGGATAGTCAGAATGGTTTGAAGGGGAATCTTTTTCTTCAGCATAAAAAAATATCTACTCTAAAAGGGGAAATCCCTACTAAATTGCATCAAGAGTTGATTGATCTATTCTATGCACTGAATACAAATGAAAAGAAGGAGCTAATCATATTTGCTCATTTGGATCAGGTAAAGATGAGCGTAAATCACTTTTTAGAGACTAATCCCGAATCAAAAGCTAAAATAGGACACCAACTGATTTCTTTTGTAGAAAATGCAAGTGAGTATTTTGAACTCAATCGGGAATTGGGCGAGTATGAAACACCTGGTCAAATTCAATATGTGGAGAATCTGAGGTATTTTATTAACTCTTCATTTGATAAAATAAATACTCTTTTTGAAAGTAAAATCCATAATTCCTACGATCAGATTACAAGAGCTTTCAACTATTTATTGGGTAGTAGTATTCTGATTTCGGTCTTAATGACTTTCTTTTTAACGAGGTATTTATCAAACCCAATAACTTCGCTTACGCGTAAAATCAAAGAAATTACAGAGCAAGGGAGCTATGATAAGTTGCAACTTATAGAAGGAGGGAAGCATAACAAGAACACTGAAGTGCTTACTTTGGCAATCAATTCACTTTTCCGAAAAATTTATGTTCAAGTAACAGAAATCAGAAAACAACATCATCGACTTGTGACGCATAATAATGTCTTAAAGTCTGTCAATCTTCAATTGTTGCAATCTGAAAAAGCTCACAAAGAATCGAATACGCTCAAAACAAAACTATTTTCAATCATTTCTCATGATTTGAAAGGGCCTCTTTCGGCTCAGAAAGGATTCTTCAAAATTATGAGCGATCATGCAGATGCTTTTACTCAAGAAGAGATTCAGCAGCTTTCGAAAGAAATGTTATTGTCCACAGAGAATATTTCAAATCTGTTGGAAAACCTATTGGCATGGTCAAGGTCTCAGATGGATCATGTAGTTGTCAACCCTGAATTGATCAATTTAAGTGAAGCTTTCGATACTACTTTAGAATTGCTTTCACCTCAACTTCAAAGTAAAAATATAGAAGTACATTTTAATGTGTCTACCGAATTGGAAGTGTATGCAGACCCTGATATGCTAAACTTTATTATCAGAAATTTGGTCTCCAATGCTATCAAATTCACAAATTCCAAAGGGGAAATTTTTATATTTGCTCGTACTAAAGACGAAGTACTGACTGAGATCAACATTGAAGATAATGGTATTGGAATGAGTGAAGACGAAGCAGAAACGATCTTCTCTTCAGACAAAACTTTCACGAAGTCAGGAACAGCACAAGAAAAAGGCACAGGTATCGGACTCATGTTGTCTCATGAATTTATACTTCGTAATCATGGAAAAATTGAGCTTAGAAGCATTGAAGGGGAGGGAACAACTTTTATTTTACAACTTCCAAATCATGCACTAGAGCCTGCGAAGACAACTGAAAATAGCGAGAAGGTATGATTTTTTACATTAAAGAACGATTTAAAAAAAGATGGAACCGATTAGATAGCCTTACCAAAAACCAGTATGGACGTTGGTTGATTTACTCTTGTTTTATCAGCATTGGTTTATGGGGTATTTTTGCGGTAGGCTTTTGGTATACAGAAGGTACATCTTTTGAAGAATCGATCTGGCAAGGTTGGCAAACGCTTACTACAGTTGGGTATGGAAACAGTCCTGCAGAAAGCACGTGGGGAAGAATTATTACCATGATCATTGGGACAATGGGGATAGCTCAGATTGGAGCCCTGTTTTCTGCGGTATTTGATTATAAAGCACATCTTAAAGAAAAGAAACGTTTAGGGCTTATGGATAATCCATTTTCAGACGGTTACGTAATTTTTAATTTCCCAGGAGGAAGTTTATTGAAGCAGTTAATTTCTGAGCTCAGAAATGTTGAGAAAGAGATCGGGATTTGTATTGTAGATGATCGAATAGAAGAGTTGCCTGTAGATATTCAGCAGATACCAAATGTTCATTTTATTAAAGGTGATGGCCTAAGCAAGGAAACTTACGAGAGAGCTAAAATCTGTGATAATAAAGCCGTTATTGTTTATCCTGTAAATAAAGATGATAGACAGTCTGATGCATCAACTAAAACAATTGTAGATTTGGTAGATCGTTTCACGACTGAAAAAACACGTATTATCCATATGTTGGTAGACTCAAACAATGCTTGGATGTTTGATAAAAATAAGTCTACTGCAATCTATGCAAACCTTGATACATTGGCTGTTGTACAAGAATGTCAAGACCCTTATTCAGCTCCAATTATAGAGCAACTATTGAGTAATACAGCAGGAGCGAATCCTATGACCGTAAAACCGTCTAGACAAGTAGGTTGGACTTGGGGTGAGCTTGAACAAAAAATATTAGATGTAAAGCAAACTTACGGTATTAATTGTAACCTTTTTGCTTTAATCGAAAATGGGAATTATTCTACTTGCCCACCGTCGGAGACTGTAATTACTGACGATTCTTTGATTTCAATTTTAGGACCTGCAGACTTCAAGTGGACAGACTTAGAGCGTCACTTGTAAAATTCATATTTGTAAATAAATTTAAATAAGAAATCCTATCATATTTCATGGATTAATCCTTACTTTTACTTCGTAAAGGATATTTATTTACTATTACCATTATTCCATTTTTTATTACTACAATATTTTAACGATGGATAATAAAACAGTACGTCATGTATTGTTGGTAGATGATAATGATACGGATAACTTTATTCATAAGCGAATTTTAGAACTCACAGATTTTTCTCAGGTAGTTTCTATTAAAAACTCGGGGAAAAGTGCTTTAGAATATTTATCTCTTACTTGGCAAGAAACTCCAGAACTTCTTCCTAGTATTATTTTTTTAGATATCAATATGCCGATTGTGGATGGTTTTGTTTTTCTTTTCGAATTTGAAAGCTTTCCCGAAGATCTAAAAAATAGGATAAAACTAGTTATCTTATCTAACACTGACAATCAACGAGATATAGACAGAGTCGTTAAGAATGAGTATGTCGATATGTTTATCTCAAAACCTCTAACAGAGGATCATTTACCTAAAATTAGTCAACTCTTTGAGCTTACGACTAAATAGGATACTCTACTAATTATTATAAAATTATTTAGGTCACAGCTTTTCTCAACCGAGAAAGGTTGTGACTTTTTTCATTTTGGCTCTCTGTGTCTTGCGTGAAACTTTTTAATAAATATTCATTGTTCAACATTTGTAAAGTGATATTTCCAAAAGAGACATCAAGGTATAATCCAAAAATTGCTAGCCACTATGAAAAACTTATACATTTTGAGTCTCCCCTTATTGCTCATTTTCTTTCCTTCGATAGGGAATTATGACAATGATAATATTCAGCAGCGCTCAGAGAATCAACGTAAAGATTCTAAAGGAATAGTACTCTATGAACACCCCAATTTTAAAGGGAAAAATACGGTGGTTTCTGAAAGTTGGGCAGGGTCTGATATTGATGAATGGGATGATAGAATAAGCTCTTTGAGTATTCCGACAGGTTGGACTATTGTAGTATACGAGCAACCCAATTTTCAAGGAAAAAGCGAAGAGTTACAAGGTAATTGGACAACTCATTCCGTGAGTGATTTCTGGAATGATCAGATCAGTTCTTTTCAAGTTTACTCGACTAGAAGTGCCAACAAAGATTTGAATGCCGTACTGCTAGAGTCTGACTACGAAGCTTACGGAGGATGGATTTACCTTCATAATCCGACTTCAAATAATTACACAGTCAGATTGAAAATTACAACCCCTGTTTTTGGTGGAGGTGTTGAATCTCGAATAGAAGAGCACGATATCAGCAATAGAAGCAAAGTGCCTCTTGGAAGAACTTATGTTAACTCGGGTGGTTTTTTAAGTCCTCAGTACGAAAAAATCATCTATGAGATTATAGATATCGAATAAATTAGCCGAACCATTGTGAGTGTTCTGCATGTGTTGTGATAAAAAGCCATCTAAATTTAGATGGCTTTGCTTTTATCTACTTATAGAAACTACCAAGTAATTGGAGCTTCTCCTTTACTTTCTAAATACGCATTTGTTTGGCTGAAATGCTTTTTGCCAAAGAAACCTCTATGGGCAGACAGCGGTGAAGGATGAGGTGATTTCAGAATTAAATGTTTCTTACTATCGATCATTCCTCCTTTTTTCTGAGCAAAAGATCCCCATAGGATAAATACAAGGCCTTCTCTTTCTTCAGCCAATGTACGGATGACAGCGTCTGTAAATTCTTCCCAACCTTTTTTCTGGTGAGAACCTGCCTGATGTGCTCTTACTGTAAGTGTCGCGTTCAATAAAAGTACACCTTGATCAGCCCATCTTTCCAAATTTCCACTCTTAGGAATGTCAATATCTAGATCACCTTTTATCTCCTTGAAAATATTTTGAAGTGATGGGGGGTGTTGAACACCATCATTTACTGAAAAACAAAGTCCATTTGCTTGACCAGGACCATGGTAAGGATCTTGACCTAAAATCACGACTTTGACATCTTCAAAAGGGCTACGGTCAAAGGCATTAAAAATTTGTTTTGCAGGTGGGTAAATTGTTTGTGATTGGTATTCTGAACGAACAAAATCAGTTAATTGCTGAAAATATGATTGCTCAAACTCACTTTTCAATGCCTCTTTCCAAGAAGCTTCTATTTTCACGTCCATCTGTATTGTTAATTTGAATATTGCTGATTCTCCACTTTAGATTCTGATGGGATTCTAAAACGAATGAGGTATAATAAACCGAAGATAAAAAACAGTCCTAAAGCCAATGCAGAATAACGCATGCTTTGTGTGATTTGCTCGATAAATCCGAATGCAAAAGTACCAATTACAATCGCTAATTTATCGGTAACATCATAAAAACTGAAGTAAGAAGCTGGGTCTTCAGAACCTTCAGGAATTAGCTTACTGAATGTAGATCGTGATAGTGATTGTATTCCGCCCATGACTACGCCGACCATTGAAGCTAAAGCATAAAATTCATATTCGGTATAGGTATAGAATGCAGAAATACAGATGCCAATCCAAATTAAAACCATACTGATTAGCGATATTTTATTGCCAAATTTCTTTGAAAAGTAAGCAAAGAAATATGCACCAGGTATAGCTACCAATTGTAAAATCAAGATGGTTGCAATCAGTTTTTCTTCGGCTAATTTAATCTCTGCTTCACCAAATGTGGCTGCCAAATACATTACGGTTTGTACTCCCATATTGTAGAAGAAAAAGGCAAGAAGGAAGTTTTTCATTGCTCTATATTTCTTCAAGCTCTGAAATACCTTACTCAGTTCTACATAGCCTTTTTTCAATAGCTTTGTTTTATCATTCTGAAATGCTTGAGATACATTTTCGGGTAAGAATGCAAAAGTGTATTGTGCAAAAATAAGCCACCATAAACCTACGGTTAAGAAGGAAATTCGAGCAGGTAAAGAGCCTTGCTCTAAACCAAACCAATCGGGTTTTGTAACTAAAATTAAGCTGATGATAAGCTGAATAACCCCTCCGATGTATCCGTATGAGAACCCTCTAGCACTTAATAGATCAAAGCGATCTTTTGTAGCAATTTCGGGAAGAAATGCATTATAAAATACAATTCCACCAGCATAACCAACTGCTCCAAGAATACTCAGCATAATGCCTAGTTCTATATTTTCACCTGTAAAGAAGAATAGTCCAATACAAGAAAGACTTCCTAGGTAGGTGAAAAACTTCATCATACGCTTTTTAATGTGCCCATAGTCAGCAATTCCCGATAAGAATGGGAGAATGAGTGCTACAAGTAAAAAAGCTGCTGAAAGCGTGTAAGAATATAGAACCGTATTTTTTATTTGAAAGCCTAAGAAGTTCACTATATCACCACCAAATGCACTTCTCGTACTTTGATTGAAGTAAATTGGAAATATAGCTGAAGAAATGGTTAATGCATAGACTGAGTTTGCCCAATCATATACACACCATGCTTGTAAAACTTTTGGTTTATTTTTTTCCATTTTCAATGGTTTCAGACATAATCAAAACCACAAAGTACAAAAAAACCTTTGAGTAAGAACATACTCAAAGGTTTAATTATTCAAAACAGGAATGAATTTACTCTGCCGAAGTAACGACTTCAAAAGCGAGTGAAGCAGCTAGTTTTGCGGTATGACTGTCAATGTCTAATTGCGGATTTACTTCTGCAATATCAGCCGAAAGAAGTTTACCACTTTTCAAGATTTTCTTGTATGATTTCATAAAGACATAATCAGGAGTGATGCCTTGTGCCGCTGGAGCACTTACACCCGGTGCATATCCTGCATTGAATACATCCATACAAGTCGTCAGATAGATGTAATCTACCTTATCTACCATTTCACCGATTTTGTGGAAAAGGTCAACTTGTTTTTCAGCATTTACATGTCTTCTCCTAATGAAGTCAACTCCTAGTTCTTCAGCCGTATTGAAAAGCTTCTTTGTATTGCTATTTTTATTGATGCCGATAACAAAGTAATTGAAATCTTTTCCGAGTGTTTTTTGGTCTTGAGCAATTTGTAAGAATGGAGTTCCTGATGAAGGACCTACTTCTGGATCAATTTCTCGAAGATCGAAGTGTGCATCGTAATTGATGATACCTAAGCTTGCTTCAGGTTTGTGTTTTTGAAGGTAAGATTTGATGCCGAGGTAGTGACCATAAGCTATTTCATGTCCTCCGCCCAAAACTAAAGGTCTATATCCATTCTCTAACGCTAGAGCAATAAGTTCTCCTAATGCCTTCTGAGCACCTTCCAAATCGCTTCCTTGGCAAACAATATCCCCTAGGTCTATTAATTTAGATACTTCTGAGAAATGTACAGGAAAACTCGAACTCGCCTTGCGGATAGCTTCAGGACCTTGAGCAGCTCCTGTTCTACCTTTATTTCTACGGACACCTTCGTCTGAACAAAAACCGATGATGGCAGTCCCTTTTTCATTTTCTTTTAAAGAAGGAATTTCGTTGTTTAAAACATCGACACATTCTACTGCTTGATGCCATCTCCATGAATCCCTGTCTTCTCCGTCTTTTCTTCCAGCCCAAATGTCTTGAGCTATTGCCTTGTAGTGATTCTTCATATTGTGTTTCAGTGTGTTTTTTGTGCGTTATAAAAAATACTCGCCATAATCATAACAGATTAAAGGAGTTATTTGAGTAGTGTTTTTTATACTGTTTACGATTAAGTGCTTAATTAAGATGTATGGTAAGGTTTAAAATACAGAAATCCCTTCACAGAACGTTATCTGTGAAGGGAATGTAAAAGGACTTTCTTTTTATTCTGAACCTTCCTCTTAAAGTTTTACTAGTTCAAATATAAATAGCTTTCAATTTTTGAGGAAGGAAAAAGCTTAGTTTTCTAACTTTAATTTAGAAGCGTCTCTATATCCTTCTTTGTCTTCGTACCAATCTGGGAATGATGATCCGTTAGAAGAAACCCATTGCAAGAATTTCTTATAAGCTGTTGAGATTTCTACATTTTCTTTAGGAATAGCATACTCTCTTGAAATGTTTATAGCCCAAGGTAAGTTCTCAGAAGTCTTATAGTAGTTATTTGCCCCTACTGAAGAATTATCGTCTGAATTACCGAATAAGCTTTCATCAGCTAGGTCTGTTGGTAACTCGTTTGGTAAGTGGATTTCTTTTCCTCTAACACCATTGGCGAATACAAAAGTATTGAAAGGAGCAATCCCTAGAAGTTCTGGCTCTATTGGTTGACTGAACTCAAAGTGGATGTCTAATTCTTGCTCTAAATTATCATGGGCATTATCATAGAAAATGACAACAGCATTTTGTTGCTGACTTTCACAGCCATTCGCTTCATTTGTAATTAATCCTTTAGTATAGTTCATTCCTGTTACGGATGAAATTTTAGAGGGCTCAAAATTGAACATCAAGCCTAAGCCATTTTCAAAACCAGCAACAGTTTCTCTTGTCAAAATTTTCATGTCAAGCTCCACCACTTTATTTTCAGCATTGGTGATTAAATTCACATTATAATTGACCACTACATCATTAAAGTCATAATCTCCTTTATTTGGCCATAAATCCTCAAATGCAATAGAACTATAGCCCGAAGATGATGGGAAGTAATTATTAAATGCCTTGTTTGGATCGTTAGGATATTCATCCTGATTATCATCTACACCATCTTCATCCGTATCTGGTGCACTAGTTGTAATTGTTCGGATGTTTGTTGTATTGATAGCGTCTCCAGGAGTAGCAGTTACATAGAATATTGCATCATTGAAGTCTTCGTCAGACCCATATCTGTTAGGATTCTGATTTCTATCTTCTCTGTGTAAATCTTCAAAACCAAGAAGAACGATTTCTCTTTGTGTATCCTTTAAAAGAACGTTGTGTTGGTTTTTACTGTCTTCTGGATTGAAGCTAGGCTCTGAATAGAAACGGTTCGCAGAAGTGCTTATTCCATTTGATCCTTTCCAAGCATTTTGAAGCAATACCCACCCGATAGCTGTTCCAGCTTCAAATTCTCCAAGTTTTACTTTATTTCCAGGGATAAGATTTCCTCCAGCGCCAGCATTACTAATATTCGGAAATGCAACAAAAATAGTATCGATTTCAGCTGCAGTCTGAGGAGCAAATCCAACTCTGTATTTATAGAAACCTAATACGTTTTTATAACCAGCACCTTCAGCTACATAAGTAATGAAGACTTCTGCATCATCATTTAAGACAATATCAGTTTCATTTCCATCTGCGATGTACTCTGGGTTGTAAGTAGGTACAGGACGTGATTCTGGGAAAGATGCGTTTACATCGCCAATGAAATCACCATCAAAAGTATCGTTTACAGGTTCTAGGTTATCAGGAACACCATTGGAGTCAACATTGTCGGCAAGATAATGAATGACAGCTGATGCGATTCTTTTATTAGATGATGAATTAAGTGATTTTGTTGAAATCTGTTCTCGTTGTGCTACAGAAACTTTTTGATCAAATACATCTTGGTAGTCTAGTTCAACTTCATCTCCCATGACAGGTAGGTAGAAAGATGGTACACCGAGGTAATTTGATTCTAGGTAAATTGATGTCCAAGTCTCAGGTACAGTCAATGTTGTATGCAAATGACCTTCTGAGTCAAATGACCCTGTTCCGATTTTTACACCTCCTTCAAGGGTTGATTTGTCCATGAATGAGATTGTGGCTTTACGGTAAGCTTCTGGAATTTGTAAATCAATACTTACTGTAGTAGAGGTATTGAAATCAAAATTTTCAGGAATGGTAATTTTTTCAAGCTCATACTGTGCATCGGATTTGATACCGACGTCTTGTGACTTGAAGCATGAGGTTAGTAGGATAGTAGTTAATAAGTAAGTTAATTTTCTCATCAGTTCTTGATTATAATTTTGCTGCTATATACAGAAATTAAAATTGGAGGTGAGGTGAGGAATGATGTAAAAAGTAAATAATAGGGGGCTATTTCTGTAAGGTAGATATTAAGAATGGAAGTAGATTTAGCAGTTTGATTAGCTAGATGGGATAAATCTTTTTTAAGTAAAAATCTATTACATAAATATGTTTTAACCTCAAAAAGTAATGATGATTAGAGACGTAAAAAGTTCCCAAAAACACATAAAAAAAGAGTCATTTCAAAGTTGTGAAATGACTCTTTGTTGTGATCCCGCTGGGGCTCGAACCCAGGACCCTCTCCTTAAAAGGGAGATGCTCTACCAACTGAGCTACGGAATCTTTTCGTTATTCTTTAAAACAAACTCAATTCTAAAAAATTAAGTTCATTGTGATCCCGCTGGGGCTCGAACCCAGGACCCTCTCCTTAAAAGGGAGATGCTCTACCAACTGAGCTACGGAATCTAGTCTTTCGACATTATTATTTTGGAAGTGATCCCGCTGGGGCTCGAACCCAGGACCCTCTCCTTAAAAGGGAGATGCTCTACCAACTGAGCTACGGAATCTAGTCTTGCGACATTTTTATTTTAGAAGTGATCCCGCTGGGGCTCGAACCCAGGACCCTCTCCTTAAAAGGGAGATGCTCTACCAACTGAGCTACGGAATCTAGTCTTACGACATTTTTATTTTAGAAGTGATCCCGCTGGGGCTCGAACCCAGGACCCTCTCCTTAAAAGGGAGATGCTCTACCAACTGAGCTACGGAATCTAGTCTTAACGACTTATTTATTTTAGAAGTGATCCCGCTGGGGCTCGAACCCAGGACCCTCTCCTTAAAAGGGAGATGCTCTACCAACTGAGCTACGGAATCTAAAAGCGAAAAAAAAATTAGCGTCAAACCATAATTTCTGACTGCTAATTTTATTAATTGGCTGTGCTCATGAGAAGATTCGAACTTCCACGGGCTTGCGCCCACCACCCCCTCAAGATGGCGTGTCTACCAATTCCACCACATGAGCAACACGTATTAGTATCTTAAAAGAAATTAAATTCTTTTTTCTTACTGTTAGATTTCAGAATTTTGCTTCTGAATGTAAATCAAGTAGTCAATTCCTCGATTTAGCGGTGCAAAGGTAGTAGACTAATCAATACAATGCAAAACATCAGAACAAAATTCTTACTTGTTTTTTCCTTCTGCCTGATTTTCACAGTGAAAAATTCGATGGCGGAAAATCCTGAAGAAAAGTTAATAAAGGCAGATTCTTTATTTGAAGAATCCAAATACACTCAGGCTTTAGACATCTATGAGGGCTTATTGTATGAAGACCAATCATATACCCCTCGAATGTTAATGAAGGTTGCTTACATATATGAAGGCTTAGGAGACTATACAAAGTCCTTATATTTTCTTAATATGTACTATCATCATACAGCAGACCAAGCGGTGTTGGTAAAGATGGAAGATATGGCAGGGAAATACGAATTGGAAGGTTATAAGTTTACAGACTATGACTTTTTCAGAAGTATTTTCAATAAGTATTACGAAATTATTTTTGGGGTTTCAATACTCCTGTTGTTGAGCTTTTTCTTTGGAATAGCGAAGCGAAAAAGAAATGGTCGTACTATTTTACCCCATTCAATTGCTTACCTCACTCTTTTAGGAACTTGTGTTTGGTTGTTTAACTATGGATTCAAAACTCCTAAAGCAATTGTGAATGCAAATAATTCTTTACTGATGAAGTCGGCTTCTGCAGGGTCAGATATTTACAAATCAGCTAGTAAAGGTACTAGGATGGATATTGTAGGTAAGCAAGATATTTGGTACAAAGTAAAAGTAGATCAGGAGAATGATGCCTTTATCCGTCAGAGTAATTTGATGGTTATTGAGTAAAAAATTCTTCTAAAAAAATAAAAGCGATAATCTTCTCAGTTGAAGGTTATCGCTTTTTTTATGTGTAAGACCTAGTCTTAAAACCCAAAGAATAATACATTTTCATAAACTTTTCGTTCTTGATCCTCTGTAAATAGGTCAAGCTCCTTCAACTTACGCAATTGGGTATAGATTTCTTCAGCTTCTTCTTCCGAAACCTTGAAGCTATCTCTTTTTCCAAATATAGCTCTTGCTGTTAGTTTAATGCTTTCAAGTTCTAAGGACTTCCTCCAATTTTCACTAAACGCACTCATATTATTAATTTTTATGTCTTGAGATATAACAATTAGATAGTTGGTAAAAAAACTGTCGATTTTAGAAATTATGAATCACTAAATCAGACTTATTATTGAATTTTTCGTAATAACAAATATATCTAAAAGAAAAGAAGAATTAAAACCCCTTAACATAAAATACAATATGGAGTGTTCATTGTTAGAAGTGAAGACACAAAAAAAGAGGTCTTCTTTTCAGAAAACCTCTATATTAATTCTTAGAATTTCAAAATCAATTTGTTAGAGAAACCTCTTCTTCCTCTTTGGCTTGAGCGACTTTGTTTTTAGGCAAAGCATTGCCTTCCATAATAAGCCATTGGGCAAAAATATAGGTAGACATAATTAAAAATCCAGAAAGCGGAATAGCATCTCCGAATTTGTTATAAGCCAAAATACTGTCTGATACTAAAAATAAAATAGCTCCAGCTAAAGTGTACTGAAATGATTGCTTAGACACATTTCCGTAACGAGTGATAGCTACAAAAGCCATGGTTAAAATCACAAGCTCATAGACTGGTAAAGCAAACATCAAAACTTGATCTAAGTTAGGAAGTAAGAGTGTGTATAAGTAAAGTCCGTAGCCAACACCCACAACAACCCAGATATAATGCTCTTTTATTTTAGAAAAACTTAAAGAACCTCCAGCTTTTAAAAATGCAAACACATAGACAATGTGAGAGCTAAGAAATGAAACTAAGCCCAAAATAAAGAATGTCTCTCCTGTTTTCATCAGGAATAAATCTCCCAACCAAGAAAAGAACATTGCAAAAAGCATGAGTGTAAAATGACTGCTTTTTTCTTGTTTATTTTTTGCCCAAAAATTTAGAGCAATTAAAGGTAAAATAAGAGGTTTTGAAAAGTTTGTAAGAATTGTCTCCCCCGAAAGTTGCCCTACCAAATTTGCGATAATCACAGCTAGTAAAGGCGAATAAAACCACCACGTCTTAGTTATTGTTAGTTGTTGTCTCATTGATTGAGTATTTAGTTATGAAAAAAGAATAGTTGAAAAAAGTCTTCGAAATATACATTTAAATAATTAAAAATGTAAAACAGACACCTAATATAAGTTCCTTATTAACAAAACAAGTAATAAATCCATTGAAGTTTCATTTTTTCGCGTTGCTAAAAATGAGGATTGGAAGTATTTTAATTACAAATAATTTTAACCCATATCTTATGAGAATCAAGTCTTTATTTTTAGCTTTTTGTCTAGTGGTATCATTGTCTGTGAGTAGTTGCTATGGTCCTTTCAGACTCACAACTAAGCTTCACGCTTGGAATGGAGAAATAGGTGATAAATGGATTAATGAACTTGTCTTTTTTGCGTTAGCAGTCATACCCGTTTATGGTCTTTGTGTATTAGGAGATGTCCTTATTTTTAACTCTATCGAGTTTTGGTCAGGAAATAATCCTGTTTCTATGAAAGAAGGCGAAGTAAAAGAAGAGTTTGTTTCTACTCCTGATGGACTTTATAAAGTAACGACTAAAAAGAATAAATATAAGATAGAATGTATAGAAGGAAAACACGTAGGAGAGGTCGGTATCTTATTATTTGACGAAGAATCACAAACTTGGAGTTTTAAGGAAAATGGAAAGACTCGAAAACTTGTAAAGCTTCTAGGAGATGAGGCAAAAGTTGAAGTTTTTCTACCTAATGGAGATAGTAAAACTTTTGAGAACAGCACAGATGGTGTAACTCAAGCTGAAGCTCTAAAATATCAACTTCAGTATTAAGTTATTTAGATAATGAGAGAGCCTTAGAATAATGATTTCTAAGGCTCTTTTTTATCTATTTCTGATTAATCGAATCTGCTTGCGTTTGTTGTTCTTGTTGACCTTGTCCAAAAAATTGTCGCATCATTGCTTCTTGCTGTTTTCTCATTTCTTCAAAAAACTGCTCGGGAGTGATTGTTGTAGAATCCGATTTAGCTGTGTTTGGTCCATAGAAGAATTGAAAAGCGCCTTCCTTCGGCATTTCTGAGGAGGAAAAAGAGTGAAACTGTTTCACTACAGTAGAACCTGTAACAGAATCAGTATAACTATAAGAGTAACTAGAATCATAGCTTGTAATATTTCCGTGCTCATCTGTTTCTGTTTTGACCACAATCTCTTCTTGCGGTTCATTTGCCTTTGTTTCTTGCCCGAAAACAAAACTGACTTGAGTAATTAAAAAAAGAAGAGCGGAAACCTGCTTTAAAAGTCTTATCGATTGCATTTTTTTCTGAAGGTTTTAGTCTTGGATCAGTTAATATCAAAATTTATTAATTGACTCTTTTCCAAACTATTAATTTCAGATTATTTAAAACGCTATAGCATTTTTTTAGAAGTCATTTACAGACACTTTTTCTTCTTCAAAAAGAAAGTCAGTAATTCACAGAGAATATTTATAATTTTACCTTTTTGAGAACTATAGATGTTTAGGGCTTTCCTTGCATTCAAACTATAAATCCGACTATGTCTGAAAAAAATACTTTGTACTTACTTGACGGTATGGCTTTGATTTTCAGAGCGCATTTTGCCTTGAGTAAAAATCCTCGAATCAACTCTAAAGGAATGAATACTTCCGCAGCTATGGGTTTCACAAACTCTTTGTGGGAGATTCTCAACAAATACAAGCCTAGCCATATTGGAGTGGCTTTTGACCTTTCGGGTCCAACTTTCCGTCATGAGATTTTCCCAGAGTACAAAGCACATAGAGACGAAACACCAGAAGATATTTCAATTGCGATTCCTATCGTAAAGCAAATTGTGGAAGCTTTTAACATTCCGATTCTTTCAAAACAAGGATTCGAAGCCGATGATGTAATTGGTACAATTGCGAAAAAAGCAGCGCGTACCGATGAATTTGAAGTATTTATGGTTACGCCCGATAAGGATTACGCCCAATTGGTAGAAGAGCATATTTTCCAATACAAACCTGCCTATATGGGTAATGGTGTGGATATTTTGGGTGTAGAAGAAATCAAGAAAAAATTTGATATCGATAGAGTTGATCAAGTTGTAGATTTCTTAGGATTGCAAGGTGATTCTGCCGATAACATTCCTGGTGTGCCAGGAGTTGGTCCAAAAACCGCTGTCAAACTTCTGAAAGCCTATGACACTGTTGAAGGTATCTTGGAGCATGTTCATGAGCTGAAAGGAAAGCAAAAAGAACGCTTTGAGGAAAACAAAGAACAGGCATTGATGTCGAAAGAATTGGCTAAGATCAAAATCGATGTTGATGTTCCTTTTGAAGAAGATAAATTAAAATATGATGGTTTCAACAAAGAAGCACTTTCAAAAATCTTTGATGAATTAGAATTCAAGACGATTGGAAAAAGAATCTTTGGTGAAACAAGTACAACCAAAAAATCACCAGCCGTTCAAGCTGGACAAATGAGTCTTTTTGGTGGTGCGGCTCCAGCTACCAACAAAGTAGAAGCAGAAGAGGAAGTTCAAGAAGTGATTGAGATCAAGAATATCAACAATACACTTCATGACTATCATTTGATTGATACGCCAGAGCTTCGAAAAGAGTTAATCGAGTTTTTAGCCAAACAAGATAAATTCTGCTTTGACACCGAAACAACTTCTTTAGAAGCAAGCGAAGCGGAATTAGTCGGGTTGTCTTTCTCATATAGAAATAAAGAAGCTTATTATGTGCCTGTTTCTGAAAATCAAGATGAGGCTAAAGCACTTTTGGAAGAATTCAGAGCCGTATTTGAAAATGAAAAAATTGAGAAGATTGGGCAAAATATCAAATATGATATTCTTGTCTTAATGCAATACGGCATTGAAGTAAAAGGAAAACTCTTTGATACAATGCTTGCTCATTACCTTCTTGAGCCAGACAAACGTCATGGTATGGATACTCTAGCAGAAACTTATCTGCATTATGAATGTGTGCATATTGAAGATTTGATTGGGAAGAAAGGAAAAAATCAGAAATCGATGCGTGATGTTGCTTTGGAAGAAATCAAAGAATATGCTTCTGAAGATGCGGATATTACTTGGCAATTGGCTGAAACTTTCCGCCCTTTGCTTTCTGATAACCAACTAACAGAACTTTACGACAGCATTGAAGTTCCGCTTGTTAACGTTTTGGCTAGTATGGAAAACTTTGGGGTAAATATCGATACTGATGCTCTAAAAGATATTTCCACAGAACTAGGCGAAGAAGTTGAGAAAAGAGAAAAAGCGATATATGAAGCTGCTGGTGAAGAATTCAATATTGCATCGCCAAAGCAATTGGGTGTGATTCTCTTTGAGAAAATGAAACTGATTGACAAGCCAAAGAAAACCAAATCTGGGCAGTATGCTACAGGTGAGGAAATCTTACAAAACTTGGCAAAAGATCATCCGATTGTTCAAGATATTTTGGACTTCCGTCAGCTTCAAAAGTTGAAAAATACGTATGTAGATGCCCTGCCAAAATTGATTTCTAAGAAAGATGGCAGAATCCATACCTCATACAATCAAGCTGTAGCTGCTACAGGACGTTTGAGTTCTACGAATCCTAACCTTCAAAACATTCCAATCCGTACAGCTCGTGGTCGTGAAATTCGTAAGGCATTTGTCCCTCAAAATGAGGATTACATCATAATGGCTGCCGATTATTCGCAAGTCGAACTTCGCTTGATGGCATCTTTCAGTCAAGACGATCATATGGTAGAAGCTTTCCAGCAAGGAAAAGATATTCACACAGCTACTGCTGCAAAAGTCTTTAAGATTGATGAATCGGAAGTAGATGGAGAACAAAGAAGAAGAGCCAAAACAGCCAACTTCGGTATCATCTATGGCGTTTCTGCATTCGGACTTTCTCAGCAATTGAACATTCCTCGTAAAGATGCAAAAGAGCTGATCGATACTTATTTCGAAGAATTCCCGATGATTAAACAATACATGGACAAAGCCGTAAACGAAGCTCGTGATAAAGGCTACTGTGAGACAATCATGGGACGTAAGCGTTACTTGAGAGATATCAATTCTCGAAACCAAGTACAACGAGGAATGGCAGAACGAAATGCGATCAATGCACCAATTCAAGGTAGTGCAGCAGATATCATCAAAGTTGCTATGATCGATATTCATGATTGGATGAAAAAAGAGAAACTTCAGTCACGTATGATTATGCAAGTACATGATGAATTGGTTTTCGAAGTTCATAAGGATGAGCTTGAATTGATGAAAGCAAACATCAAAGAACGTATGGAAGCTGCTCTAAAAGATAAACTAAAAGTTCCTTTAGAAGTTGAAGTAGGTACAGGAGCACATTGGTTAGAAGCACATTAATTTTAGTGTAATAAATAACTAAAAGGTCAATTCATCTTCTGTGTGAGTTGACCTTTTATTTTTTCTACTCTTGGCAGTTATTTAAAAGGAAATTAAGGCCTTTATTTCCAAAAAAGAGATAATTGCAATCTTTTAAATATTTGAAAATAGCTAATGAGTGAATGTAAGAATTGGCTTTTATAGATGTCAAATCTTTTAACAAAGGGTTATTTTTCAGCCTATAAATGAGAAAAATGAGTAGAAAAAGTGTTCGATAAGAAAATATTTATGAACTTTGAATATCAATCAATTAAATTTTTACCTTAAATAATTCTCTGGTTTATGGCTACCATTACTCTTAAAGGAAATAAAATCCACACCGAAGGTTCTCTTCCCGAACTAGGCATAAAAGCACCAAGCTTTCGTTTGACTAAAACAGATTTAACAGACGTATCTCTTGAAGATTTTAGAGGGCAAAGAATCATATTGAATATTTTCCCTAGTATAGATACAAGTGTTTGTGCAGCTTCTACAAGAGCATTTAATGAAAGAGCTTCACAACTAGAGAATACAGTAGTGTTATGTGTTTCTAAAGATTTACCTTTTGCACACAAGCGTTTTTGTGAAGGAGAGGGCTTAGAAAATGTAATTGCAACTTCTCAATATAAAGACCCTGAATTTGAGCAAAATTATGCTGTAAATATCATTGATGGTCCTTTGGCTGGTTTATTCTCGCGTGCCATTGTAGTGATTAACGCAGATGGAAATATTGTTTATACAGAACAAGTTCCTGAGATTGCGCAAGAGCCTGATTATGATAAGGCAATTGAAGCACTTGAGCTTTAAGATTATTCAATAGATAATAAAAAATCCCTCAAGGAGTATTTCCTAGAGGGATTTTTTTATGCTTATATATTTACTTACAGTTAGGACAAGTTCCTATGATCAGTAAGTTGACTTCGTCAGTTTGATAGCCTTCGGGCAGATTTAGCTTTTGAATTGGGTGTTCTTCCATACAAACGGTATTACCACATTTTTTACATTTAAAATGAACGTGGTCATGATTGTGTTCATGGTCTGAGCAAGAACCTTCTTTGCAATAAGCGAACTTGACTAAATTGTTTTCGTCCATCACTTTGTGAACAAGTCCATGTTCTAGGAAAGTTTTCAACGTACGATAAATAGTTGCACGATCACAAAATTCACTAAGCTGATGCTCAATATCATTTTCTGAAAGTGCTACTTCACTTTGCATAAAAATATCTAATATTTTTTCTCGGCTAGGTGTTTTTCGCAGCTTGTTCTTTTGTAGTATTCCTAATGATAGACTTTCCATATTTTCGCCCCTTTAGCTAGCTTAAATGTTTGAGATATTATGTGCTGTTTTATCTAAAGTAATTGCAATATACGAACTTTCTGAAAATCAGTTTCCATCTAAAAAAGGTCTTTAACAAGCAATTTCTAGAAGTTATAGGTGAAATATATCAAAAAAAGCACCCAGAAACTGAGTGCCTTTAAGGTAAACTAGATTAAGTTCAACTATTTTCTGTGTTCCTCCATTTCTTTGAAGAAGTCATCAGCAGATTTATTGTAGTCAAACAGAATAAACATTTCTTCAGATGGATGCATGATATTCATGCCTCTTGGGCCATGTCCCATTTTTCCGTGGTGGTGTTTTCTGCCTTTTCGACCTTTGTTTTCTTTTTCTCCTTTTTCAGAAGATTTCATTTCTTCACGTTTAGCCTCTTTCATAGCAGACAAATCTTTTCTCCACTTTTCTCTATCATCTTTAGATTCTGACATGAGAGAAGAAAGTTCTGATTCGTGATTTTCTGCAATCTGAAAGGCTGAATACATGATGCGTTTCATTTCTTTTCTGCTTGCATGCATTTGTTCGCGTTGTGCTTCGGTAAGCTCAGGACGTTTTCCTTTTTCGGCTTTCTGAGGTCGGTTAGCTTTTCTCTCCTCTTTCAGTTTTTCTATACGAGCTCTCAAAGCTTCAATTTCGGCTTTTTCGTCTGTAGAAAGATAAGAATCAAATTTCTGACGTTGTTCCGAAACTACAGGCCATACATTTTCTTTGATGTAGTTTTTAACTTCTTCAGACATTCCTCTTCGTTCTCTTTTTTGTGCGAAGACTAAACCTGAAACAAGAATTACTGCGATAAATGGAATAATAACTTTTTTCATAATACTATATTTTTAATTCGAAGAATTGACACGTTTTCATCATTGTTTCTGATGATTTGATGTTTCAAAGGTGGAGGACTTTGGATTGCCTAGAAAATAAAATCAACCAATGCAGCGAATCTTTCTACCAATGGACTTTTGAGTTATATAATACCCTCAGCTTGTCTCTAATGACTTTTTATTGAGTTAAATCCTTTGTTGGTTGAAGAACTTTGTTGATCCATTCGTTCTATTGTAGCTTTGAGTACACCGAATTTGGAAAAGACATGGACAGAATGAAGACGTGGAAACTGGTCGGAAAATATATTCTCATATATCTCTTATTTATTCTTTTGCATTACCTCATGCTGAGTCAGAAGCTCTATGCTTTCTTGGCTTTAGAGGTTGCGTGTATTAAGGCTTTTTTCCTCACTTTACTGATCATATTCAATCAAGAAGTATTGATTCCGAAACTGATGATTCGGAAGAAGTACGTATTATATACGGTGAGTATTCTGCTTACTATCGTGGTATGTATTCTAGCGTCTGAATTGGTTGAGAAATCATTTGGATTTACAGATACAATAAGAGAATACCTTAGAACAGAGAGAAGACCTCTGCCTCCAGAACATTGGAAAGAATTCCAAAAGCCCCGACATGACTTTGCTAAGAATATTGTAAGAATGTTATCTCGCTACAGCAGATTTCAAGGTTTTATGTTTTACCTCGTGATTACATTGGTTAGTACAACAATTCAGATGTCGATTTTGGTTTCTAAGAGGGAGAAAGAAGCAGTCGTGTTAAAAAGTGAAGGTGTTAAAAGTGAATTGGCTTTTTTGAAGTCTCAGATAAACCCTCATTTTTTATTCAACCTTATGAATAATCTGTATACGCTCTCTATCTTAAAATCGGATCAGACTCCCGAGATGATCTTAAAACTTTCAGATATGCTGCGGTACATGTTATATGAAGCAAATACTGAACGAGTACCATTGCAAAAAGAGATCGCCTACATAAATAACTATATCGATTTTCAGAAACTGAAAGATGAAGGCCCTCTAAATATTACTTCTGAAATTGCTGTTTCCAATGCAGATAAGTATGAGATAGCCCCTATGCTTTTTATCCCTTTTGTAGAAAATAGTTTTAAACACAGTAAGATTGAAGATTTAGAAAATGGTTGGATTAAGCTGAAAATTTATATAAATGATAATCAGCTATATTTTCATTTAGGAAACAGTAAGAGTCAGACGAACTTCACTAAAGACAAAACAGGGGGGATTGGTCTGACAAATGTACAACGGAGGTTGGATTTGCTTTACCCCGATTCACATCAGCTAGAAATAAAGGATGAAGCAGACTTTTTTGAAGTAAACTTAAAAATTCAATTATCATGAAAATGAAATGCCTCATTATAGATGATGAACAGCTAGCGAGAAAGTTATTAGAAAACTTTGTATCCAAATTACCCAATCTTGAGTTGGTCGGGATGTGTAAATCTCCGTTGGAAGCAATGGCTGTCATGCAAGAGCAAGATGTAGACCTTCTATTCTTAGATATTCAAATGCCCGACCTCACAGGTATTGAATTTCTGAAAACGATGAGTAATTCTCCAATGGTGATTTTTACGACTGCTTATTCAGAATATGCCTTGGAAAGTTATGAGTTCAACGTTATAGACTACCTTCTGAAACCTTTTTCGTTTGAAAGATTTCTTAAAGCTGTTCAAAAAGCGAACGCAATTTTTGGATTAAAGCAGCAACCAAAGGAGTCATTAACAAAAAATATTGAAAAAATAGAGGATGATATAAAACCAATAAAAGAACAGGATTATTTAATGATCAAGAGTGATCATCGTATTTACAAGACTTACTTCAAAGATATTTTATATATAGAGGGCTTAAAAGAATATGTATCGTTTTATACTCCCTCTCAACGAATCATTTCGTTGCAGTCACTCAGTAAGTTAGAAGATTCCTTGCCAAAAGAGCAATTTATACGGACTCATAGGTCTTATATCGTTTCACTATCACAAATTAAAGCAATTGAAGGTAATCAATTGGAAATCAATGGAAAGTTGATTCCGATAGGTAAAACTTATAAAGATGGATTACTTAATAGTTTAGGGTTAATATAAGCTAATTTTAGAACGTGTTTAATAGTATTATTTAAAGATTATATTTTGTAATAGCTGTTTATGTAACATTTTGTTAACATACGAGACATATTATGTTGATCCGATATTCCGAAAATTGTCATTGGTTGTAGGGAGGACAAAACTTCAAATCTTAATTTTCGCTCAACCTAAGAACTAAGAGAAGAAACTTAAAGATGAAAAATTCGGATACGAATAAGGTATTACAAACCTTATCCAAGGTTGTACAAGTTGTTGCAGTCTTGTTTGTGTTTTTGGTTGCTTTGAAGCTTATGAGTGGTGGATTCAAAATGCTAAGCAAGGACACTGCCCAACAAATAATAACGCTAACATCAAACCCGTTCATTAGTTTATTTGTAGGACTTTTAGCTACAGCACTTATTCAAAGTAGTTCAACTACTACTTCAATGATTGTAGCAATCGTAGCTTCTGGCTCATTAAGTTTACAAAATGCTGTACCTATGATTATGGGGGCAAACATTGGAACGAGTGTCACTTCAACTATCGTAGCATTAGGACATCTTTCAAATAAAGATGAATTTAAGAAAGCGATCTCAGCAGCTACAGTACATGACTTCTTTAACCTTATTGTCATGTGTGTGCTTTTCCCAATCGAATACTTTACTGGAGCATTATCTTCTGCAGGAACGGCTATTGCAAGTGTAATTTACTCTTCTGAGTCATCAGGTCCAGAATTATTCAATATCATGTCAGTTACAGTAAAGCCTGCTGCAAAAGCGATTACAGCTTTACTTAACAAAAACGCACTTGTAGTTATTGGTGTTGGTACACTTGGTCTTTTTATCTCTTTAAGACTTTTCACAGTAGTATTGAAAAAACTATTGGTAGGTAATTCGGAGAAAAGACTTGAAAAATACGTATTCGGAAAACCACTTTATTCTTTGGTATGGGGTGCATTGATCACTGCAGGTGTTCAGTCTAGTTCTGTGACTACATCTCTTACTGTGCCATTGGTAGCATCGAATAAATTATCCTTAAGAAATGCATTCCCATTCTTAATGGGTGCAAATATCGGAACAACAGTTACAGCTTTGATTGCTGCTGTCTCACAAAATGAAGCAGCTTTAGCAATTGCATTCTGTCACTTCTTATTCAATATTTTTGGTGTATTTATACTGTTCCCTATTTCAGCGATAAGAAACATTCCTATCGTTTGTGCAGAGTTGCTAGGACAACTTACAATGAAAAATAGATTGGTAGGTGTAGCATATATTCTTGTGATCTTCTTCATTATTCCTTTTGCATTGATTTTTGCAACAACAGACTTGAATCAAGAAGAGGAAAGTAGTTTAGTAACGCCAGTTAATCCAACTGAAGTAACAGCTAAAAATAGCTAATAGATATATCTATCAATAGAAAAGGTCTTCTCACCCAGTTGTGAGAAGACCTTTTTTATTGCCTTAAATTGAAAGTGAAATTACTTAGCAATTTGTGTTTCAACTTGTGTATCAGTTTTCACTTTAGAGAAGTTAGAACGTACATAAAGTTTTACTTCTGGCCAAAGAACACTTTTACCGTCAGTACCTCTATGAAGCTCCGCACATACATCGTTCAATGATTTTACTGAATTGATCGCATTCCAGTTTCCAAGATCCATTACACCCTCTAATTTCAAAGTAGCATCTTCTACTGTGTAGTTCAAAGGAACAGTCTTTTCTACATTATTTAGTTTTAAAGCTACTTGCGCAATCCCTTTTGAAGCAGAGCCTTCTACTGATTTTACTTCTCCTTCAATCGTAGAAGTAGATGCCATAGTTCCGAAGAAATATTTCTTGATTTTAGCATCTCTTTCAGGGTTATTACTGTTTACACTTTCCACAGGAATAGAGAATGACAATGATGTTAATACTTCTGATGGAGCAGCTACAGAATCTTTAGCCATAGAAACTACAAATTGGTCAAATACTCCTCCTACACCCACTTTTTCAGTGAATTTATAAGCTTCCCAAGAGACCATTGTTTCGCTTTGTTGATATACATAGCTAACGTTTTCTTCTACAGCTTCAGGAACTACAGCTACAACTTCTTGTTTTTCAGCTTGTTTTTTTTCTCCGCCACAGGCTGCTAAACCAATCAACATTGCAAAAAATGCGACTTTCAAGGTGTTTTTTCTCATGATTATTATGATTATGAATTGTATTTCTCAGATTATAAAATTAAAAAGAACTATATTTGTTTTCATTAGCACTCTGCTAAAATATAAATTAATTAACGTAGAATGTATGCCTTCACAAACTTATAAGTGGAAAGGCGTACAAAATTAAGTAGTGTAACTAGTTAGTAATGTATGGAGCATTGAATATTGAGGACTTTTTACCTTCATTTTTTTAAGCTCTTAGCATTCAGAATCTGTACTCGAAAGGAATAATCATGACTACACAACATCTTATTACGTCATATCAGCCTTTACTTTTTTCCATTGCATACCGTATGGTAGGGTCTGTAGCAGAAGCGGAAGACCTTGTTCAAGACACATGGATGAAAATCATGCATGTTGATTTCTCAAAGATTGAGAACGTCAAGCAGTATTTAACTCGTGCAATCACCAATCGTTGTATCACACATCTTCAGAACTTACGTAAACATCAACTTGTAAACATCAATGTAAGTGAGTATCTGAATAATCTACATATTTCTTCTGACTTTTCTTTAAATACTGATAAGCTTCATGAAATTGAGGAAGCTGTAAAGAGAATGTTAGAGAAACTCAGTCCTTCAGAAAGAGCGGTTTTTTCATTGAGAGAGTTTTTCAACTTTGACTACTCGGAGTTGACAGATTTGATGGAGAAGAAAAAAGACAATTGTCGTCAGCTTTTCAAACGAGCAAAAGAAAAACTTATGCAAGAAAAGGATGAGGCGATTTCGGTTTGTAAAGTAAAGCAGGAAACATTCACGGAAAGCTTTTTGAAGGCTAGTGATAAAGGAGAAGTAGGGCAATTTATTGAGATGCTTCTAAAAGACATTCGTCAGAAATAATAAAAGATTAAGTATAAAAAATCCCACACTTTTTATTTGAAAGGTGTGGGATTTTACTTTTTGAACATCTATAAGAATAAATCTCCTGCAATTTGATCAGCTAAGAGTTTTCCTTTCTCAGTAAGAAATAATGTATCATTTTCTGTTCTGATATATCCTCCTTCATTATATGATTTTAGCTCTTTCTCAAAATGAGAAAGAAGATCGAATTGGTACTGATTTTTTAAATAAGACAAATCACACCCCCATTTTGTACGAAGGCTAATCATGATATATTCATTGATATTATCTTCTTTACTCAACTCATCCAACTCAAAAGGCAGCTTGTTTTCTTCTAATGCTTTCAGATAATGAGCATTATTCGATACGTTAAATTGTCGGTTTATTCCATCAAAAGAATGTGCTCCTGGTCCTACACCCAAATAAGGTACTTGTTTCCAATAGTTACTATTATGCTTTGAGTGCCAATTGGGTTTCGCAAAATTTGATATCTCGTAATGCTCATAACCATTTTGCATGAGTGTTTCTACCAATATCTCAAATTGTTCGGCAGCAAAGTCATCATCCATAGGGTGAAATTTCCCCTTTCGTGTCCAGTTTCCTAAAACGGTCTTTTCTTCAACAGTCAAGCAATAAGAAGAAATATGTGGAACATTCAGGTTCATTGCGATTTCTAAATCCTTTTTCCACAGCTTGTGATCTACGGAAGGCATGGCATAAATAAGATCAATGCTGATATTTTCGATACCCTCACTTTGTGCATCTTTCACACACCTAATCGCTTCCTCTGAGCTATGAATACGATTCATACTTTTCAAGTTCTGATCATGAAAAGACTGAATTCCGATACTTAGGCGATTGATCCCGTTGCGTTTTAAGCTCTTTATTTTCTCAAGTGTCAGGTCGTCAGGATTCGCTTCTAATGTGATTTCTGCATCTTTAGCTACTTCAAAGTGTTTATGAACTTCCTTTAAAATAAGGTTGAGTTGTTCTTCAGAAAGAATAGAAGGTGTTCCTCCGCCGAAATAAATCGTTTCAAGCTTTTTCTCAGATAGGTAATCTTTTTGGAGGTTAATTTCTTTGGCTATTGAATGTGTCATATCCTCCACTCTTGTGGTATTGGTAGAAAAGTGGAAGTTGCAGTAATAACAAGCTTGTCTGCAAAAAGGAATATGAATATAAATACCAGCCATAAAATTTGATCACGTTTAATTAGAGCATACAAAAGTACAACTATTGTAATGGAAGCTTTAAATCATTTAAGGATTATTCTTTAAAAGAAAAAAAGAGATGTGAAGTGGTCACATCTCTTTCTTTATTATTTAGTTCTTCTTTTTGGTTTGAAGTTTCCTCCATCACTTCCAGCAGGTTTTGAATTTCCTCTTTTAGGTCGTGCGTTAGCTTTAGGTGAAGAAGTTTTTCTGCCATCTGCAGATGGTTTTCTTTTAGGTTTTGAACCACTTTTTCCTCCTCCATGCCTTTTTCGTCTGAGACTATCCAAGAATTCTTTTCTTTTCTTATTCTTTTCCTTCTCAAACTCTTTTTTCTCTTTAAAGGTCATCGGCTTATCCGTTTGAGGATAAGGATTATCTCTGATTACGTTGATTTCAGTGTTTGTGAGTTTCTGAATTTCAAGTATAAATTCATTTTCTTCTGGTTCAGAGAAAGAAATGGCTAAACCGTCTTCTCCAGCACGTCCAGAACGCCCGATTCTGTGTACGTAAGTCTCTGGAATATTTGGAACATCGTAATTAATAACGAATCTGAGCTTGTCAATGTCAATACCCCTTGCAGCAATATCTGTAGCAACTAACACTCTAGCTTCACCAGATTTGAATCGCTCTAGGGCTCTTTGTCTTTGGTTTTGACTACGATCTCCATGAATTGCTTCAGCTGATATCCCCCTTTTCTCTAAAGCTTTTGAAATCTTATTAGCGCCATGCTTAGTTTTGCTAAAGACTAGAACCTTATCAAATTTATCATTGCTCAGAATGTAGAGCAAAAGGTCTCTTTTAGAAGATTTATTGGTATAATAAACGTATTGTTCTATTGTTTCAGCTGTTGATGAAACAGGAGCGACTTCTACTTTTTTAGGGTCTTTCAAGATTTGCTTTGAAAGGTAGACAATCTTCTCGGGCATAGTAGCTGAAAAGAACAAGGATTGTCTTTCTGTAGGAAGTAAACGAATGATGCTTCTAATGTCTTGGATAAAGCCCATATCAAGCATTCTGTCGGCCTCATCCAATACAAACATATTGACGTCATCAAGACTAATATAACCCTGTCCGATAAGATCTAACAATCTACCAGGAGTGGCAACCAAGATGTCAATTCCTTTTTCGATAGCTTTGACCTGACTTCCTTGCTTTACACCTCCAAAGATTACAGTGTGATTCAGATTGGTGTATTTACTATATAGTCTGATGTTTTCTTCAATCTGAATAGCAAGTTCACGCGTAGGTGTTACGATTAGAGCTTCTAGTTTGTGCTCATTCCCAATCTGTCCATTTCTACGTTTATGAAGAATTTGGATGATAGGAATAGAAAAAGCGGCTGTTTTCCCTGTCCCTGTTTGCGCACAACCTAAAACATCATTCTCTTCCAAAATAATAGGAATCGCTTGTTCTTGAATAGGGGTCGGACGGGAATATTGTTTGTCTTCCAATGCTTTTAGAATTGGATCGATCAGTTTAAGCTCTACAAATTTCATTTATCATCTATTTATTTCCCCTTATAAGAACAGAGGCTGTGCAATTTTTTCAAAGTGAAGGGCAAAAGTAGGCATATTTAAATTGGGATACAGCTTCCCAGTTTTGAAAGTTGCCTTTATTTAAGCATTTATAAGTTCCTGAATCATAAAAAAAGAACCTTTCTCAATAAGAAAAAGGTTCTTTTCTGTATTTAACGAATTAAGAACTTAGCCTTTGTAAGCTGCAAATATTTTTTCGTACAAGCCTTCAAAGTCAAATCCTTTCTGATTTCCACTCATTACGGTAATTACCATTTCTTTAGATGGAATGATCAAAATACGTTGACCTCCAAAACCATCTTCATAGAAAGCATCTGTAGGAACATTCTTAATCGCATCGCCTTTTTTATTGAGCCAAATTTGAGCACCATATGTTCCTTTTGAGTCTTCAACATCAGTTGTACTATATTTTACCCAATCAGAGGTGAAAACTTGTTTACCAAACCAATTTCCTTCATAAAGGTAAAGAAGACCAAAACGAGTCCAATCTCTTGCCGTAGCCCAACCATAAGAAGATAGCACATGATTTCCTTTGTTATCCGTTTCTATTGTGGCAGAATACATCCCGATTTCATGGAAAAGTTTTTCATATGGATAGTTGGCGTAAGAAGAATAATTAGGCAATTTCTCACGCATTATTTTTGCCAAGATGTTTGATGTACCCGAAGAGTAATACCATTTCTCGTTTGGTTTTGCTGTCGCTTTTGATTTTACTGCATAAGCAGGCATATCTTCTTCCAGATAAAGCATTCTTGTTACGCTTGAAAGTTGATCATAGTCTTCCAACCAATCGAGTCCACTGCTCATTTGAAGCAGATTTCCCATCGAAATATTGATTCGCTCATCATTTTCCCACTCTTTTATTTCTGAAGGATCATCAGCATTGAGCACTCCTTGAGCATTCATAGTGCCATAGAGCGCACTACCAACTGTTTTAGTCATAGACCAACCCAATAGTCTAGAGTCAGCTTTAACCCCTTTCTGATATTTTTCGGCAATAAGTTCTTCTTTATGTGCAACTACAATCGCTAATGTGTTCGGATTATCTTTCATGATCTTATCCAGATCAGTGCTCAGTTTTTCATGATCAAATAGGCTTGAGTCTGAAATGTTGACTAAGTTTCCTTGTGGCCAAGCAAGGGTATCTTGAGCTTTAAGTTTTGATGCTAAATCTTGTTTGTCAGTTGTAATGTCTTCAACGTCAAGTTCTCCTAATACACAGCCACAGTTGTAGCCATTTTCATAATAATTAGCTTGTTGACTAGCGATACCAAAAATGGAAGTTTTAACTGTTTTGTTTTCTTTATCTATGTCAAAATCTACATAAGCCATCGGGAAAAACTGCAATGCATTATCAATGTTTTTTTCTGAAACATTGGACAGAAAAGTGTATGAACACATGTATTTAGCAGCATAGCCCGTAGCTACTTTTAAAGAAGGTTGAATGTAGGTAACCCAAAAAATGACTAGAACTGAGGTTATAAAGATCAGTACTAAACGTCCGCGGTTTCTCATAGTCTTAGTTATGTTTTGAAATTCTATGTGTCGTATTATAATATCTTTACAATTTAAGATCAATTCTTGAAAAAATACAAGTTGTATTTATTTTTCAGTAGCCTAAAAGGTAATGTTCAGAATAAAAAACATACATATGTGTGATTTCTCAAAATTATCTAAATAGGAGTTCTTTCCATTCGAAAATGGCGCTCAAAAAGAGGTTGTGAAATTTTCATTCAAATAAATAGGTTTCCTTTTTTCTGAAAAAACTTATTTCTTATAAAAAAGGCACTCCTGATTTCAGTTTTGAATAATTAGAGTGGCTTTAAACCATGGCTCTAAACCACTAAAAAGAGATAGATTGTAGCATTGTTGAAATCACAATATTGCTATGAACAAAAAATACTCAACCCGATTTTTTGTACTTGTTATCATATATAGTTTCCTCTTTTCTTGTGGTAAAAAACAAGAACAGCAGGCTCCACCTCCTGCTGTAGTGAAAGTAGTGGCTGTTGAAAAAAGGAACCTTCCTTTGCATAAAGATTTTGTAGGTCAGCTTTATGGTGTCCGAGATGTTCCGATCAGGGCTCGTGTAGATGGGTACTTGGAAGGCGTACATTTTAATGAAGGTTCAATGGTCAAGAAAGGACAGCTATTATATACGATAGATCCTCAGCCTTTTGTCGCTGCATTGGCAGAAAGACAAAGTAACCTAGCCCAATTACAAGTAAAAGCTACAAAGGCAAAAAGCGATTTAGATAGATATATTCCATTGGCTGAAATAAATGCGGTCAGTCAGAGTGATTTGGATGCACGCCAAGCAGAGTATGATGCGTCTTTAGCTTCTGTAGATGCAGCTGAAGCTTCTGTTAGAATGGCACAAATTGATCTTAGCTATACCAAAATCTATTCTCCAATTCGAGGAATTATTGGTAAGACAAAAGCAAAAGTTGGTGAATATGTAGGACGTGACCCCAATCCTGTCATCTTAAATAATGTATCTCGTACAGATTCGATGCTTGTACAATATTTTATTTCTGAAAATGAGTATCTGAGTTTGTATAGAAAATATTTAGACCGCTACAAACGAAAACCACATTCGGGAGAAGAAACACCCGATGACGATAGAGGAATTATTGAACTATATCTTTCCGATGGGACTAAATTTGATCAGTTAGGAAAGTTTGACTTTATGGATAGAGAGGTAGACCCTAGTACGGGTTCTATTTTGATTCAAGTTTCTTTTCCTAACCCAGAGTTGATTTTAAGACCAGGACAATTTGGTAAAGTTAGAATGGTTGTAGATAGCCACGAAGAGTTTACTGTTGTGCCTTCGAGAAGTATCACTGAATTGCAAGGGCAAGATTTTGTGTACGTTGTCGGAAAAGATAATGTAGCAAAGCAAAGAGAGGTAAAGAAAGGTGCTGTTTACAATGACTACCTTATTATTAAGGAAGGTGTAAAAACTGGTGAACTGGTAGTTATTGAAGGTTTGCAAAAAGTAAGAGATGGCGGAAAGGTTGTGCCTACCAAAGTCAAGTTTGAATCTCAGTATAAAGAACAAGAATAGGTTACGATGTCCATAGAAAAACATAATTTCTTTGTCCAACGACCTATTATGGCACTCGTAATAGCCATCATTACGGTCATTGTCGGTATTGTTTCTTTGAGCGGTCTTCCTATTGAGCAATATCCCGAACTAACACCTCCTGTTGTTCGCGTAAGCTCAAATTATACAGGAGCGAATGCCCTCAATGTAGAGCAGTCTGTTGCGGCACCTTTAGAGCAAGAAATCAATGGTGTAGATAACATGATTTACATGAAATCTACAAATTCCAATGATGGACAGATGTCTTTAGATGTTTCGTTTGAGATTGGTACAGACCCTGATATGAATACGGTATTTGCTCAAAACCGTGTATCATCTGCTACCCCAAAATTACCAGAAGAAGTAAAACGTTTGGGGGTAAGTACACGAAAGTCCTTACCTAATATCTTGATGTTGATTGCACTTACTTCTGAAGATGGTCGCTATGATCAAAACTTTCTAGGAAACTATGCGCTGATCAATATCAAGGATGTTCTTTCTAGGATTCGTGGTATTGGTCGTGTAGATGTATTAGGAGCCAGTGATTATTCAATGCGTATTTGGGTAAAGCCAGATATCTTAGCCAAAATGAAAATCACTATTCCTGAGTTGACAAATGCAATCCAAAGTCAGAATGTGATTAACCCTGGAGGTAAGTTTGGTGCAGAACCAGCTCCTAAAGGGACTGAATATACCTATACTGTAAGGCTTCCAGATCGACTTCAAACACCTGAAGAGTTTGGAGAAATTGTCGTAAGAACAAATTCTGATGGAAGTACTGTGAAGTTGAAAGATTTAGCTCGAATAGAGCTTGGTGTTGAAACCTACAATGCTTTTAGTAGACTTGATGGAAAAAGCTCAGCAATCTTGGCTGTTTATCAAGCTCCAGGTTCAAATGCGGTAGATTTGGCCCAAAAGCTTAGAGCTTCAATGGATGAATTGAAAGGACGTTTTCCTACTAGTGTTGACTATACTATTTCATTGGATACTACTAAACCGATTAATGCGGGTATTAAGGAAATTGTAGAAACACTTGTGATCGCTCTTTTACTGGTGGTTTTGGTTGTGTATATCTTTATTCAAGATTGGAGAGCAACACTAATTCCAACATTGGCAATTCCTGTATCATTAGTCGGGGCATTTATGCTTTTCCCATTACTTGGTTTTACAGTAAATGTATTATCGCTTTTAGGATTAGTACTCGCCATTGGTATTGTAGTAGATGATGCCATTGTGGTAGTTGAAGCGGTTCAGGTAAATATTGAAAAGGGGATGAATGCTAAAGATGCAACAACACATGCAATGAATGAGGTAACCGCTCCAGTCATTGCAACAACTTTGGTACTTGTTGCTGTATTTATTCCTGTTGCTGCAATGGTCGGTATAACAGGTCGTCTTTATCAGCAGTTTGCGATTACGGTAGCCGTTTCGGTGTGTTTTTCTTCTGTAAACGCATTAAGTCTTTCGCCTGCTCTTTGTTCGATACTGATGAAAAAGCCCGAAAAGATAGGAGGACCATTAGGCGCTTTTTTCAATGTATTTAATAAAGCTTTTGATAAAGTGACAGGCTCTTATACTGGGCTTACCAAAATTGTCTGTCGAAAAATAGCAAGAGGAGTCGTCTTCATTGTAGTTGTTTCTTTAGGGATAGGACTTGTAGGGAAATTTGTTCCTGGAGGATTTATTCCTGAAGAAGATATGAGTTACTTCTTTGTCAATGTTCAGCTTCCAAATGCGGCTTCACTCCAACGGACAGATGAAGTCAATAAAAAGATTGAGAAGATTTTAGAAGACATTGAAGAAATTGAAATGGTCACAGCTGTATCCGGATTCAGTATGATTTCGGGTAGTATGTCCTCAAATGCAGGTTTCATGTTTATCAGTCTGAAAGATTGGGATAAACGGGAATTGACTGCAAAACAAGTGGTTCAAAAAGTCAATATGCTTCTTTTTCAACATATCATAGAAGCACAAGCTTTTGCCTTTGGACCACCTGCAATTCCTGGATTGGGTAATGGATCAGGTTTCAGTATTATGATTCAAGATCGATCCGGTGAAGACCCAGAATACTTGGCATTAAACGCGATGAAGTTTATTCAAGCTGCAAATGCACGGCCTGAAATAGGTCAAGCTTTCACCACTTTCCAAGCAAATGTTCCACAAAGGTATATTGAAATAAATACGGATAAAGTCTTAAAGGCTGGTGTTCAACTACAAGATGTTTATACAACATTTGCGGCATTCTTAGGAGGGGCATATATAAATGACTTCAACCGTTTTGGACGTTTGTATAGGGCATATATACAAGCAGAACCAGAGTATAGGCAAGATGAGTCTGGTTTAGATTTATTCTATCTGAAAAATAAAGATGGTAACTCTGTACCGCTGAGTACCCTTGTACAAGTCAAAGAAATTAATGGCCCTGAATTTATAAATAGATTTAACCTCTTGCGTTCGGTAGAGGTGACAGGAAGTCCAGCTCCGGGTTATTCTTCTGACCAAGCACTAGATGCACTTGAGGAAGTTGCTGCAGAAGTATTGCCATCCAATATGAGTTATGCTTGGAATGCGATGTCTTACCAAGAAAAGAAAGCATCAGGTTCAGTTTACTCGGTGTTTATCTTTTCACTGATTTTCGTATACCTTATCCTGGCTGC